>CAZGGR010000003.1:133919-207022 GCA_964525305.1 uncultured Akkermansia sp.
GGGAGAAGGAGAAGGAGCTTTGAAGACGGGGGAAGTATGGGGGATATGAATCCATAAGAACGATCAAGGTTGAAGTTTCGTTCAAGAGCTTGATAAGGGGCAAAAAAGAAACCTCTGTAAGAGGTTAACTTACAGAGGTTATTTGGTACTTGGACCGGGATTCGAACCCGGGACCAATAGATTAAAAGTCTACTGCTCTACCGACTGAGCTACCCAAGCACATGTTTCGCCAAGAAGGCGAGAGCAGTAAACACCATGAAAAACATTATGGCAAGAGTAAAATGAAAAGGAATTGAAAAAAATCAATTCTTCATACTATTCAGCCAGTGTTCACGCCATTCTGCGGGAATACGCGTTGGTCGGCCTTGAGGCATTTGAACCAGAGCAAGCTGCTGATGAGCCTTCACCAAAAGGTCATCATTAGAAACACGGCGCATTTCGAAATCGCACCAAAAACGGGCACGATCCACAGACTGAAGCCAGCCAATCGTGACAATAGAATCGCCCAAGACGGCAGGGCGCACGTAATCAATCTCATGCCGCACCACCACAGCAAATTGCTGGCGTTCACTCATTGTTTTATAATCCATCCCCAATTTAGCACCCAATTTAGTACGGCAAGCCTCAATCATGCGTAAATAAGCCAAATTGTGAACAACGCCCCCGCAATCGGTATCATAAAACATGACTTCATTTTCAGTACGAAACATCAACTCCGGATTCATGCAAGGCATTGTAAAAAGGAAACGAAAGAGCTGAAAGCAAAAACAACTCAAGCATGCCAAGAATGATGAGTTCTGGCCAAAGTCAGTACGCAAACGGAACTCGCACCGGCACGAAGGAGAATCCTGGCGCAAGCATTAGCAGTAGCCCCAGTAGTAAAAACATCATCGACCAATAACACATCCCTCCCCTGCACCGGACAACGTTTCAATTTTTTTTCATCTGCAGCATAAACCTTACGAGCATGGGTCAGGCGCTGTTTTCTGCCCAGACTTGCCTGAGGGAGTTCATCAGGCAAATGCTTAAGCACCTCGGCACAGGGCCAATCCAATTCAGCCCCCAATCGCACAGCCAATTCCCGTGCTTGATTATATCCTCTACGCAATCTTTTACGGCGGTGCATGGGGACAGGCACAATCAAGCGTTTTTTACCCCCAAACCAATGAGGATTACGGCGCATGGAATCGGCCATCATTTGAGCGAAGGTACCAGCCAAATAAACAGCTCCGGCATATTTAAAAGACAATAAAAGCTCTCTCAGAGCCCCTTCATTCACATAAGCGGCACGAGCCTCCGTAAAAGAAGGCGGAACAGTTGAACAAGTGTAACACAAGCCATCATCCATCAAAGCAGCCTCAAGGGGCTTACCACAAGCGGCACAATAAGGTGGCTCAATAAGAGAAAAACTCTTACGGCACTCGGGACAAACATGACAAGCATCCAAGCCGCCACGTCCGCACAATTCACAAACAAATGGATATATCCAAGAAAACCATTCTCTGAAAACTGCGCCCAACATAATTCATCCTATGAGACAGCAGGATTATTATGGCTACTGTCTCTTTTCTTCCAGTTCAGAAGGATAATCAGAACCATCATCCGGCATATCAATCAAAAGCTTATCAATCTCTTCAATAAGTCGCCAAGGACAGCGTTTACGCTGATATTTACGCCACAAGACATCACGCAACGTCACCCAATGATCTCGTTGAAACGGGACATGAACCCATTCCACGTCATCACGTTCCGCGCGACCCACTTTAGGCACACATTCCAACCTCCACTTACCGGCATGGTGACAAGCTCTGAACACCATGGTCCCCTCATCCGTGCGTTCTTTCCACGTGTGAACTTCCATAAAAGCGAGTGTAAAGAAGAACCGGCCCGGGTAAAGAGGAATTTTTTCTAGTCATCTGCCTCGGCGCGATTAGTATGACCTTGTCATGAACGACACTGAAATGATCGAATGCCACGAGCCAGCCCTTCAGATGCAACGCCTCATCGCCATCATGAAACGGTTGCGCGCCCCGCATGGCTGTCCATGGGACGCAGAACAGACCCATCAATCCTTGATCTCCAACATGATTGAGGAAGCTTACGAGGTGGTAGACACCATTCAACGAGAAGACTGGACACAATTGAGGGAAGAATTGGGAGACGTTCTGCTTCAAGTTGTTTTTCATGCAGAAATTGCCCAAGAAGCGGGACGCTTCAGATTCGAAGACGTAGCGGAAGAAGTCAGTGACAAATTAGTTCGCCGCCATCCTCATGTATTTGCGCAATCAACCGCAGACACAACCGAAGCCGTACTTACCCAATGGGACAACATTAAGCGTCAAGAAAAAGGAGCGGAAACAACGCCTTACCTCCATGGAACAGGCAAGGGGTTACCGCCCATGCTCCGGGCATGGAAACTTCAGAAAAAAGCCGCCAAAATAGGCTTTGACTGGGCAGACGCCCAAGGGGCACTTGATAAAGTAAAAGAAGAAACCGCCGAATGCGAAGAACTCCTATCCGAGCCAGAGGGGAATCCGAACGTTACGGAAGAACTAGGAGACCTTTTATTCTCTGTAGTTAACCTATGTCGGAAAAAAGGGATCGACCCAGAAACCGCTATGGCCGGAGCCAATAAAAAGTTTGAGCAACGCTTTAATGAAATGGAACGCCTGCTTGCCCGAGAAGGCATTACACTGCAAGAAGCAACGCCGGATACCATGGAAGAACGGTGGCGTCAGGCGAAATCCATTCATTAACATTCCTTTGAGCATTAACTCAACATATCCATATTGGGATCATTCCAATCAGGATCATACCCCTTGGCATAGTTGAACAAATGCTTATGCATGTATTCAAAATACTGTTCCTTTTGATCAGGAGAAAGCCGTTCCCAAATGGCCACATTCAGGGCGCGGCAAACCTTCTGCATCATTTTTAACGTAAGCTGACGACCATGCCGAGCCTTTTGAACCTGCTTATGAGTAAGCTGTTCTGAGGAGATTGCCACCAAATCGTGATTATTCAAGCCCCAGCGCTTCATCAATCCGTCCAATGGTTGTTCTCCATGATTTCGATCAGATCCAATAGATTCCTCTTCCATACGCCATTCTTCGTGCCTTATTTCTGAAGAATAGGCAATACATGATTGTCCCATCGGCACTTTTTTTGCATTTCCAGTTGCCCGTTGTGTAGATACATGATTCAATCCCGCTCCGTTGCAATAAGATGATAGGAGAGAAAGAGGAACTACTGGAATGGCGAACAAGAGCTGCGAAACAACCAAGAGGACGAGTCGTCCTAGATTTGGAAGCAGACAGCCTGCACCGTTATCAAGAAAAAATCTGTTTGATCCAGTATGCAGATGCCACAGGCTCCTGCTTGATCGATCCTCTTTCCATTGAAGACATGAGTCCATTCTACAACTGGTTGCAAGAATCAGAAGTATGGATGCATGGAGCGGACTACGATATGTGTCTCTTTTTGAATGCCTGGGAGACCCTACCAGCCATGATTTGGGACACCCAAACGGCCTCACGCCTGCTAGGATTTCGGCAATTTGGCCTAGCAGCCCTGGTCGAACACTTTTACGGGATAACCCTGAGCAAGACCTCTCAAAAAGCAGACTGGGCACGGAGACCCCTTTCCCAGACCATGATCACCTACGCCTTAAACGACGTTAATTATATGCTGGATATGGCAGATCAACTTACAGCTGCCCTCCGAGAAAAAGGTCGTATAAGCTGGTTTGAAGAAATATGCAAACACTCCATGGATCGAGCCAGAGAACGACACATGATGGGCCATCAAGATCCATGGCGTATCCAAGGCAGTGGCAAATTAAACAGAAAAGGACTAGCAGCCCTTCGCGAACTATGGAACTGGCGAGACTCTGAAGCCAAAGTCTGGGATAAACCCGCCTTCATGGTCTGCTCCAATGCCGACCTGATTCATTGGAGTTTAGAACTTCAAGAACAACACCCCATCACCCCCTCTCCCCGTTTTCATTCCCACAGGCGCAGTCGATTCATGGATGCAGTACAGCGCTTCTATCTTCTGGATGAAGACGACTACCCCATTCGGCCCCGTATGCCCAGACGGCAACACTCCGATCAATTTGAAGACAACCTTGCGGAACTGTGTAAGCTTCGGGATCAAAAAGCAGAAGAGCTGGGGATAGAAGGCTCATTTTTGATTACCCGAGCCTCACTAGAAACTATTGCGGAAAATCGGGAACAAGGTATCGCCTCCCTGATGAATTGGCAAAGAGAAGCCTTGGGATTTTAAGTTTCCTTGTCAACAACCCGCCGTTGCAGGAACTCCATGCCCACCCCCCGTCATTCATACAAGGTACTGGCATACGTCAGCATTTGTGTACTAGCCCTATGTATTTTTCGATGGTGGCAACAACGTCAACAAGAACAAGAACGAGCTCAGCTATACCGGAACATCTCCGTTCCGAAATTCTCCCCGACAAGCACACCGGAGCAACAAAAAGCCCTGTTGAAAATACTCTATGAGCAACAGAAAAACCATTCCTCACCGTTGGAGATCGACCGCCCAACAGGAACGGAGCAAAACGACTGAGCCAAGAAAAAATCTTTTCCCTAACAAAGGGGGCATGCTAGACTAGCAGACGATGAATCATGCCGATTTAGACCAATTGCTGATCCTCCAAGCAAAGGACATGCAAATAGCCAAGCTTCGGAAAGCACTAAGCACCCTGCCGGAACAGAGGGCACGTCTGGTACGCCAGATGGAATCAATCAAACAAAAAGCATTGGCAGCCAAGCAAACGGTAGCCAACATAGAAAAAAGCATACGAGAGCAAGAAGCCGCCATTGATGCTAAACGCACCTATATCGGCAAAATGAGAACTCTTCAGTCCAACACCCGGAAAAATGAAGAATACCAAATGAGTATTCAAGAGATAGAAAAAACCGAAGCCGCCATTGAAACGTTAGAGACGACGGAACTGGAACTGATGGAACAGCTGGAAACAGCCAAAGCAGAACTAGAAGCAACAATCAACCGGGCAAAAGAAGCCCAGCGAGAACAAGAAGAAACACTAGCACGTTTTGACAGGACAGAAGAAACAGACAACAAGCTTCTGAACCAATTGCAGACAGAACGGAAAGAGCTAGCCACAGCCGTTCCGGAAGTATCCCTGATGGAATACGAGCGCATGATTAAAAGCAAAGGAGTCCCCGTCATTGTGCCTATGGATGAAAAAGGCCACTGCGGCGGATGCCACATGATTATCACAGACAACACCCGCATGAAAGTACTGGGTGGACACGAAATCGTTTACTGCGACAGCTGCCATCGCATACTTCACTAAAAAAAGATACAAGAGACAGAGCCGGGATTACGATGAAATCCAGAGCAGAAGAGTTTGAAGAGTGGGGGACGGAAGTTATCTTTGGTCGAGCCAAAGGCTTTCGAGCCACCATGATGCGCATGATCCTACGAGGAGCATCGTGGCTGTTTAAACTCGTCGTCCTGACCCGACTGTACCTCTTCCATTCCAGCATTGCCAAACAAGCCAGACTAGGGACTCTGGTTGTCAGTGTAGGGAACATTACCGTAGGAGGCACGGGGAAAACGCCCGTAGTAGAACTATTAGCCCGAACCCTCACCCAACGAGGGCGTCAAGTAGCTATTCTTACCCGTGGGTATAAAAGTGCAGACCTAGATCAGCCACAAGAATGGGTAGACGCAAACGGCCAACAACCGGAAAACATGCCTAAAATAGCCAGTGACGGGACAACCCGTTACCTAGGGCCGTTGTATTCCGGCGATGAACCATTCATGCTTGCCAAAAATCTAGATGGGGTAGCCGTACTTGTTGATAAAAACCGCATCAAATCCGGGATCTTTGCCATAGAACATCTGGGATGCGACACCCTATTACTAGACGATGGGATGCAATACCTCAAACTAGCGCACGAACTGGATATTGTGCTAGTAGACTGTGGAGCACCCTTTGGGACCGGAGCCATGCTCCCTCGAGGCACGCTGAGAGAACCTAAAAGCAGCCTAGCCCGAGCCAGCTACATTATTTTAACAAAATGTGGAGGCAAGCCCCAAGATGAGCTCATCGCGACCATTCGGAAGTATAATCCCGTTGCAGAAATCATTGTCAGCAACCACGGGCCACGCTATCTGGAAAACGTCTTCACCGGAGAACGACTTCCGCTGGAAGCCCTGCAAAACAAATGGGTAGCGTGCCTCAGCGGAATTGCGCGGCCGGAAAGCTTTGAAAACTCCATTCGAAATTTGGGAGCCCATGTAGAAATCTGCCACAGATTTCCGGATCACCACTGGTTTGAACAATCAGAACTACAAGAATTCTATGATCGGTGTGCGGATCGAGCCATGGACATGATAGTCACAACAGAAAAAGACGCCGTGCGTCTGGAAAAGCCAGAAGAAGACCCGGAAGTTCCTATTTACTTTCTTCGCATAGAAGTTGAAATTTGCCAAGGGCAAGAGAACTGGGATCGATGCATTGACCGCATCTGTGACATTTCAAAAGCCAAACCCCGGGATGAATGGAGCTCCGACGGACTCTTCTGAGCCCACATCTATTTTAACCGTATTGAATTCAGACCTCTTTTATGCAGGGAAGCCAGCTTGACTTACCTGCAAAATCATGTGAAACAAAGAGCAGTATTTTCTCTCATGAAGTCATTTACCATCACTTCCATTCTGGCTATTGCATGCCTTCTTTCTGCGCATTCTCCGGCAGAAGCAGCATCAGAGCAAAAAGTAACCTCCACCGTCAGCACCTCAACAGAGGCGGGAATTCCCCAACAAGATCCTCAGCTTATCAAAGGGAAACTCCCTAACGGGTTAACCTACTTTATTCGACCGAATGCAGAGCCTAAAGGCCGCTTCAGTATTCGTCTGCGAGTCAACACCGGATCTCTGAACGAATCTGATGATATACAGGGAGTCTCCCACTTTTTGGAACACATGGTCTTCAACGGGAGCAAGCATTTCAAGCGAGGGGAAATGATACCCGCCATGCAGAAAGAAGGCCTGGGACTAGGAGGAGATGCCAATGCATACACGGCCTTTGATGAAACCGTGTACATGATGGACGTACCCAGCATGAAAGAGTCAACGGTCAATCTGGCCTTTACCATCATGAGAGATTTTGCAGACGGAGCCCTACTGGAAGAAAGTGCCGTGAATGCAGAACGAGGCATCATCACCAGTGAATACAAAGCACGAGACTCTGCGAGTTACCGGGTGATGAAAGAAGTTTTAGCTATCCTTCTTGACGGCACCCAGATTCCCCATCGGTATCCGATCGGCACCCTGGAAGTCATTCGTACAGCACCAAGAGAAAAGTTCATCAACTATTACCAGACGCATTACGTCCCCAGCCAGATGCAACTAGTCATTGCCGGGGACATCACGCCAGAACAAGGCAAAGCATGGGCAGAACAATACTTTAGCACCCTAAAGAAAGACAATTATTCCTTCCAGACAAATAAAGGGACGCTCAAAACAGTTTCCGCCCCCACTGCGAACTGGATTACCAACAAAGAAGCCACCAGTACAGAAATCAGCATCAACCTTGTGCGGCCCTATGTCAACAATCCGGACACCATTGCTGAGAGAAACAAAGATATACCCTTAGACGTTGCCTACATCATGTTAAATCGCCGTCTGGAAAAGATGGCCAAGAATCCCAACTGCCCATTCATTAGGGCGGGAGGAGAACGCTCAGACGTCATGGCAGCGGCAGAAATGGACACGATCCAAACGCAAGCCGACTTCAGCAATTGGAAACAAGCTCTAACCGCCATTGAGCAAGAGCTACGCAGAGCCATTGAATATGGGTTCAATCAAGACGAACTAACAGAAGCACGCAGCAACATCACCGCAGCAGCGGAAAATGCCATCAAAACCTGGCCTACCATCAAGTCAGAAGACCTGGCATCCGCCATTGTAAAAAGTGTAGCCAAAGACAAAGTATTCACCACACCGCAAGAAAACTGGAACATCTCCCGAGAAGTGGTGGAAAAACTGACGCCCGAACAATGCCAGGCAGCATTGAAGCAAGCATGGAACGGAGCAATACCGCGCCTTATTGTCACCTCCAACAAGGAAAATCCTCAAGGAGCTGCTGAAATCATGCAGACATATAAGGCCTCCCAATCAGCCAAGGTAGAACCCTATCGTGCCCATGCCCGCAAAGCATTTTCCTATCAATTTGGGAAACCCGGCGACATCATTGCACAGCAGGAAAAGGCAGACATGGGAGTAACCCAACTTACCCTTTCCAACGGAGTACGCGTCAATCTGAAGCCCACGATCTTTGACAAAGATTCCATCAATATTACCTTTGCGGTAGACGGAGGGGAACTCAGCAGACCAGAAAAAGCCACAGGGTTGGAACTTTTCACCGGAGCCGTCATGAATGGCGGAGGGTTAAAAGACCACTCCAACGATGAACTAGCCGCCATCATGGCCGGGAAAAAAGTAGGCGTCAACTTCTCCGTCACGGATCGCAACTTCCTCATCTCCGGGAATACCAACAAGAAAGACCTAGAAACACAGCTACAGCTCCAAACGGCCTACTTGATGTACCCCGGTTACCGCCCAGACGGAGAGACCATGTTCCGTCGGTACATTCCCATGATGTACAACAAGCTGAATCATGATGCCAATGGAGCCATGAAGCAGCAAGTACCAGCGGTTTTATATAAAAACAATCCGCGCTTCACCTTCCCGACCCAAGAACAACTAAACTCCTACCAAATCAAAGATGTTCAGAACTGGGTGGATGCGCCGCTTAAGAACAATTATATGGAAGTAACCGTTACCGGTGACTTCAAGACGGAAGACATCATCCCCATGCTACAACGCACGGTAGGAGCCATCCCCAAACGAGCGGAAGCCCCGACAAAACCAGATGAACAGCTACGGCATCCGGATATGGTGAAGTTTAATTTCTCCAAAGATCTGACCTACGATTCATCCATTGATAAAACCCTCGTATGCCTTTTCTGGAAAACACCGGGAGGAGAAGACAAGAAGATGGTTCGCCGGCTGAATATGCTCAAAGCAGTCTTCTACGATCGCGTTTTCAAAGGACTGAGAGAAGACATGGGAGAAACATACTCACCATCCTCCGGTCTGAATGTCAAAGAAACGTACCCGGATGACGGTTACATCATCATGCTGAGTTCCGGAGTCATGCGCAATAAAGAAGCCGTTCGCCAAGCGATTGCGAAAATTGCAAACAACCTTGGCAAAGGCAATATTACCCAAGACGAACTAAATCGGGCACGGAATCCTATTTTGAACTCGATGGAACGCTCTCAGCGCGACAATGGGTACTGGAGTTCTGTTCTGAGAGACTCGCAAGCCAATCCCAAGAGATTACAACAACAAAAAGAAAGCATTCCGGATGTCAAATCCATCACGGTAGAAGAAATCAACAAACTAGCCAAAGACATATTTGGCAAGGGAGAATACCTAAACCTGAACATTCTACCGGATCACCCGGCAGCAGAAGCACCGCCTGCAGAAAAGCAGGCGGATCAAGCCGAATCAACCCAAGCCGCCGTCACTCCGGCGGCTTTTTGTATCCATACCACCATTACGACTCCCGTAAAAAAGCCAGCCATTAACAAAAGATACGTAGTCGTCATTTCAGAAGCGACAGCCGCCATGCCGCAATGGAAATCCGTAGCGACCAAATTAGCCGGCAAATATAAAGGCATTATTGTCACCTACAAAGACTCCGTTTTCAGCAAACAAGACGCTCTTAAAAAGTTAGCACCTCGGTACATGGCAGTCGTAGCCCGGCCGGAAGAAATCAATCGTGTTTTTGTCAATGACTTACATCGCTTAAGCCGTCGGTTAGACGACGACCCATTTGGAGATTGTATTTGGGGACTTATCACAGGATACACGCCCAAAGATGCCATGAGGCTCATCTCGCAGAGCAAACCGCTGATCATTAGTCGTTCCATGGGAACCACCAATGTGGACGCCAGCCGATTTAAAGACAGCATGAGTATTACGGACTGGCAACCATTCCAATTTGTGGAACAACACAATGGAACAGGACAAACAAGCCCAGAGTTCTACGACAAAGGATTGAAAGAACAAGAGCAAGGAGACGAAACCTCTTTGGGAGTCACCCCCAAGCTCATGGAATACTGGAAACGCTATTCCCCACAGCTTTTTGTCACAGCCTCACATGCGACCCAGTTCAACCTAGAAATGCCCTTTGGCAAAGGAATCATCGTATCAGGCAACAATCGATTCTATGCACTGAACAAAAAACAATTCAGTGAATTCACGACCTTCCTAAGCGGAGTCATCTTTAACGGAAAAGAGAACGACCTGATCTCCTTCCTTGAAAGAAGTAAAGCACCGGTCATCCAAGCGAAACCAGTACCCGCCGTCTGGGTAGCCGCCGGCAACTGCCTGATAGGAGACGCCAAAAACACTAAAAACTCCATGGTTGTAACGGCACTAAGCCATTACGGCTTCAATCAAATGGTAGGATACACCGTTCCCTCCTGGTACGGCAAAGGAGGCTGGGGGACATTGGATCTTTTATTTGGGAATCATGATACATCCAGTTTGGCAGAAGCATGGTACTTAAACAACCAGTTCATTTTAGATGAAACGCTGAATCGCTTTCCCAAACTCATCGATATCCATTTCAACGCCTCTGAAATCAATGGTATCCAGAATGACCCCGAGTTTGCCAAATCCATGAATGCCGCCGGCTACGGCATGGGAAAAGATCAGCTTGGACTCATCCATGACCGAGATACCGTAGCCTTTTACGGAGACCCTGCATGGATAGCCCGTTTGGATGAAACCCGCACGCCATCTCCATGGCACATTGTCTGGAATGACCCAACAGACGCCGCCAAAGGCTTTACGATCATTGCCAAAAAAGATACCAAGGCACGTTTGGGAGTTTGGTTTCCTAACAGAATTACCGCCCAAAAAGCGACTGTGACCATTGGAGAAAACACCACGCCAGTGGATCAACTCGGACGACTGAGCAATGACTTTCTGTTACTTCGGGAATTGGAGCTCAAAAAAGGCGAAAAAGCCGTTGTAGAAATGAAATAAAAAAACAAGTTGGATTTGAGGACATTCGGCTTCATTGACAATGCCATCGGATCCGACTAAGATAAGAACTTCACACTTCACTATTCCACCAATGACTATCAAACTTGCCATTCTTGTGCTCGTCTCAGCCCTCGGTCTCGCCTCCTGCAACACGATCAACGGGATTGGGAGAGACGTAGAAGCCATGGGCAGATCCATGCAATAAGGCAGAATACGTCTTTTGCCTTCGAAGAACCCGGAGACTCTTTTTCAGCCGAAAAGAGATTGGTTTTTATTTACCATTTTGCTTATTAGGCAATCATCATCGGGATTCATCGCAAAAAACAGGCAAGAGATTCTGCCAAACAAAAATCATCTCCATACGAGAGGCCGCTTCATTTATTGATGGAGCGGTCTCTCGTATTATATAGACAAGTCTTTATAAGGCGTGGGTAGAAGAACGGGCACAGCACTACTATTGTTTTACCGACGGCTTCAAATCTCAGTCCCCACCGTCAAACGTATGGCAAAAAACGGATTCAAGCTTTCTAAGAACTCGACAAAAACATAAGACTAAAAGAGCCCTTTTTCATTCAATTCAAGGGAATAAAGGCTCCATTCTCTTCCGTTGCTATGGCGTTGACACAAACATTATATTTTCTATGATTTCCTATAGTTTTTCACCCTTGTGTCATTAATATGAACTCATCTCAATTTTTGATACCGCTGTTGTTCGCGACCCATCTCACAGCGAATGGAGAAACAATTATGCCAGCAGGGGTCAGCCCAGACGGAGGCTTTTATGACATCAACAAAAGCTGGATTCGAGATGAAAATCTATGCTGGGCAGCTTCCGCATCTAACATGATCCAGTATTTTCAAGCAAAATACGGAGTTTTTTACCAAGGGGAAGCCGAACTACCCAATGGAACTATTAATGGGGACTGGAGTTATTCGCGGATTTTTCAAGCATTTCGAGACTCATTTCAGGATAAAGGGAGTCATATTGCAGCCGCTTGCAACTGGTGGTTTTCAGGAGAAAAAGACCCGCTTCTACCCACGGAGCGGGCAAGTTCTATTCAGGCGGGATTCTGGAAAGATTGGTACGCAGATGATGAAAAGTGTTGCTCCCCGGACGATCTACCTACCAATAATCAGGATTCCTCTATTATTAACGCTTTACGCCACTACGGACCGATCGGATTATCCATCTACAATACTGATGCATGGATATCCCACGCCGTTACAGCATGGGGAGTAGAAACGGATGAAAACGGCCATATCACCGCTTTCTACCTTGCCGACTCAGATGATGAATCTTCCAATCTTGAGGACTATGATTATTCCCGAATGAAACTCACGAAATATGAGGCATCCCTGGTATCAAATCCGATAAACGGGGAAATTTGCTATTATCTCCATGATTATTTAGATGTAGGAGCTTTCATTCGTTCTTACAACTACCTTATGGCATCCGAAAGCCTCATGGCACTTCATGAAGAGTATTCTGCTTCCGGTTTATACTGGAATGGTTCCAATTCGGACTGGACGACATCCCATGAACCTGGAGAGATTCCCGGAAGAGATGCAGGCTGGACAGCATTTGCCAACAACCGTGGATGGAACAGCTATTATGAGGACGGCAGAAACGTCTTTTTCACAAACCAGACATCCGGAAAAGAACACCGAATCAATCTGGTGGGAACGCTAGCACCCTCCCGAATTACCATTGCCAGCGACCAGAATTACTATTTCACCGGTCTAGGGAGCCTAACAGGAGGAATGGATCTGATTAAAGCAGGAGAAGGAACGCTCTATCTGTTCAATGACAATACCTATACAGGAGGGACCTTTCTTCAAGGAGGGACATTGAAAATCGTTTCTAACAACGCTCTTGGAACCGGAGCGATTCATGCCATGCAGGGGATCTTCGACCTCGGCGGCACAACTCTAGCAAACGATATAAACATTTCTCAAGGAGACGTCCAAATACAGAATGCGCAGAACTATCAAGGAAACCTTCGCCTAGAAAGTGGCACGCTCAACACGACGGGGGTCGTCAAAGCAGACACACTTTCCACCACAGGCGGGAAACTCACCATATCTCCAACAGTTTTTTCCTCCTCCATTTTTGCGCCAACGGTTTCTATAAGTGAAACCACCCGAGTTTACTTTAATCTAAGTGACAATAATAATGCATCTTACATTGAAGGAAAAGAATCTATTCAATTCTCAGGAGATATCGTCTTATCTGTCGATCCTGAAATGGCCTATTCAAAACTTCATCAGAACAGCCCTTACAAAGCCTTGCTTATCTCCAATGGCTATTATGATTTTGAGGAAGATGATGAAAAAGTTGTTTTATTTGGGAAAGACTACGCCACATGGGAAGGAGTAGAAATCTCTACACTGCTTTGCAAATACCTGGATAAAGAGACCTTTCATTTAAATGTTACCGTCCCTGAAGCTTATGATGATTACGGGGAAATAGAATTTACGGCGAATGTCAATACGGGTGCTTTTTATGCCGATAAGGACATCAATCCCCAACTCGGAGAAATGGGAAAAAAGGGAGGAGCTATGCTAGATGCCGCCCTACATCACAGCGATCCACAAACAACGGAATCAGATTCCCGGCTAGCATTAGTCATGGATACTATAGATACCGCCATTTCCAGAGGAGACCGGGGCACAGCAGCACATCTGGAAGCAGCCTTAGCAGGAAACACAACCACGTGTCCAGGGACAGCTTATGCAGACCAAACCACCTTACGCCTCAATTCGTTGCTGAACATGGTGCACATGCGTGCAACCACAGGAAGACAAGCTACGACCGATTCGTTCCAGCCTTCCATCTGGTTTCAAGGCGACTACAGCCATCATGAATTGGATAGGGACGGAGAACTGGCCGGCTATACGCTCAACTCATGGGGAGGGACTCTAGGAACCGATGTCAACATCACCCCTCATTTCATTGCGGGAGCAGCATTTTCTGCCTCATGGGGAGATCTTAAATCCAGTGCAGCAGACACGGCTCAGGGCAACTTGGACTGTATGGACGTTACCGTTTACATGCAACAAGAAATAGGGCCCTGGAAACACACATTATTACTCAGCGGAGGGACAGCTGACATCAAACTTAACAGAAACCTTCCCGTGGCCGGAGAAACACATGGTTCAACTTCCGGTTACGAATGGAGTGCCTTATACGAAGTGGCCTATTCCTTCAATCTGACCGGCCATACAAAAGAAGAACCTCATTTGCTTACCCCTCTCGTTCAGTTGGGCTGGACCTCTGTTCATGTGGATGGGTATCGCGAAACGGGAGCAGGAAACGCCAGTCTTGCCGTCGGTAAGCAAAATCACGACTATGGGAATGTACAACTCGGACTGAACTACACGAAATCCATCAAAACGGGCTTGTCTACGACACCCTGTTATTTTGAAGCCCAGGCCGGAATCATCCAATACCTGAAGTCACGCCGAGGGACCACATCCGTAAGCCTACAAGGTTACGGGAGCGACATTTACAGAATAAATGGGAACAAACCGGACAACCTCGAAGCAGAACTGGGGACCAGAATCATCATACCTGTGACGCAACAAACTGATTTCATCATCCAGGCAACGGCCAACTTGGGAACTCGATCTAACCGATACAACGCAAACATAGGGCTACGATACCAATTCTAAGCAGTTCTTATGTTTTCTTTTCACGAAGACTGCTGAGCGACCCTTTGTTCAAACAAAGGCCACTTTCCCTTGAGAGGAAAAGTGGCCGCTTTGGTACTATTCCAGAGTGAATCTTTACAAGGCCTGGCTGGTGGAACGTGCCGCAGAATTGATATTGTTCCCGACAGCTTCAACATCTCTGCCCACACCGCCAATCGTATGGCAAGAAACGCAGCCTAACAGGGAGGCGATACTCAAAATAATCAGTTTGCTTTTCATTGTTTTATTGGAAACATTCCAAAGCGTCAGATTCCTCTTTTTCCGATCCCGTTCAAAGAAGGCGATTCGATGCCGTATTCCCCTCTGTCATTCTCCGTTCTTGCCATAAGCCAGCGTAACACTTAAAAATATCCCCCGGCAGAGAAATCCTAGTTGAGTTAGGATCTTCTCTCACATTCATACGCAACCAATTACTATTTACTACCGACATGATTAAAATAGCCATCGTAGGATACGGCAATATTGGGAAATATGCAGTAGAAGCTGTGCGTTCTGCACCTGATATGGAACTGGCAGGGATTGTACGGCGTCCCGGCAGCAGCCCCGTACACGGCATTAAAACCGTAAGCAACATAGAAGAACTGGGCCATGTAGATGTCGCCTTACTCTGCACCCCCACTCGTAGCGTCGAAGAAACAGCCCTGCCCCTTCTTGCCTTGGGGATCAATACCGTGGACAGCTTTGACATTCATGGAGACATCGTCAAACTTCGTCGTTCACTTGGAGCCCAAGCCATCAAACATGAAGCAGTTTCGATTATCTCTGCAGGGTGGGATCCTGGCACAGACTCCGTTATTCGCACCATGATGCTTGCCATGGCACCCAAGGGGATCACTTACACCAACTTCGGGCCCGGCATGAGCATGGGACACAGTGTGGTAGCCCGTTCCAAAGAAGGCGTAGCAGATGCCCTCTCTCTGACCATCCCCACAGGCTCAGGCGTACATCGTCGCATGGTTTACGTTGCCCTCAAAGAAGGAGCCACATTCTCAGAAGTTGAATCAGCCATCAAGACCGACTCCTACTTCAGTCATGATGAAACCCATGTTATCCAAGTACCGAATATTGATGTTCTGAAAGACATGGGGCATGGGGTACTGATGGAACGCAAAGGAGTTTCCGGGAGCACCCAGAACCAGATGTTTACCTTTGAAATGCGCATCAACAACCCAGCCCTGACGGCGCAAGTCATGGCAGCGGCAGCACGAGCCAGCATGAAATTATCAGCCGGCTGTTACACCCTGCCGGAAATAGCTCCGATGGACTTTCTGCCGGGAGACCGAGAAGAGTTGATTGCCCAACTCGTATAAATCACACCCGATAACAGAAAAGCGTTACACCTTTTCCTTATCTTTTCCAAATCCTCCGGACAAAAAGCCGGAGGATTTTTACTACTCAGACACAACCAGACGGCCATTTACCAAGCGCACCTGAGCAGGCAAATGAGATCTCTCCGTCCAATACCAAGCCTGAGCCAAAACAGACCAAAAAGGGAAATAAGGAGAATCCACCTCTTTCTGCAAGCGTTCCTGAGTAGGGACAAATGGATAAATCTGTACAGGAACACACTTTTGTCCATGAGACAAAGCCTGTTCCACCATCGTATAGATTTCCTCGATACCGGGATCGGTCATTGCCAAACAACCTATGGAAACATCCTTTCCATGAACCATAATAAAACTCCCCGTCCTATTCAGGGAGCGATCATAAGCATTAGGATAACCGATATTAAAAGACAAATGATATTTACTCTGCGGATTCAACGCGGACAGAAGCACTTCATAAAATCCCTCCGGAGTCTGCCCATCCCCTTCCTTCTCTTTCGGCCCCAATACTCCAGACCATGCTGCAATCGGGTAACGTTTAACAAGGACGAAACGATCCATCAGATGAGGCTTCACCCATAATTCCAACACAGAATCCTCCTTAACAGCTCTCAAGAATACAGGATCACCCACCTGAGCCTCATGAATGCTCAGTAAAGAAGACAACACGGGCCAAACCCGCTCCCGAGCCAACTGAGCCCGGTTTAAAGACTGTTCACCTCGTTCCATTAAACAAAAAAAACGTTGTGCCGGCCAATAGAACAGCCAACATTCCGAATCTTAACATATTTTTCATCAATCAGCTAGTAACAAAAAGAGCTGTTTTAACAAGCAAAAGTTCCTTCTATCTTCGTGATTTTTGGGAATATTCATTCTCCGGATCAGCAACGGTGACACACTTATGCAGAAAAAAATCATTTCTTGGCTTGCATTCCATCGGGAGTCCCTGTAAAAACCTCCACGTCTTCGCCGCAACAAGCAAAGACACCCCATACAGGGACAAGGAGCGGTAGCTCAGTTCGGTTAGAGCGCCAGCCTGTCACGCTGGAGGTCGCGGGTTCGAGCCCCGTCCGCTTCGCCACCTTGTTTAAGAAGAACCGCCTTTTGGCGGTTTTTTTGTGCCATAAAACAGCAATATTCGATGTTGATCGTTCCCTTGTGCATGTTTTAACTGGATAAGAGGCGAGGAACGCAGTAAAATAAAGCTCAACATCACAACCATGAGCATACTTTCGGACCGCCTTTCCGAGGAAATACTGCAAGCACGTCAACGCGTTTATACCGTTGGCGACCCTACTCCACTTCAGCGATTGAACTTACCGGGCATTACAGCACCGGTTTATGCGAAAAGAGAAGATCTGGGACCTATTCGTGCCTATAAATGGCGCGGAGCCTTCAACTGCATGGCCGCATTAAGCAAAGAAGCCAGAGACAAAGGCATCGTTGCGGCCTCAGCCGGCAATCATGCGCAAGGGGTAGCGTTGGCAGCCAGCGTTCTGAATTGTCATGCCACCATTTTCATGCCCAGGTCCACACCTGAAGTTAAGCAGACGGAAGTACGTCGCCACGGAGGCAGCCACGTACAAATCATGCTTCACGGCGACTGTTATGATGAGACAGCGGCGGCGGCACATGAATACGCCGAGAGCCATGGCAGTACCTTTGTCCATCCGTATGATGACCTGGTAACCATGGGAGGGCAAGGGACGCTGGCAGATGAAGTTGTTATGAGTGGCGAAGGGCCGTTTGACCGGGCCTACGTAGCCATTGGAGGCGGGGGGCTGGCCGCATCAGTAGCATGCTGGCTGAAAAAGTTCTGGCCACACATCAAAGTCATCGGAGTAGAAGGAGTTGACCAAGCCTCCATGAAAACCTCCATAGAACAGGGACAACGGGTGAACCTAGATTACGTAGACGTCTTCTGTGACGGCACAGCCGTTCACATCCCCGGAGAACTCACCTACCCTCTCTGTCGGGAGCTGATAGACGGATTTGTCACCGTGACGAACAATGAAGTCTGTCAAGCCATTCGAGCCATGTGGGAATCATCCCGAGTTGTTCCAGAACCATCCGGAGCCATGAGTCTAGCAGGATTTCTGAAACAATGGCACCAGGGAGAAGTCAAACCGGAAGAAAAAAGCTTTGTGGTAATCTCCGGGGCCAACATGGACTTCACCCATCTCACCCAAATAGCTCGTCAAGCGGGCATAGGGAATCATGAAACGCGCTACCTGCGTATCCCCATGGATTCCAAACGCGGGCAAGTTCTCAAATATCTACGCCACATTCCGCAAGACACCACACTAGTGGACGTGCAATATGGCAAGACCGAAGGAGAGACCCAATATCCCGTATTCGGCATAGCCGCCTCAGATGAAGATCTGGACACGATTCGGGCGACATTAAAGAAAAAAGGCATGGATTTTGAAGATATCAGCGAAGACGACGACGTTCGTTTTCGTATGATTCATTACCAAGCGGAACTCTGCCAACACCCATTGTTTGTACACATAGAGTTTCCGGAGCGAGCCGGAGCCTTTTTAGGCTTCATGGAGCGCATAGCAGATTTGGCCTCCCTCTGCTATTTCAACTATACCTACACAGGAGAACGAGTAGGACGCGCCTTAGTAGGCATGGAGTTTGAAACAGCAGAAGACAGGGAAACCATCCGTGAACGCATGAAAGCCTTCTCCAAAAACATCATCAGATCCGTTCGGGAAATCTCACCGGAAGCGTTTCACCGCATCATGGGTAACAAATAAGAAGGAGTTAACAAATACCGATTCATGAGCGAAGGGATGCCCAATCCCTTCGCCATTCCATTTAACGTTCGGTTTGCGACCATGCTTCCACCCATTATTCTGGCTTCACAATCCCCTCGACGCCGAGAACTGTTGAGTAAGGCCGGAGTTCCGTTCTCAGTAGTCATCAAAGAAACGGACGAACTCCAAGATGCGAGCCTTAGCCCGCAAGAACTTTGCCTGCACAATGCAGAGCAAAAATCGGAAGCCGTCTTTCAAGACCACCCAGAAACCACAGTCATCGGAGCAGACACGCTGGTTTTTCTGAACAAGCGCCACCTTGGCAAACCGAGAGACGAAGAAGAAGCCAAGCATATGCTACGCCAACTCTCCGGAAACACTCATTATGTGTGTACAGCCGTAGCAATTCGATCACCGCTCGGCACAAAAAACACAGCCGTTCTGACAAAAGTCACCTTCCGATATCTGACGGAAGAAACGATAGATCGCTATATGTCCATGGTTCATGTTCTAGACAAAGCCGGAGCTTATGCCTTCCAAGAACATGGAGAAATGATCATCTCCTCCGTCCAAGGAGATACGGACAACGTCATTGGCCTTCCGGTCAAAGAAGTGATCAAGAATCTGAACCTCCTAGGATACCAATTTTAGCGAACCGAACAGAAGCTCATTATTATTCTGCCAAAAAGCCCTTCAGCTTATTGTAAAAAGCTACGGGGAGCACAGCTTCCAGCAGAGTTCCCTCCTCCACATATTCCGTGGACAACACCTTACCCTCACTATGCATGGAAGCAACCAGATCGCTACGCGTATACGGGATTAGAAAACGGGCACGCCGCACACGGCTTTCCAGCATCTTCACACAGGCATCCAAAAGGCCATCCGCTCCGATACCATCCTTAACAGACATGGGGACGACACTCCCACTAAAATGATTTGCCAACAGAGATTCCAGCAGATGTCGATTTTCCATCGGAACCAGATCCACCTTGTTCAGCACCACAATCATGGGTTTATCAGCCGCGCCCAGTTCACTCAAGACCTCCAAGGTTGTCTCATAATGACGAACGGCCTCCGAGTCAGAAGCGTCCACCACCTGAATCAGGAAATCCGCCAGGACAGCCTCTTCCAAAGTGGACTTGAACGCCTCCACCAGACGGTGTGGCAAATTACGAATAAAACCTACGGTATCCGTCAACAATAAAGGCTGACCATGAGGCAACTCAATCTTCCGCGTTGTGGTATCCAGTGTGGCAAAGAGCATATCCCTGGCCATCACCTCTGACCCGGACACAAGAGAAAGCAAGGAAGATTTTCCAGCGTTGGTGTAACCCACAATAGCAGCCGTTGCCACAGCCTGTCGTTCCCGTTCCTTCCGCTGAGTGGCACGTTGTCTAGTAACCAGAACAAGTTCCTTTTGAATAGCCTCAATTCGTGCACGAGCCAAACGGCGGTCCACCTCAATCTGCTTTTCCCCCTCCCCTCTGGCAGCACCACCGCCCCCCTTACCACCGCCGGAACCACCGCCCTGGCGATCCAAGTGATTCCACATACGAGCCATACGAGGCAAAGAATACTGCATACGAGCCAACTCGACCTGCATGGTAGCCTCTCGGGTACGGGCACGCCGGGCAAAGATATCCAGAATGACCTCCTCACGGTCAATCACACATTCATCGATCAACCTCTCCCATTCCCGTTGCTGAGAAGGAGAAAGCATATTATCAAAGACCACACAATCCGCTTTGCAATCCAGAGCCAACAGCCTCACCTCCTGAGCCTTTCCCGTACCACACAAGAACTTGGCATGTCTATCTCTGGATTTAATGAGATGTTTTCCAACAATGCCAATTCCCAAATTGGAGACCAAGTCTTCCAATTCATCGAGCATAGCCTGTTTTTCAGCCGCCTCTGAAGGATCAAAGTAAATGGACACGAGCATAGCTCGCTCCACCATTTCCGGTTTCTCGCGGATTTCAAACATAACGGGGGAGTTAACGGAACTGCTTGCTGGAGGTAGGCTGATAATCCTTCAGTGCGAAATCCGCATGTTTATGGCAATCACAACCGCAAGAAGCCAACAAGCCGAGAGCCAAAGTCAGCGTCAAAAAACAAATCTGTCTCATATGGCTATGAGACTCGCAGGGAGAGCCCCAGGCAAGCAAATTTTACTTCATCACGGTTAATTTTCGCCGAGACAAGCAAGCATGGACAGACCATCAATCCGCAATCGGCCTTATTCCTAATCAGCAAAAGGATCATTCGCATTCGAACGGCCTTCTTCCACCTCCAACAACTCCATCCACTTATTCCACTTAGCCATAAAAGAACGTTCCAACTGCAACAAAACGTTTGCCTGTTGCTCCGGGGAAATAGTATTCGTCAGCGTACCAAAGATCAGCAATGGCTTGGTAAATGTATCAGCCATGGGAGAAAACCCAGCAGAGTTCTTTTGCCGGCACTCCTTAGCCAAAGCATACAGAGAATTAAAAGCCAAATCATTCCAACAGAGGAGGCAGGACTCCCCGCCCTCCTTTTCGGCAACCAGCAAATGCCCCTGAAGCCCAGTCAAGCGGACCTTAGAACCATCTTTCAGAATCAATTTTCTGCCTGTTTTTTTATTCACCAAACCGGGCAAGAACTTTTCCATTCGAGAAAACAGCGGCAACATCAGCTCCGTCATCTCACGGCGCGTCTTCAACTGCATTTTTACAACGGGAGAAGAAACAACAGCTTCAGCATCCTGATACACAGGAATAGAATCAGCGAAGTCTCCCTTCTTCCGCATTACGGCATCGGCTTCACGGCAGACCTCTTCATAGCTTCTAGACTGAGCCGCATGCAATTTTTTCCTATTCTCAGCCGCCTCTTCAGCACGCTGAAAATCTTCTTCCTTAGCTCGTTCTGTGGCCTCTTTGAGCTCTATTTCCTCCCTATCCTTCACGAGCTGATATTGCATTATCAAATGATCCCGCATTTGCTCCAGAGCGGCACGAGCCGGAGACATTGACGGGACCTCACCTATATCCATTTGCTCCATCAAAAACTCTGATGCGCCCTGTTTTTCCTTCACCTCCTCCGAAGAGTTTTCCGGCATATCCTGAATACGCTTCAGTCGTTCATATTGATCTGTATAAGCCTTCAGATTGCTAAGCCAAGCAACAGCTCGTTCACGGATACTTTTATCTGCATCATCATTTGAAGCCAAATCGGTTATCTGCTTCAAGAAAACGCCATACTCCAGCCATTTACCGGGCATATTCCAAGACTTCAGAGCCATTCCCACATAGTAATGAAGAGCCAGATCCAGATCGGAACGCAATCCTGCCATACGGAAATCCCAATTAGCAGAACTCAAATACATAATCAGGTTTCCGATATCGCCAGCCCGTTTCAATTCCTCCGGATTTTGGCAGGACTCTACCTGTTTTTCCAGATCCTTCAGATATTTGATACCATCAGGGAACTGCCCCTGCACCCACATACACAGCACCCTATTTACCCCTGCCCAAAGCGATGTGGACAGAGGACACCCCTGCTGGACAGCCAAATCCCCGAACAGACCGCCAGCCCGCACAACGTCCCCCCGATTCAGAGAATCCTGAGCCTCGTTAAACAATTTACCAAAGCGGATATTACGCTCCATCAGCGACTCTTTTGCCAAGGCATCTTCGGGAGTTTCCCCCGAACCAGCCGTAGGAAGCAATGAGGTCACGTTTGCCCTGTCAGCAGCCTCCTTGCTCTTCTTCCAAGCCCCCCAGCCCCAAATGCTCAATCCCAGCACTCCAACAACCGCCAGGGAAACAAAAGCAATATTACGCCCCTTGATGCGCCGCATACGTCGTTCCTCCAGAATGCGTCTCTCCGCCCAAGACAAGCCGGATTCGCGCATTCCACGAGTATATTCCTCCAACGCCTGTTCGACAGCCGTCATCAACTCTGCGTAAGACTCAAACCGATCCTCCTTATTAAAAGACATCAGTTTATTCACAATGAAACAGGTCATAGGAGAAATATCATTCACCACCTGTTCCAATCGAGGCAGATTTTTTTTCGTTGTTAACAAGACATCCGAAGACTGAGAAGCATCCACCTGAGGAGGAGCCCCCACCAGCAAATGATACATGGAAGCCCCCAAAGCATACATATCCGTGCGGAAATCCTCCTCCTGCCTCAGTAAGGTTTCCGGAGCGGCATAGTAGGGAGTTACCCATATTTCCTGCTCGACATCAGACTCACTCTGCAACAGGGACAAACCGAAGTCCACAATCTTAGCCGTACCATCCGGAGACAGAAGGACATTGGCCGGCTTAATATCCCTGTGCATCAGCCCAGCCTCCCAAGCGGCATTCAAACCACGCACAATATCCAGCGTCAACCGCAACGCCTTATCCTCAGCCACACGTTCCTCGGCAGCGATCAGTGCATCCAGCCCACACCCTTCCACCAATTCCATGGCAATGTAAAAAAGACCATGGGCATGACCCACGGCATAAACCTGAACCAGATTTTCATGGGAAACCCGAGCCATAATCTGAGCTTCCCGTTCAAAACGTTCACGGCGCAACTTATCCCCGGAATAAGTATCATTCAGGATCTTCAAAGCGACCTCACGCCTCAGCACGGTATCCTCCGCCCGATAGACCACGCTCATACCACCTTTTCCCAGCCTCCCAGTAATACGGAAGGGGCCCATATTCGTTTTCACCCGAGTCATTGCCTGGCAATTTGGGCAAATAGCATTAGCGTAAGGGCTCAGCTGTGCGACATCCATGGGCTGTCCACACTTTGGGCAATTAACGATTTCATGTTGAGGGGAATCCATGAATATGAAGCGGATAAGCGTTAAAAAACAAGGGGACCATCATCCCTTAATCAAGCGCAAAGGAGGGACTCCGACCAAAGAGTCCCTCCTGCAAAACAGATTATTCTCCCCTTAGGAGATAGCCGGCAAAGAAGCAGCGGCAACGGCCTGACCGTGACGCTTTGTCTTTTCATCCGGCACACGGAGCTGGATTTTCAGCTCGGGGAATTCGGTGCTGAGCACTTCTTCAGCCTTATCGATGATGATCTGGCCGCCATCTCCGGAAGCCACACGACCCAAGAAGAGCAAGTTACGGATGTCATAGAACTTGGCATAGTGAGCAATGGCGTAACCGAAGTGAACACCGATCGTTTCATAGATCTTACGGGCACGTTCATCACCTTCAGCCATAGCAGCCTGAACCTTCTTAAGCTGTTCCGGGAAAGGCATACCGTCAAACTGGAATCCGGCACGAGGAGCCAGACGAGCCACGGCCTGCTGGGAGAAGTACAGAGCACCCACCCCCATATCCTTAGACCATTCGTCAACACCACCTTCCGGGGAATAATCCACGGGAGCGAAAGCCAATTCATTCAGCCAAGGCTTAATGTGGCCATCCGGGTCGACATAACCGGCAGCTTCGGAAGTACCCATAGCCACGCCCAACACGGCATTATCATTCATGCCCATAGCCCCGGCAAGAGCGGTCACTTCACCATCATTTACGACTTCAAAGGGGATATTGTTCCACTTTTCCTTCTGAAGTGTGCGGAACACCTTACCCAAAGTCTTTTCAATATCTTCCTGGCTTACACCACGGAAGAGAGAAGAAGTACGAACTTCACTGTTAATGATCACCCCGGCAGAAGAACCACCGATGGCATCCACCCGAGGAAGGTGAGCAGCGGCACGTTCCAAAGAATCCTGAATACCGTCAATATGGTACTGGGGATCCTTCTGGAAGTAGGGGTCCCAAACGACTTCTTCGGAATAAACCACTTCACCGTTTACCACGGCAGCGCACTTACGGTCGGAACCGCCCAAGTCAAAGCCGATACGGTAACCGTCCAAGTTACGGCCCAAAGTCATGGAGCCGGAGTATTCAGCCGGGAGTTCGTCAACAGAAACCTTCTTCACTTCAATCGGGGAACCATAAATTTTCTTACCGATGAAGTCCCAGTCAAATTCACGGATACCGCCCTTGCAATACCGGGAAGCCAACATATCAGCGATGGCATCATCACCGGCAACCAGGATGATATTGCCGCCCTTCTGCCACAAGAGGAACTTCACGATACGTTCCACATAAGTTTCATTGAGGGCGATATTTTCACCGGTATGAGGAAGCAGTTTACCAGCCCAACGGAAGCATGTTCCATCATTACGGGTCAGGGCAATGTCTACTTGATGAGAAGCGGGATCAGCAGCGGCTTTTGCCTCAAAAGCTTGATTCCAAAGAACGGCCGGCACAAAGCCGGGGTCCAGCACAGGAGTGATTTTGGGTTGAATATTCATGGCGATAATTCGTTGGAAATGTAGCACACCCAACTTTCTTTGAAAAGAACTCATTCCCCTCCCGGATGATTTTTTTATCAATTAGAGGAAGATTTCATATTTTCTGCTGGAAAAACCTTGTGATTCTACTAAAGAAACAGAAGTTTTTTCCATTGCGTCCAGCTCCGAACGCTATTTCATACGCCTGAGCCATGAATGAATTAACAGACCAAATTATCACTCTGTTTTCCTCTGCCCTGCTGACCATTATGCTTCTCACTCTTGCGGTGGGCATTTTTCGCCGAGCACAAACGCCCGACGCCCCGCAAACGCTGAAATGGCGCATTCCTACAGACCACCTCGATATGCTGGACATAGCCATGTGTGGCATCATCGTGCTGTATTTCAGCCTTGGGGCCTTATTAGCAGCAGCCACCCCACCTGGAGCATCCGCACCGCCCTCCACAACCAATATGGAGCTGGACAGCTATAAGATTTTCAACGGGACCTGCCTGAACCTCATTCTAGCCTTTGTTCTATTGGTACGAATGTTCCACACAGGAAGGCTGGAAGCCCTGGGCCTGAAACGACTTACCCGGAAAAATCTTTTTTATGTTCCTGTAGCAGGCTACATCCTGGTTATCCTTATCCATTTTCTGATCTCTCAATCAGGACTGCTCGAATGGATTGAATACGTAACCAACGCTCCAGCAGAACAATCTATCGTATCCGTGCTAAGACACTCCAGCGATATCCCCCTGATCACAGTCATCTGTTTCAGCGCCGCCATTGCGGCCCCCCTGGTAGAAGAACTCATCTTCCGAGGCTATCTGTACCCGATTATGAAAAAATACACCGGAGTCTGGTTTGCCCTCATTACCACATCCCTGCTCTTCGGCATCATCCATGTGAGCCTGGTACCATTCATTCCGCTTGCCATTTTTGGAGCAGCACTGGTTCTGTTATACGAATACACGGGCAGCATCTGGACGCCCATCATTGCCCACTTTATCTTCAACACCGCAACCATCATCAACATTTTGTACCCCGGCGTCATCCTTCCCTATGGAATCTGAACGCAGCATCCGTCAAATGGGAGAAGATGCGCTTGTAGCCAGCCTTCTGCCCCATATGCCATCCAACGCAGCTCTGACAGTCGGCCCCGGCGATGACTGTGCCGTTGCCAATCCGACCGGGGATCGCCAACTACTCCTGAAAACGGACTGCGTTGTGGAAGGCCTACACTTTCTCCCCGACACAGAACCAGAACTCATCGGCAGGAAAGCTCTGGCGCGAGCCGTATCAGATATCGGAGCCATGGGAGGCAAGCCACTTCACGCCCTGGTGACGCTATTCGTGCATTCCTCGCGCCCCGTTTCTCAGATCAAAGGGATTTACAAGGGCATGGGGGAACTGGCACAGCAATTCGGCATCAGCATTGCCGGAGGAGAAAGCTCCGGCCTACCATCAGACGGCCTCATCATCAACGTTGCGTTAACCGGAGAAATTTCGAATGGCAAAGCAGTCCTACGCAGCACAGCCCAAGCGGGAGATCTGATCGCCGTCACCGGCATTCTGGGAGGCAGCTTCCCCACCGGACATCACCTCACCTTCATACCACGAGTACAAGAAGGCCAACTGCTGGCAACATCCGGTATCGCCTCAGCCATGATGGATCTTTCCGATGGCCTGGGAACAGACCTGCCACGTCTGGCGACAGCATCCGGACTGGGTTTCCGCATACAAGAGGAACTACTACCTGTACGCCCCGGCTTTACCACAGCACAAGCCATTGGTGACGGAGAAGACTATGAACTTCTATTCACCCTAAAACCACAAGACAGGGAACGGGCATTACAACTGGCAGCTACGCAGTTCCAAGGGACGCCCATCACCATCATCGGAGAGATGACCAACACCACATCATCCACCCTTCCCCCCGGGTACAAGCATTTCAACTAAGCCACGAAGCTTTCCGCCGAGCAACCGTCACAACATACAATCCTGGGAGGCAGCTATTCTACCGCCTTCCCACCATTCTCCTGCAGGATGTAAGGCAACATCTTATCATACGCATCCTTACCCAAATACCGCTTCAGGGAACGCTCCGGAGTCTTGAATATATCCACCAGAATCAGACAATCCAACACGTCCCCAAAATGCTTATCCACGCCAAAGGAAAGAATCTTCCCGTTTAGCTTCAAATACTGGCGCAGTAACACCGGGATACCCTTACCATCCTCCTCAATATCCGCCACCAACTGGGAAAGCCCCTGCGCATCCGTCAGCCCGATTGGCAAAATGCTGGATTCCGCACGCTTTAGATCTGCCTTGCGAGGCGGATTGTAAGCCTTCACCTCATTCTTCAGGACGGATTCCATCTCATGAGCTTTCAGATAAGAAACAATCAACGCCCGGGAAAGATTGGTGTAATCACGGGAGATACTGACCGTCCCGAACAAATAGCGATACCGGTGATTGCGCGCCATAAACTGGCCAATACCCACCCAGATAAAGCCCAAAGCCAACGGTCGTTTCTGGTACTCCGGGACAATGAAAGCCCGCCCCATTTCCAGAGAACGTTCCAGCACCTGTAATGCCGCCGGAGAAAAAGAGAAATATTCCCCATTATACAATCCCTTCACACCGTAACGAGCAAGGATTTTATCCGTTTCTCCCATCCGGTAAGCCCCGACAATCTTCCGGTGAGTTCTATCCCACAAAAACAAGTGCTTGTAATGATTATCGTACGCATCCAGGTCACACGCCTTGCCTGAGCCCTCGCCCACCTGACGGAAAGTTAATTCCCTCAGACGCCCAATTTCCATCAGAATATGAGGGATTTGCAAAGCATCTGCCACATACACATCCCAGTCACCATTCTCCTGGCGTGCGTGGAGGCATTCCGGAGGCAGGGCATCAATTTCAGCCTGCATATCCTGTACAGGCACGGGAGAAATCAGAGCCTCCATCTTTGCCTTACGGTCCTTTTTATGCACATGGGGGCGGCGGCTTTTTTCATAACTCTTCCCCAACAGATACGTACGCAAGCGCAAATGGGAAACCAACGCCTCATCCGACTCATATTGACTCAACTGACTGAACGGGATCGGCTTTCCCACCACCAAGCGATGAGTTCGTCGGCTATCACGCCCCACCTCTCTCGGCAAAAATGCCACTCGCGCATTTCGGTTCAGCAAAGAGATTCCCTGAAACAAC
This sequence comes from uncultured Akkermansia sp., assembly GCA_964525305.1. Classification (GTDB taxonomy): domain Bacteria; phylum Verrucomicrobiota; class Verrucomicrobiia; order Verrucomicrobiales; family Akkermansiaceae; genus Akkermansia. The sequence goes on from CAZGGR010000003.1 coordinate 162,350, forward strand.
AAACTGTTGCGACCGGGGAAGTATACGGGCACCACCGTTGCCTGGGTCATGCGGATAATAGCGGCAATATTGGCATTCCACGGGTCATCCGTCACCCTCTTATGTTCCAGAGAGAAACTGGAAACCGTGCCAGCCGGGAAAATTCCCAGCACACCGCCCTTCCGCAACCAAGAAATCGTCTTGCGCAATCCAGACAGATTCTTGCGCTTGGCATCCTCCCCCTCATACACATCCACCTTAATCAACCACGGATCCAGCTCTGCACACAACGCCAATTGCTCATTCACCAGCAGTCGGATATCATCCCTCACCCTGGTCAACAACTCTCCAAATATAATACCGTCCGACAACCCATGCGGATGGTTAGCCACCACCACAACCGGCCCTTTCTTGGGGATATTTTCCAGATCGCTTGGTCTCAGTTGCAACCTCAGTTTCAAATACTTGGATGCCAGTTGAAAAAAGTTTTCCGAAGAACCGGCCTCACGATCCCTCAAAATCTTATCATATGCTCTATTCAGACGATCCAGCCCCAACAATTTTTCAGCAGAAGAAGCCACGAAGGCAGGCAGACGCATATTCTCATCCAATACGTCTCTGATGTCCACCATCTTTGGGTGTTTGAGCTGAGCCATGCCCTACTCTATAACGGATTTAAGGGAAAAAGGGAAACCCTTTTTGCACACGCCGTCGGAACACACTCTTGATTTTCGAGAAACACACGACTACAATCCAAACGGCTTGCGCCCACATTGTCACAACAAATAAACACACTCATGCACCCAGCTATTGCCATTGACGGACCCGCCGCCTCCGGGAAATCCACTGTTGCCAAGCTCATTGCGGAGCGACTCGGGTATACGTTCATTAACACCGGAGCCATGTACAGAGCCATCACCTGGTATATTCTGGAACAAGGCATCAACCCGGCAGACACCCAGGCAGTACTGGACACCCTTCCCGCCATTCCCCTCTCCTTTGGGAAAGAAGGCAGTCATTCCGTTGTTCTATGCCAGGGACGCGTCCTGGGGACAGAACTTACCGGCCAACAAGTCAATGACCATGTTTCCACCATTGCCGCTATTCCGGAAGTCCGCGCTCTGCTAGTTAAGCGTCAACGAGAATACAACCTGAAAGAACCCGTTGTCATGGAAGGGCGAGACATTGGAACCGTAGTCTTCCCCGATACACCGTTCAAATATTTCGTCACCGCCTCCGAAGAAGTTCGAGCGGCACGCCGTGCAGCAGAAGGGCTGACGGACTCCATCGCCGAGCGAGATCGCAAAGACTCCTCCCGCGCCACAGCACCACTTACACAAGCACCAGATGCCCTGCTGGTAGACACCTCAGACATGACCATTGACCAGGTCGTTTGCTTCATTACCGACAACATTCAACAAAAGCTCACCGACAAATGAACTCCTTTTACTGGGTTTTCTACACGCTCTTCAAAAGCATCTCCAAAGCCTTTTTCTCCTGGAAAGTGATCAACCGGGAAAAACTCATCGAAGAAGGTCCCGTGCTCATCGTCAGCAATCACCAGAGTTTTCTAGACCCGCCGATGCTGGGAATTGCCTACGAAGAAGGCATCTATTTCTTTGCCCGTAAAACGCTCTTTCAGGGGATCTTCAAATGGGGGCTTCCTCTCTGCCAAGCCATTCCTATTGACCAAGAAAACCCGGATGCCGCCAGCCTCAAGCACATCATACGCCTGCTCAAATCCGGCAAGCGCGTTCTCGTTTTCCCAGAAGGGTCACGCACGCCGGACGGTCTGATTCACGATGGCATGAGCGGCATCGGCCTGATTTTGAGCAAAACAAAAGTACCGGTGCAACCTCTGCGTATCAGCGGAGCTTATGAAGCCTTCCCCATTCATGCACGTTTTCCCAAGATTCACCCCGTCACCGTTACCGTAGGAGATCCCATTTCATTCACCCAAGCGGAACTCAATGCCAAGGGCAAAGACGCCTACCAGCATCTGACGGACAGGATCATGGACTCCATCCGTGCCCTTCCTGTGGAATAACATTTCCTTTCTCTTGCCGGCTCCATGATCTCCGGGTTGAAATTGCTGAACTTCCGTTGTTACGGGAGCTTCTCTTGGCAGATTCCACAGCAGGGAGCCGTCATCCTGGGGGATAACGCTCAGGGGAAAACCAGCTTATTGGAAGCCGTCTGCTTCCTTCTGCGCCTGCAATCACCGCGTTGCACACGCACAGCCCCCCTGATTACGCACGGACAGACCTCATTTGGCATACGCGGAGAACTCCCCGGACAAACACGGCGGCTCCTATGGAGCGCGGAATCTCCGGATCTTCGGGTCAACGGAGAACCGCGCAAAGATCGGCGCAGTTACCTAGCAGACAGCTATCCCGTCGTTTGGCTGGGCAACGATGACCTATCCCTGGTGCAGGCCGGAGCAGAAGCACGGCGCAAATACATGGACTTCCTGGGATGCCAATGGCACCCCGGTTACAGACTCGCTCTGTTTCGTTACCGTCATGCGTTAAAATCTCGCAATTACCTGCTCAAACACAACCACCGGGACACTCTCCAACTGGAAGCTTATACACAACAACTGGCACAATACGGCACAGAACTCTGCGCTCTCCGCTCCGGCGTACTGACCCTTCTGGCACCACACATTGCTACGGCATGCCGCCACATCAGTACCCGACAAGAACAACTTAGCGTCACTTACAAGCCATCGGCAGAAGACAATCTCTATGAGCGACTATGCGCCTCCATGGAACGGGACATCCGCTACGGGCAAACACAAATCGGACCGCATCGGGACGATCTGGATATCACCCTCAACGGGAAAAGTGCGGCGACATTCGCCTCAGAAGGACAACAACGCACCGCAGCCATCTCCATGAAGCTGGCGCAATCCTCCCTCCTGACGGAAGAAACCGGACACACGCCCATACACCTGATTGATGACGTTTTCGGCGAGCTGGATCCCTCACGACGCATCGCCTTTCTTCAGGCTCTGCCACCGGATGCTCAAAGCCTCATCACCACCACCCATCTGGACTGGCTGCATGATACGCCATGCCCGCTCCCGGTATTCCGTCTGGAACAAACAGCCCTGCATCCCCTCTGAAGCCGGGGGCAACGGGACTGACTTACTCCTTCACCCAAGCATTCAAGATTTCCACCACATAAAGCTTATGCAAATCCCCGGCCTGATACCATGCCGGGAGGATATCCTGATCCAGAAACGCTTCTGCCTTCAGCATATCCGCATACAGCTTGCGGCACTCCAATACCAGCCGAGCCTCCTTAAAACTCACACACCCCTGCTCCGTGGGGTAAGGGGTTAGCCCGCAAGCAGCTACTTTATCCGTATCCCTACCACTGGTTGTGCCGCACACGGTCAATGCCTTACGATATTCCTGATCGAAGAAAGAAAGCGTCAACTTTTCTCCATCCTCAATAAAACGGAACGTATGCCGCTGGGGACGGATCACGACAAAAGCGACCGGCTTCTTCCACATGAAGCCCAGACCGCCCCAACTAGCCGTCATCATATTAAACTGCTCCGGTGTTCCAGCCGTCACCAGCATCCAATCATATCCTATCAGCTTCACCGCATTATCCCGAATCTCCGTTGCTGCAATCTTCTTCATCATATCCGTACGTTTTTTTGACTCCCCCTCATCCTACACACGGCAGAACGGATGTCAAAAGCTGAAGCAATCCTTCATTGGCAAATGATTCCGACACGTATCGTGTACTTGACTATCAGCTTCTCCTTGAAATAATGGAATCTCGCCCTTACGGAAATAACAGACGCAAGCACTCTTCCTGTTATGTATCAACCGCCATTCAGCATTAACTCAGCCATCGTCAATCTGATTGCTGACATATCTTCGTTAATGGAGCGGTATGCTATTCAGCTAGAACAATCAGACGGCTTGCTACTACGTAAAGCCAACCGCATCAAAACCATACATAGTTCCCTGGCATTAGAAGGCAACCAATTATCCGAAGATGAGGTTAGGGACGTATTACACGGGAAAACCATTGTTGCTCCGATTCGGGAAATACAGGAAGTCAAAAATGCCATTAAAACTTACGAGCAATATCCCTCTCTGGACGCGTTTTCCGTCCATGATTTACTGAAAGCACATGGCATGATGATGAACAACTTGACGGAAGATGCAGGGCGATTCAGGAGAGGAGGCGTAGGCGTTTTTGCCGGGACAGAAGTCATTCACATGGCGCCCCCGACAGACCGAGTCCCCGGCTTGATCCAAGATCTGTTTGAATGGTTGAAACAATCGGACGATCATCTATTAATCCGCAGCTGTGTCTTCCATTACGAATTTGAGTTTATCCACCCATTCAGCGATGGAAACGGCAGAATGGGAAGACTCTGGCAATCACTTATTCTTGGCAAGTTACACCCGGCTTTTGAACATCTTCCCGTGGAAAACATGGTTTATACCAAACAGCAGGCTTACTACCAAGCAATCAGCACAAGCACAGCCCGTGCAGACAGTGCGCCTTTTATTGAGTTCATGCTCCGAGAAATACTTCATTCCCTTTCATACCGGAAGGAACATGAAAAGGATGTCGGAATAAATGTCGGAATAAATGTCGGAATAAAATTGAGTGAGAAAGAGCAGAAGATTCTGGAACTGCTCCAGAGCCAAGCACATCTGAGCATACGGGAACTGGCACAGGAGCTGAAGCTTTCCCAACGCCAAGCCGAACGCCTGATTGCTTCCCTGAAAAAAAACAAGCTCATTCAGCGAGAAGGCTCCAACAAATCGGGACGCTGGAATGTATTGAAAAGATAATCCAGCCAAGAGCAAACAAGCCGACCTTCCACCTTCAGCAAGCGGGGGTTGCCCCAACTATGAGAGGCGCATTAGTGTTTGCAATTCTCCCCTGCGGGCTCTAACATTCCCGGCATATGGACTACACTGCGCTGGAAGAAAAGCTGGGCTACCATTTTCACCATTCGAAGTTGCTCAAGCAAGCACTCACCCACCCCAGTGCAGACAGCAAGCCGGAAACCCGGCGCACCTATGAACGGCTGGAATATCTGGGAGATGCCATTTTACAGCTTGCCGTCACTCAATACCTGTACAACCGCATGCCCCAGTCACCAGAGGGAGAACTGACCCAGTTGAGGGCCCGTATCGTCAGTCGCGCCAACCTAGGCAAATACGGGTTTATCCTAGGACTGGATCGCTTCATTGCTCTGGGGAAAGGAGAAGAACGAGCCGGGGGACGCAGCAAGAACTCCATCATCGCCAATACCTTTGAATCCGTCTTTGGCGCCATGTCTCTGGATTCCGACTATGAGACAGCCAAAGCAGTAGCCCTGAGGGTGCTGCAAGAATCGCTGGAATCCGCCGCCGCCCACCCCAAAGAAATCAACCCGAAAGGAGAACTCCAAGCCATTCTGCAGGAAATCCTGCCGGAAACACCGTCCTACCAAACCGAGGAAAAAGGCACCAGAGATACCGCAGATCGCTTCGAATCCCACGTATTCTGGCAAGGGAAAGCCATCGGGGTCGGCCATGGTTCCAGCAAGCGGAAGGCAGAAGTAGCCGCCGCATCCCATGCCCTGGAGACTAAGGCATGGCTCCAACAATCCCTGTAAGCGACCTTCACCGGGAAGAGAAAACAGACGGCTTCCGACACAGAAGATGTCGCTTTTCTCTCCCAGCCCAACCAACCATAGAACATATATGAAGACCTATACTCTCTCTATCATCGGCATCCTGACTCTCAACACCTCCGCTCTGGCTACCGCCAATCCTACCGCCGCCGATTCCCAGCCGAACACCGTCAGATTTTCTGCCGGAGAATGGCTTGGCGACCGCTTCAAGTGGTTTCGAGCAGAACGGGACTACCAGAACCCTTACATTCAGGAATTTAACGTCACCCTCCGGATGCAATACGGCTTAGACTGGATTGACCCGAACGGAGAAGGGCGCGTGATGGGAGAACAACAAGGTAACGGCCGCCGATTTAACGATGAATGGCGTCGCTTCCGAGCGGGGTTCAACATGAAGTTTCTGAAAGACTTCAAGCTCAATAACGTCTGGAACATCGGCGGCATGGCCGGACTGGAAAGCTACAATGCCACCACCAACACCTGGGACACCTCAGACCTGTCCTACTCTCTTTATGAGTTGAATCTGGAATACAAAGGCGGTCCCGTGACCTACGCCATCGGCAAAATCAAGCCACGCATCACCGGGGAATACCGGACCTCCTCCTCTGCCATCCTGACCATTGAACGCTCCATGCTGGTCAACCAGCTCCGCTCCGAGACCAACTACGGCCTTCAGGTCAATAACACCGACAAAAAAGACACGTTTGGCTGGGCAGCCGGCATTTGGCTGAACGGCAACGGCGGTACGGGCACCGGTTCTTTTAACAACCGCATTGAACCGGCCTTCAATTCTCAAGACAACTGCTTCATCACGGGAACTCTCAGTTACGACACATCCGGCAGTCTTTTCCTTAAAAAGAGCCGCCTGTGGCTGGATTACGCCCACAACTTCACCAAGTGGGGCGATGATGCACAAAACAAGGCGTATGAACACCTGACCGGGCACGGCTTCAAGAGCAAGTACCAAGGAACCGGAGCCAAAGACGTGCTAGCCCTCACCTGGGAAGGGAGCAAGGGAGATTTCTCTCTGATGACCGAGCTTATGGCAGGCTTTAACGTCATCGGCATGAAAGCCGGAGCAGAAAACGTCTTCGGCGTTACTGTCATGCCCTCCTACAAGTTCTCTCCACACTGGGAAGGAGTGGCCCGTTACCAGATGGCAGCCGGCAGCAACGCCGTCAAATGGGAAAAGCACTACACGCAGAACTCCACTTACGCCAGTACCTCCGACTGCATGCAAGCCCTGTACCTAGGGGTTAATTATTACCTCTTCGAAAGCAGCCCCAATATGGCCAAAATCATGACAGGAGTGGAATATGCGCACTCCAATGGGACAGATGCAAGCGGGAAGAAGGGCTTCACCGGCTGGAGTTACAACATTGCCTTCCGCACCAACTTCTAATCTGCTCACCCAACACGCTGACCCACAGCGCAGGTGACACAGTGGTCGCTCTCACTCCGAGGCGGCCATTTTTTGCATTCCCGATCCAACCGGAAGACTCCCCCAAAAGACCGACGCCGTTACCTCCGTGACACCTTCCATATTCAAATAGCGGGTTCTCAGCAGATCTAAGGAAGCATGGCCCATCTCCATCTGCAAAACATTCATATTCTTAAAATGGCAGGCAAAATAACTGGCAAATGTATGCCTTAATGTATCCGGATACCACGGCTTCTTTTTGCCGTCCCATCCGGCAAGCCGCCTCAGCTCTCGCCATCTGCTCTGCCAATTGGGCGGACAAACCCGCCCCGGAATCCCACCAATCTTACGACACGCAGTCAGCAAGTCCCGCAACACCGGGCGGATGGTCACAATGCGGGCGCCACCTGTCTTAGTATGCTGAGGGAACAAGGTCACCACGCCGGCCTCCAGGTTGATGTGTCGCCATTCCAGACGCTCCGTTTCATTAGGTCTTATACCGGCATACAGCATGAGCCCCACAGCCGCCAGACAGGCACCCTGCCGGTATTCCTGCGCTACCTTCAGCAAGCGATTGACTTCTTCCATGTTCAGCACGGGCACCACCTGCTCTTTCAGCCTGGGGACGTCCACCCACCTCACCGGATTTTCCGCACACCAGCCACGCCGCACCGCCGTGCTGAATATGCCACTCAGCACCAGGCGTGCCTTATGTCGCTGACGGGCGGATTTAAATGCACGAACCAGCCCCTCCCGGCATTCCTTTGCCGTCATCATTCGTACAGGACGCCGCCCCATGCCGGGATTATACCTTAATAAGCGCCTCACCATGTATCGGAAATCTTCCTGAGTACGCTTGCGCCGATCCGACCGGACAGCGATGGCCTCTTCTGCAGCTTTGCGAAAGCTTACCGTCATCATCTTCACCCTCAGCGCCTCTGCTCCCAGCCGAATAATTTCCCGCGCTCTCTTGTATTTGTTCCCCCTGCTACCAGTTGCATCCAACAATTCCCTTGCAATCAGAGCCGCTTCCAACACACTTAACCCCGTCTCTTTCAATAACTCCAGTGCGGCTTGTTCCTTCTTTGCTCGATTGGTTTCCATGAACTTATTTTGCCTCGGTTTTGGAATCCGTATAGAAGTTCCTGAGAATGCTTTGTCATTCAATGTTTAGCGAATAGGATCACGGCAGAAAGGCGCGCATCGTTGAAAAAACGGCTTGTGTGATAAATTGTTTATCACAAGGAGTTATTTTAATCTTGACTACAGATTCCAAAATTCGTTCTTATGTAGTTTAGTTCTTCTTATTCATTTCCAGGAGAGCATCATGTAACTCGACCGGAAACAGGAGCAGAACCGGTTAAACTCATCGTATATATAATACACTAATTCAATTCCTTCCTAATTAGCACTCGCTATCTATTTCCTGTTTTGTATTTAACGCTGACATATAATTTAAACGCATTCTATTCATTTAGAACTTTCGTCACTAATCTACATTTCTTGAAAATAAAATTAAAAATCAATTACAAAAAAAAGCAACTCCCCGTTCTTATATATTTAATATATAAACTTATTTAATTCAAAAAACACACAACAAATATGGGCTTATTCAACAAAAACTCAAAAGAAACAAACTTTGCCGGAGGAAGCAAAAATATCATGGAATCCATACAGCGAGAACATGATACAAACACACTTATCTACCTTGATCCTCGTGAAGACTTCAACACAAACTCAATCATTACCGTAGCTCCTAACGAACAAGCTATTTTTATAAAAAATGGAGAGTTGTTTGGGACATTACCATCTGGACGTCATGAAATAAAAACGGAGAATTACCCGATTTTCAGTCGAATCAGAAATATGCTGACAGGAGGAATAAGCTCTTTTACTTGCCAAGTGTATCATATCAACACTTCAGAACAAAATATAAGTTGGGGTACATCCAGTGCTATTGAAATTCAAGATTTCTTCTTAGGAAAAGGCGAAATAGGAGTACCAACACTTATTCGCGGAGCAGGTGAATTTCGAGTTCGGTTTAATATTCGTGAAGACGATAATGCTAGCATTCAAACATTTATGCGTTTAATGGGAGATAAAAGTACTTATACAGTAAACGACTTAAGCATGCTTTTCAGAGCTCAGATTTCTCAAGAAATCAGTGCTGTTGTAGGTCGAACTTTAGAAAATATTTCTATGAATCGTTCTATTAATGCTATTTCAAGTCAATTGAAAAGTTTATCAAAAGAATTGACCCCTTCTTTTGATGAATTGTTCCACGAATATGGTTTGGAACTAGTTAATTTTTCTTTCTATAATCTAACAATTGATGAAACAGAAGAACGGAAAAAATATATAGATAGACGTATTGCTGCTGCAAATGTAGCCGACGCGCGTTATAATCAAGCCGTTCAACAAGAGCTTCTTAAAGATATTGCCATCAATCCCGGAGCAGGCGGATTTGCAGGAGTAGGAGCTGGTATTGGTATGGGCCTAGCTGCAGGAAACGCATTTACAGCTATAGCTTCTTCTACATTTTCACAACAACAGACCCAACCTGTTCAATCAGATCCTATGGAAGTATTAAGCAAATTAAAAAAACTACTTGATGCCGGACTTATAACACAAGAGAAATACGATTCTAAAGTTGATGAAATTATCAATAATTTATAAAATTAACAGCCATGAACAAAACATTCATAAAAACTATCATATCGTTCGTATTTTTGGCTATATTCAATATAATTTTTTTCTTTGAAGGGGTCGAACACACAAATACGGCTTGGTGCTCATATGGATTTGCTACCTTTGCGTATATCTGCCTATGTGCCACTCCATTATTTGCAAAAGAATCCTATTCGGCAGTTTTAATAGGAAGCCTGTGGATTCAAAGTACAATATTTTTCTTTGTAGAACTTGTTACGGCTATCATTTGCATATTCATAAATCCTGAAAGCCTCAAATGGCCATTAATCATTCAAAGTATCTTGCTGGCACTTTTTATCATTATGCAGCTTATGACGGTACTAGCAAATAGTTCAACTACTATATCTTTAAAAAATCAACAAAAATCATCGCGTTTTAAACAAACTTTAATCAATCAACTCCAACAAAAAACTCTCGAAACCAAAAATCCAGACATCAAGAAATTGTTAAGTCGATGCCTGGACTCATTAAGCAATAGTCCTCTTCATGAATATTCTGAAACACAAGATATAGATATTAATCTACAGAATACTATAGATACTCTTTGTGAAAAAATAAATGAAGAAAATATGGAACAAATAAAATCGCTTTCCAATCAAATCATCCACATTATTCAAGAAAGAAATTTAATAATCAAAAAATGTAGGATTAAATAATTCCATATAATAATATATTTAATCATGTCAAACTCCCTAGAACTACAACAGGTTATTTGTCCCAGCTGTAAACAAGTTATTACATCATTTAGTCCATTTCAGGCAGAAGTTGAGTGCCCTTATTGTCATAATAAGGCATTCAATCCTCTTATCTCTGCAAAAAAAGTCCCCATTCCAGAACGTTTGATTACATTTCGAACCTCTGAAAAAGATTTTGAAAAATCCATGATTAATAACTTAGTAGAGCGTGACTATGTACCTATTGATATTTTTCAGTGCATCAAGCCAGAAAATGTCATTAAAGCATATTTGCCCATGTTCCTTTATGAAGGGACCTATCAGTCATCATGGTCATGTAAAATGGCTATAGAAACCACAGAAGTTAGAGCTTCATTATCTGGAAATAGTCTAAACAATAAAAAAGTTAAAAAATTCATTCCACATACGGGAGCAACACAAGGTAACTTTTCTTTTCTCTGTTTAGCTTATGAAGGAGACGATATTCCAAAAGAATTAAAAGAATTTAGCAAACAATATAAATACAATGTTATGGCCTCCCAAGAATATGATCCAGCCTTGCTAGGTTTAGAATCAGGAGAACAGCCTTTAACATTAGCATTAGACACTGACTCTGATTTAACTTGGAATAAATATGGCGAGGCTCTTGTAAATGATATTGCTACACAAAGCGCTCGAGAACAATTATCCGGAAATGAAATACAAGATTTCCGAGCAAGTAATAGCTATCATTTAAATCATAATGGTCGTTATATTCTAGTTCCGTTTTGGTTTGTATATTATACCTATAATAGTTCAAAACACTATTTCATTATGGACGGTCTAGGCGATAAAACTTCAATGACAGCACCTATCAATCAAGAAGAAGTTAATTTTGTTAATAAAAAAAATACCATTATATTAATTCATGCATGTTTATGCATTCTAACTTTGTTTGTGTTTTTCGCTTTCAATTTTTATTGGGCTTCAATCTATCTTATTGTTTGGTTTATTTCTATGATAATTGTTTTTAATTTAATGAATGGACAAATAAAAAATCGACTTGATGCTTCTCGAGAAGCACGTCGTTTAGCAGCTAAAAATCTTGGATAAACTAATTCAAATAGATTAAACGCTGCATCTCCTTAACCAAAATTATCCAAACACGTTTTACCCACTAGCTGATGATTTTAAAGAAATCAACTTGGGCTGAGCGGTGTATTCACGGCCTTTTTTCACCAGACCGCCGGAACTCACCAGATTCTGGAGTTTCTCATAAATCCGCAATCGCAGGATTTCCTCACCGCCCAGGGGCATATGATTCTCTTTCATCACGGTAACGGCTCGCTGAAAAATGTCATTAAACTCCAGCACGCCCGCTTCGTGAAGAATAAGAATAAGCACATCTGTCACCAAATCCGGCGTCTTGCGCGAGGAATGATATTTCCTATCCTCTTGCATAGTAATACGATACTAACATGACACAATTTAGGCGTCAAGTTGATAAGTATGACGTCATTTAACGAAATTCTGCCGGCTTCTATGAAATAAAGACATCATGAATGTAATCTCCGCGGACGGCCTTGACAGAGGCACGATGCCAACGGAGATGCAATTCGAGAAACGGGAGGTGGTGATCAAAGGGTCTATAGCCCCCGCTCTCAGATCGGATCAAGAATACCCATCTGCTATTAAACCCCTATCTTATTTTGTTACCCGAGGAGCATTCACCCCGCCCACAAGCAGGACGATTTCCCCCTTGGGCGGATGTTCTGCAAATCCAGCAGCCAGCTGAGCAGCTGAGCCACGATGATAAGTTTCAAAGGTTTTGGTTAATTCCCTTGCTACACAAACAGGTACATCCGGATCCAACGCCGCCAAAGCCTGAACGGTTTTCACAATGCGGTGGGGAGACTCATAAAAAATACTGGTGTGGGCAGCCACCACAGCCGCCTGAAGGACGGCACTCTTCCGCCCAGATTTAACGGGTAAAAAACCTCCAAAGAAAAAAGCATCTGTAGGCAAACCGGAGCCCACCAAGGCAGTCACAACGGCAGAGGGCCCGGGTAATACGGTAAAACTCACCCCCTTTTCCTTCAGCGTCTGAATAAGACGATACCCCGGATCACTCACACCCGGCATACCTGCATCACTGATCACGGCAAAACTTTCACCACCGGCGGCACGAGCCGCAATTTCTCCGGCCCGAGACTGCTCGTTATGGTCATGCATACTAAGCAGAGGCTTGCGGATTTCATAATGAGAGAGCAAAAGACCGGAATGTCTGGTATCTTCACACGCTATGACATCCACCTTACGCAAAACGTCCAACGCCCTCAAAGTCATATCTGCCCGATTCCCGATAGGAACCGGTACAAAGTAAACACTGTATTCAACTTCTGCCATAATCAAACTATTCTCCGAGCTCCATACGACCTAGCCATTAGTAAGGTCTTCCGCAATGGATGTAGCCACCAGCCGTGCCGCATAAGAAAGGGCATTGGTGCGCGCCGTCTGAATATTGCCCACATCAAAGAACTGTCCTACTTCTTCCACTGTATTGGTATACAGGACCTCCTGGGTACGAGCATTTACAACTCGATATTTGACGGACAGGCGTAGCCCCAACTCCGTACTTTTATAAGTATCTTCCCGACTGGAACGCAACTGATCAAAAGTAATGGAGTAAACTTCTCCCTCTACCCTAATATCTGCATCTGCCCCATTACTTAACCGATAAGAACCGTCACGTTGCAATTCATCAGACACAGCACCGGTCACTAAAGTAGCGGCACGAGGTTCCAACGAATTATTAGCAAAAAGGCATACTTTAACGGTATGCGCAAACTCAAGTTTGGGAGGCTTGGTTCCGCCAAGCTGATATCCACAGGAACCGACTACCAAGCACAGAGTCGGCAACAACAGTTTGTATGCATTCCGAATCAGATTCATGCTGAGAGAGTAAAAACAATGATCTATGAGCGACTCGTTACACCCAATGTTTTCAGGCGAGCCTTAGCCTTGGCGGCAGCCTCAGGGTTGATACGCGCCTGAGAAACGACTTCCTGATAACAAAAGATGGCAGCATCCGTGTCTTTCATTTTAGTCAGATAGTATTCTGCCACTTCTAACTGCTGAGCAACCAATTCACGCTTCATGGCCGCCAAATCAGAACGAACGGCTCCGGCACGGGAACTATTGGGATAACGCTGCAGGTAATCTTCATATGCTTCCTGAGCACGAGCCACGTTCACATGGTTGCGATCACCATCAGCAGCGGCTTGACGGTACAGTGTAGCAATCCGAAGCTGAGCCGTAGGAGCCAATGGAGATGCCGGATGCTTATCTACCAGTTTTTGATATGCCTCTATGGCTTCCTTCATGCGCCCACGCTCAGCCAGATAATTGCCCAACACATTTAACGCCTGCGGAGCAGTGGAGGCATACGGAGCGTTATCATACACATGGTTCAACCATTCTGTAACGTTTTTGGGATCCATTCTGACGTCAAACATCCACAACACACGATTGGTCAATGCACCACTTGCCGCACCGAAAGCCATTTCCTTCTGGCGAGCCATAGCCCGCTTGTATAAAGGGCTGTCCGGATGCCGATCTATCAGTTTCTGGTACTGATCAAAGGCTTCTGAGGGGTCTTTGCGAGCCTCATACAATTCTGCCATTCTGAAACGCGCCTGAGGAGCCTCTTTGGAAAGGGGGTGCTTTTCCACCACTCGCTTGTATTTCTTAATGGCACCAGCAAGGTCATTTTCCGACTCCTCTGCTCGTGCGGCTTGCATTAAATCAACGGCTTGTCGATCCACCATACGAACGGTTCCTGGAGGAGGAGGGGCTTCTGAAGAACACTGGAACAGGAACAATGCTCCGGAGAAACCTATCAGCATGACTGGCAGATTTTTCATATTCATGACTTTACCGCAAGAAAAGAAGGCGCGTCAACCCGAAGAATATAGGTTGACGCGCAAAAAGGATTAATGGCCCTTACCGTAAACGGCTTCAGCATCAAAAACAACACCGCCATCAGCTTCTTTCAGCGAGACCGGCTCACCCTGAGGCTGAGCTTTCAGCTCATCGCCAAAAGGAACGGAACGATAGAAACAGGAATGGTGTCCGGTGTGGCAAGCTCCGGCTCCGCACTGATCAACCAGCACAATCAAGGCGTCCTGATCACAATCTATCAGGATTTGCTTTACCTTTTGAACGTGACCGCTGGTTGCACCCTTGTGCCAGATTTCCTGACGGCTGCGAGAATAGTAGACGGCTTCTCCCAATTCCATGGTCATACGCAGGGATTCCGCATTCATGTAAGCCAGCATTAACGGTTCATGAGTCTCATGATCCATGGCAAGGGCCGGAATCAAACCGTTCTGATCAAACTTAGGGGCGAATTCTACGCCCTTTTCCACATTCACCTTGCTACGATCAGCAAAAATAATTCGGGATGCAATGTCATTTTGTTCCATAACCGAGCCCTTTAGTACATGAAATATCCGACATATACCAATCTTTTCTGTTGCCCTGACGCAACGAAATGTTTTCATAGGAACATATGGCATTTACGGCATCCCAAGCGTTCGAACTGCTACGCACAGCCTTCTCTCGCAATCGACTTCCCCATGCGCTGCTCATCGTAGGAGACGAACACAGAGGCGTTGCTCAACTGATTCTGCAAATGCTGGAGCTCATTAACGGAATCCAAGCAAATCATCTGGATGGGGTAAAAGACGAATACTGTCGACTGGTACGCCCTAAATCCAAATCACGCCGCATCCTGAGAGATGATATCCGCGGCGTGGAACCTTTCCTGCAACAACGAGCAGCTGAAGGTAAATGGAAAATCGCTGTATTCATGGATGCGGAACGCATGAATGATGAAGCAGCCAATGCCTTTCTAAAAACGCTAGAAGAGCCACCCGGACAATGTCTGCTTATTCTGGCGACCTCTCAACCGGATCAGCTCCTACAGACCATTCTTTCCCGTTGTGTTCGCGTTAACTTACAGCAATCCGGAGAGATCCGTCTCACACCCATTCAGGAGGCCTTACTACCTCATTGGCTGGAAGCATGCAAGAATCTGAATAATGATCTGACAGCTCTAGTTTTCCGCAGCAAATTGCTGGATGTTTTAACTGAAGCTAAGGCAACCATTACAAAAAATCTAAACCAAGCGTTGAAAGAAGAAGCCAAAGAAGCTGCCGAAGGGACAGACACATCAGACTGGGAATCACGCAATAAAGACACTAACGCTGCTCTGATAGAAACAGAATACTTAGAACAGCGCAATCAGGCACTGGATCTACTCATCAGCTGGTTTGGGCAAGCGGCACTTATCGCCTCAGGAGCACCAGAAATCACACCTATTCATCCGGAAGTCAAAACTCTTGCAGAACAAGTTCCTGTCAATGAATTACTAAAGCGTATGGATGCCATAAACAAACTCCGGGATGACTTAAACTTCAACATTCACGAAGGACTAGCCATGGATGTGCGTTTATTGGAAGCACTTGGTTCTTAATAAACAAAACAAGTAGTACATCTCAGTAGCAGACAATGATCTCCAACATTTAGTTAACCCGATGCAAAAACGGAGATATCACGGCTTTATATGCACAGAATTTCTGCTCATACGTTAAACGCGCCGCTGCCGGACTGGTAGAGGGCATTTTGATAACAGACAACTTACTATCAGTTATCAATTGAGGGAAATAACGCTTAAGGAATTGATACGAAGCCGAACCATTACAACAGACCATACCAATGCTAGAGAAATGGTTCAACAACCCAGGAATATCGTTGGGGCACACCCGAGAAATATGCTGATCCAAACTGCCAGGTCTGACACCAGATGCAACGACATCCCATAAACCAACACCACACTGGTTTAGCAAGGACAGACGTTCTTTATACGGCAGGGATGGATCAAAACCCAACAGGTTCCCCATGATTTTCCAGAACGCATTGCGAGGATGAGCGTAATACTGAGTCTGGAGCAAGGATTCATCACCTGGCAAAGAACCGAGTATCAACACAGAACAATCTGATGTAACAGCAGGAGGAAATGAATATTTCTTCATGACAAGGCAATAATCAATGCTTACGGATACCGGAATAATGACGCACTGCCCAGATGCTTACATCTTGCTTAAGTAACGAAGAAAGCCACGGGTTGCACCCCACAGAAGGAGCCAAATTAAATCTTTCCGGTCTAGTAATACGTGTAAAAATAACACGTTTAATCATAGACTTGGGGACGGTTTTAACCCCATACCCATTCGGCATATTGGAAGACCAAAACGTCACCTGCTCCCCTTCATCCTTAATCAGAACGGTCAAATGACCAAGCTCTCGCCGCCCGATATGTTCCGTCCAAAATATTTTCATAAAATCCCCGGGACGAGCATTACGCCATTCTTCAAAATTAATACCGGCCCCCAAGCGATGCACCAGCACAGCTAACCCGGGGCCATTGGCATTTGCCCACCCCCACGGACCATCCCCATCATGCTGCCCCATACGGGGCACAAGAGCCAACCAAGCTCGTTCGCTTATCACTGGACGCGGCTGGTTAGCGTCCCATATTTGCAACGTTTGTAAAAGAAGCAGATAACAAGCGGAGGAACAAAAAGAAGGCTTGGCCTTACGAATCAAAAACACGGGACGTCGTGTGCGAGGATTCCAGCGACAGGCTTTTTCTGCCAGTGCTTCCATCGCCTCTGCATTCGTCTTATATCCCCCACCATCACGAAATTGAGCCAGCCCTACCCTTAACGCCTTGTACCAAGATAACTCCCCTGCGTTCAAAGTCACATGACGCCCAGTAAAAGGATGTTCTGCTGCGACCGCAGACACATCCCACAGCATCCCCAGACAACCGATCAATATCAGGACTCTCCTCATCCTTACACATCAGGGTATACGGTCATCATGAAATATCAAGGGCGTATTGCTCAAAGCGCACGGCAGAAAGCAGAAAAAACATAGTCCTTTACTCGGTTTTCCTGTTGTTTTGGCTGGACTTATCAACCGAGGTCACGTACTGTTTGCCAGGTCACGCGCCGGGTATATGCGGAGCGGAGAGGCAACGCACCTTGGGCGGACCTTGCTTCCGGCATTATTTTTAACCACCACGGACTACATAGAGGCATCATACTATGGCAAAACGCGACGACATACGCAAAATCCTCATTATCGGCTCCGGCCCCATTATCATCGGCCAAGCTTGCGAGTTCGACTACTCTGGCACTCAAGCATGTAAGGCTCTTCGAGCCGAAGGCTACGAGGTCGTTCTGGTGAACTCTAACCCCGCCACCATTATGACAGACCCTGGCATGGCGGATCACACTTATATTGAGCCTCTGACTGTGGATCGCATCACAGCCGTCATCGAAAAAGAGCGTCCGGATGCCTTATTACCCAACCTCGGCGGTCAGACTGCTCTGAACCTGGCATCCAAGCTGCATGAAGAAGGCATTCTGAAACGGTATCATGTAGAAGTCATTGGCGTGGATCTGGACGCTATTGCTCGCGGAGAAGACCGCATCATCTTTAAGGAAACCATGGACAAGATCGGGGTACCGGTCGCCAAATCCGAGCCCGTTTATACCGTAGAAGAAGCGGAAAAAGTGGCGTCAGAACTTGGTTATCCTGTCGTTCTGCGCCCCGCTTACACCATGGGGGGTACAGGTGGAGGCATTGTCTATAACGTGGAAGAACTACGTCAGATTGTTCCCCGTGGCTTGGCAGCCTCACTCATCAACCAGGTACTGGTGGAAGAATGTGTTCTGGGATGGGAAGAACTGGAATTGGAAGTTGTCCGCGATGCCAAGGGGCAAAAGATCACTGTTTGTTTCATTGAAAACGTGGATCCTATGGGCGTTCACACAGGAGATAGTTTCTGCGTAGCTCCCATGCTAACCGTTCCTCAGGACGTTCAAGACAAACTGCAAGACTACTCCTATCGCATTCTGGACGCCATTGGCGTTACCGGCGGTACGAATGTGCAGTTTGCGCACAACCGAGAAGATAACCGCATTATCGTTATTGAAATTAACCCCCGTACATCTCGTTCCTCCGCTTTAGCTTCCAAAGCTACCGGGTTCCCCATCGCATCTGTCTCTACCAAACTGGCAGCCGGCGTCACTATGGATGAACTGCCCTACTGGCGTAAAGGATCCCTAGAAAAATATGAACCTTACGGCGACTACGTCGTTGTGAAGTTCGCTCGCTGGGCATTTGAAAAATTCCCCAAAGCGGCAGACAAACTGGGCACGCAGATGAAAGCCGTGGGCGAAGTAATGAGCATTGGCCAAAACTTTAAGGAAGCTTTCCAAAAGGCCATACGCTCTTTGGAAATCGGGCGAGCCGGTCTTGGGCGAGTGAAGAAACTGGAAAACCTCACCACGCCAGAACTGCGTGAAAAAATCACATACGGCAACAGCGAACGCTTCTTCCAGATTTACGAACTCCTACGTCGAGGTGTTACCGTGGAAGAAATCGTGAAACTGACCCGCATTACCCCATACTTCATTGAACAAATGAAGGAATTGACTGACTTTGATTTCTCCTTAGACGGACAAACTTGGGAGTCATTGCCAGCCACAACACTGCGCCAGGCCAAAGAAATGGGCTTCTCTGACAAATATCTGGCTCAGATTTTCCAAGTAGCAGAAAAAGCGATTCGTACCCGCCGATTACAAGAAGGTATTACGGCAACATATCGGATCGTTCCCGTCAGCGGAGTGGAACATGCCGAATACTATTATTCCACCTACAGCGGTGCAGCTGATGAAGTACCCGTGAATGATAAGAAGAAGATCATGATCTTGGGTGGTGGTCCCAACCGCATCGGGCAAGGCATCGAGTTTGACTATACATGTGTACACGCCGCCTTTACCCTACGCGACCATGGTTACGAATCCATCATGGTAAACTGTAACCCAGAAACGGTTTCCACGGACTTTGATACTGCCAATAAACTGTACTTTGAACCAGTAACAGTGGAAGACGTGCTGGCGATTTACGAAAAAGAAAAACCAGAAGGCGTCATTGTTCAGTTCGGTGGGCAAACTCCGCTCAATATCGCTCAAGCCCTTAAGGATGCTGGTGTAAAAATCATGGGCACCCAGCCGGAAGGCATTCGACTAGCTGAAGACCGAGAATACTTCCGCGAACGTATGATCGCCCTGAACATCCGTCAACCAGAAAGCGGAACAGCTCGGTCTCTGGATGAAGCTATAGAGCTGGGACGCCGCATCGGATATCCAGTCATGGTTCGCCCATCCTTTGTACTTGGCGGCCGAGGCATGGAAGTCATTTACGATGAAGAAAATCTAAAGCGCTACGGCGTGGAAGCCATTCAAGTCAGCCCGGAATACCCCATGCTGATTGATCGTTTCTTGGATAATGCTATTGAAGCAGAAGTGGACGCACTAGCCGATGGTTCAGAAACCTTTGTGGCCACTGTCATGGAACACATTGAACTGGCCGGTATTCACTCTGGCGATTCTGCCTGCGCTATTCCGCCCGTAACCATTGCCCCCAAACATATCCGGACGATTGAAGAACACGCTGCCAAGATCGCCAAAGACTTCCAGGTGAAAGGTATCCTGAACGTACAGTTCGCTATTTGCAACGATGAAGTCTACATCATTGAAGCTAATCCCCGTGCATCCCGCACCGTGCCTATTGTTTCTAAGGTAACAGGTATTTCCTTGGCTCACTATGCTACGGAAATCATGTTAGGCAAAAAACTTAGCGAACTCGGACTGCAATCCCGCTCCTGCCGCTTTATTGGCGTAAAAGAAGCTGTATTCCCCTTCAATATGTTCCCAGAAGTTGACCCCGTCCTTGGTCCGGAAATGCGCGCTACAGGAGAAGTCATGGGTATTGCAGACAACTTTGGCATGGCTTACTACAAAGCCCAGGAAGCGGCCGGTTGCATTCTGCCCACTACAGGCAAGGTGTTGATCACGGTTTCTGACCGAGACAAAAAGTTCATTGAACCCATTGCCAGAGACTTGATTTCTCTGGGCTTCACTATCGTTTCTACCGGCGGTACTGCGGAATACTTGCGCGGACAAGGCGTAGAAACGGAAGTGGTCAACAAGCTGCATGAAGGACGGCCGAACCTGGGCGATATGATCAGTAATAAGCAAATTGACTTAATCATCAATACCCCAGTAGACCGGACCAGCATGATTGATGACTCCTTCATCCGTATGCAGTCTATCCAGAAGAAGATTCCATACATGACCACCATCGCTGCGGCCAAAGCAACAGTAGAAGGTATCCGTTCAGCTCAGCACGTGAAGGTATCTCCCCGTTCTCTTCAGGAATATCATTCCTGAACAGGAGCTTGACTGACTATTTAATCAATGCCCCGTGTGTCGTCGTGCATACGGGGCATTGATTTTCTTACTTTCCACCTCAACCCAAAAGAGGACTAGTCCAACAACACATTCATACAGTATCAAACTGAAGTTGGCATCCCTCGTTTTTAATTGATTTCAGTACGCCTAAGACATCAGTGAAACTTAATACTATCATGCCCGGTAATCTCTGCACAAATCAGAGTGGCGTTATCTTGGTTGGGGGAGCTATTACGATTAATGCCATCCAAAACGGAACGCACCAATTCCTCTGCTGACAGCATAGATAAATACCGCAATCCAGCAGGCCCTAAAAAGTCCAAATACGGGCCTACGCCATCACTAGCGACCAGTAAACGGTCGCCGGGAAATAGAGGAAAACATTCCTGCTGTAAATCTACCAAAGGGACATCGCGCCCCATCAAAGCAGAAGTTAACGAATAGCGGGCAGGATGATTCATGGCCTCTTCCCGACTGATAACGCCTTCATTTACCATGCGCTCCAATTCCGCTGAATACTGATGTAATTTATTCAGTAAAAATATTTTTTCTTCACGAAGAAGCAATAACAGAGAATCCCCCACACTTACCCACCGCAAACCTTCTTCCCCTATCCACGCTGCTATTAATGTTGTTCCCATTTCATCGTCCTTCCCCCTTCTATCACGAACAACGCAAACCTGATCATTAGCAGCTGCAACAGCGGTCATCATTCTTTCGCCGGGAGGACAAATCACCTTTTCAAAAGATCGAGAAAAACCATCTACAGCAGCACGACTGGCCAATTCCCCACCTGTATATCCTCCCATGCCATCAGCCAATACCAATACCAACGCATCTGCCCCAGTCAAAATGGAAAAAGAATCCTGCTGATTACTACGCGTACCCAAAATCTGATCCCCGTGTAATCCAGAAACCAGAAAAGGCCCTTGTATAAAAGGTCGCTGTATCATAATGGGCTATTCTTATAACATAAAGAGCTGCCTAAAATAAAGGAAGAAAATCCAACCAACAGATGGCTTTACAAGTCTTTCTTGAGCTTTTAGTATTAAACCAAGCCCGCTTCCAGCTTGAATCCCATACACTGGGGAAAATAGATATTTGCGGGTTACATCTTTCAGACCGCACCTCTCATGTTCGGATATTACAGACTAGCCTCCGCCGTTCCCCAGCTTCGAGTGGCTGATGTGGACTATAACGTTGATCAACTTATAATAAAATTTCAAGAAGCTGCAAAACAACAAGCAGCGGCTGTGGTTTTCCCAGAACTATGCATTACAGGTTATTCTTGCGGAGACCTTTTCTTCCAACCCGGTCTAATAAAAGCGGCTCTGAACGGCTTGCTACGCTTTACGGAAATGACCAAAAACTGTGGTACAGGTACAATTGCTGTAGTAGGCTTACCATTTCTCTATAGAGATGCTCTGTATAATACAGCCGCCGTTATACAAGGAGGGCATATACTGGCACTAATCCCCAAAACTATACTTCCCAATTACCGAGAATTCTATGAAAAACGACACTTTTCCTCTGCCACGCACGGAGACACAAAAGCACGAGAAATCACCATTAATGGAGTACAAGTTCCCTTTGGGACAGGAATTATTTTCCATGAACAATCATCTCCATTTAGTTTTGGAGTGGAAATATGTGAGGATCTGTGGAGCGTTATCCCCCCAAGTTCTCGTCTGACTCTTCAAGGAGCTAGAGCAATCTTTAATCCTTCAGCAGGAACAGAACTCGCAGGAAAAGCCGAATACAGGAAAGAATTAGTCAAACAACAAAGTGGAAGATGCTTATGTGCCTATGTTCTCTCCTCTGCCGGCGTCCACGAGTCCACCACTGATACTGTTTTTGGAGGCCATTCATTAATAGCGGACAACGGTAGGCTAGCGGCAGAAGGCACACGTTTCAGCAGAGAAAGTACTCTCATCCTTGCCGACGTAGACTTTGAACGACTAGCAGCAGCAAGGCTATCTGAAAGCTCTTTTAATGACAGCAAATCGCTTTTGCAAACAGGGGAATCATTATCCCTGCCATTACCGATAAAAGTTCCGACTTCTCCATCTTTGGCGCATGCATTCATCCCGGCACGTCCGTTCTTGCCATCCCCTACCTGTCGCCAAGAACGGTGTGAAGAAATCATCTCTATTCAAACAGCGGGACTTGTTAAAAGAATGGAGCACACCAGGACTCAAAAGCTGGTCATTGGCATTTCCGGAGGCTTGGATTCCACTCTGGCCATCCTCATTTGCGCACGTGCTTGCCAAATATTAAATCGCCCTACCTCAGACATCCTTGCTATAACAATGCCCGGATTTGGTACTACCACCAGAACACGTAACAACGCTGTGGAAATGTGTCGGTTATTAGGAGTGGAACTTCGAGAAATACCCATTACAAAATCCTGTCTGCAACACTTTGCTGACATCGGACACGATCCTGCAGAGCATACCACCACCTATGAAAACGTACAAGCACGCGAGCGCACACAAATCCTAATGGATCTTGCCAATAAAAATGGCGGCTTGGTCGTTGGAACAGGAGATTTGTCGGAAATCGCCTTAGGTTGGAGTACCTACAACGGAGACCATATGTCCATGTATGCGGTCAACTGTTCCATTCCCAAAACGCTCATCCGCTGTCTTATTAAACATATCGCTGAAACATCATCTCCGGAACTAGCTACTATTCTCATAGACATTAACAATACCCCTGTCAGCCCGGAACTTTTACCGCCATCTGACGATGGATCTATAGAGCAACGCACAGAAGACGTATTGGGACCTTACGATCTACACGACTTTTTCCTCTTCCATTTCATCAAATATGGTGCAGAACCAGCAAAAATACTCCGTTTAGCAGAACACGCTTTCTGCGGAGAATACCAACCAGAGTTCATCCGCCATTGTCTTTGCCTCTTCATCCGCCGATTCTTCAGCCAACAGTTCAAGCGGAACTGTATACCAGATGGTCCCAAAGTGGGTAGTATTGCCCTTTCTCCACGCGGAGACTGGCGCATGCCATCCGATGCGTGCGGTACATTATGGGAAAAAGAGTTATCCCCATCATAAAAATACCATCCTAACAAACACCATACGCTTACAGTTAATATAAGGGCGGAATGCTTAATGGCCGGGAGCCAACTTCAAGCCAATAATGCCTATCAGTAAAAACGTAGTTGCCATCATACGCCAGACATTGGAGGAATCTCCAAACCACAAGATCCCTACCAAAAATGTACCCAGCGCACCAATACCCGTCCAAACTGCATAAGCCGTACCAATAGGAATAGACCGTTGGGCAAGCCATAAGAGAAAGCCACTCATCGCCATACTCAGCACGGAACAAGCAATACAAACAACAAACTTGCCACCACTCGTCCCTGGAGCTTGGGATAGCTTAAACCCCAGTGGCCAGCCCACCTCACATAATCCGGCTAATAAAAGATAAATCCAAGACATAGATTAATAAGGCAACTAATAGCCGTTTACATTCCAATATAAAGCGACACACTAATAAGGACATCGTCCCTTATTTAAATACATCTTATTTAATGGAGGACACCCCAGAATCATTGCCGTCTGTTAACCAAGCAATGGTAACAGAAACAAACTTCAACTTTTTAATGTGTTCTCGGTTTTCCTCGTACAGCACACCAATAATACCGGGCTCCACCATGGCAAGACTTGAATACGCAAAACCGCCTTCTCCCAACAGTTTCTTCACCGGCCAAGTTTTACCGTTATCATAACTCATGGCAATTTGCCCTTTTATTCGGCGCCCCGCACTAGGGCCGGAAAATAGAATACGGCTCTTGTTTCCATAGGCTTTCTGAGAACTTAAAGAATACGTCATCAATGCATTCTGAGTGCTGTCACAAAAAAGTTCTGGAGCATCTTCTACCTGCCCCCATGTTTCCCCGCCATCCTGAGACCACACAATACGACGGCAATTACCGCCACCCCAGTGACGAGCCACCATCACCACACCACCACGATCCGTTTCTGCAACAGACGTTTCATTCACCATTCCTTTCATATTTTCCGTCGGCTTCCCCTGCTTCCAACTCTTGCCGCCATCATCACTGTAAATACAAGAGATCACCCACTTACCAAATGGGCCCTCATTCATCGGAATAACCAAACGACCTTTATGCGGGCCACTTTTGAGTTGCGTCCCGGCATTAGGCCCAGACGCCATAATATCCACACCAGACGCTCTTTTAGTAGTCTTTGTAATATCCTGAGGCTTTGACCAAGACACACCTCCGTTCTTACTTTGAATCATGAAATTACGAATGCACTTTTCATCATCCCAGCCATGAGGAATATTGGGTTGGCGTTCCTTAACTCCGGCAGGATAACGCTGAAAAACAACGGTTACGGTCTTCGTCTTGGCATCATATACCGGACAAGGATTGTTAAAAGTAGCTCCCTGAGCCTTAGCAATCGCCCGAGGATGAGACCATGTCTTTCCACCATTTTTACTAACACTCATAATGATGTCATTTTCCCCCTGATCCGTATTTTTATAACGTCCTTCTGCAAATGCTAAAAGATGCCCCTTTCCTATGCTAAGCAAAGCCGGAATACGAATAGATGAATAAGGATTCCCTTCCCCTGCACTAAACACAGTCACCGCCCGTTCCGTAGGAAAATCTACCTTTTGTTCCTGCCCAAAAGACGGCAAAACAACAGCGCACACAGCACTCATTAAATATTTGAATACAGGGTTCATCGTCTTTAGTCTATGCTACTCTCTTTCGGCATACAACTCCCAAGTTATCCATATATAGAAAAAAATAATACGCTTCAATCCCTGCTTATCTGACAACAAAAACGGAATATTTTTTCTTTACTATGAAAGAACGAGCTCCGAGAAAATGTATACTGTAACATCAATATTTTTATTTATCACCATGAAACGAATCATTTCTTTCCTCTCGCTACTTCCGCTTGCATCCGTATTCGCCATCGATACGCAAGAAAGTATTAACAATGACCTAAAATTCTTTTCCGACACGACCTGTACAACTCTAAAGCGTAATGTAAAAAACACTGCTTCTTTCCAATCAGACGCCTTGAAAAACTTAGCAGACAAGATCTTGACAGGGCAAAACAAACAAGATTACTTATATGCTGAATATCAAGCACTCCCATTACCTCACAGAACCGGTCAGCAACTCCGCATAGGAGATGGATTTAGCAAGTACGACAACATTACAGGCGTCTATCTGGAAAAAGGGCGGCATGTTATTCTAGTCGGCAAAACGGAAGGCAAAGAAATTAGCCTTTTACTACCTAACTTGATGCGCAAGCCTGCTCAAGGGATAGAACCCACTAAAGATCCTAATGGCTGGGGATTACATAAAAAACAATTCCCCCTTAAGGAGGGCATCAATATTATTGATGTGGAAACTCCAGCCAATGCCTATATCAGCTATTTTTCTGACAATGCTGATAAAGCTCCTAAAATCCCCGTTCATTTCGTTACAGGCAAAATCAATGGCTACTTTGACACTACCAGAGGTGACACCAATGAAGACTGGACACGTCTGTTGGATCAGGCGGTCTCGCCAATCATGGATGCTCGTGGCAAATACATTCAAATTGCCTACCCCATCGAGTTCCTGAAAAAGTTCACTAAAGGAAGAGGAAGCGAACTCGTCAATGCTTACGATAAACTTGTAGGCATTCAATATCGTTTGATGGGACTTGAAAAATATAACAAAACTCCCAAAAACCGTGTATTTGCACGCGTGAACTTTAATTACTATATGTTCCGTGATGGTGATGGAGTCGCCTATCTGGGAGATAATGGTACCATGAACATGGTAACAGATCCAGAGAACGTCCTTAAAGGCGATGCTTGCTGGGGATTTTCTCATGAAGTCGGGCACGTCATGCAAATGCGCCCTATGACTTGGGGAGGCTTAACAGAAGTCAGTAACAATATTTTCTCTCTGCAAGCCGCAGCTCAAACAGGCAATGTAAGTCGCTTAAAAGTTCAAAATAGCTACGACAAAGCACGCAAAGAAATCATAGAAGGTAACATCGCTTACCTCCAATCTAAAGACGTCTTCAATATGTTGGTTCCCCTGTGGCAACTACACCTGTACTTCTCACAAAATGGATTCCCAGATTTCTATCCAGACGTTATGGAATACCTACGTAACAAGGCCGGGTACTACAACGGCAATGATACCATTAAGTATCAGTTTGAATTCATCAAGGCCTGTTGCGATATCACTAAAACAGATCTAACTGAGTTCTTCGAAAAATGGGGCTTTTTCAAGACCGGGCAATTCCACGTTGTTGATTACGCAACATACGACTTTACAGTCACTCCGGAAATGGTTAGCGAAACAAAAAAATGGATTGCCGATAAAGGATACCGAAAGCCAAAAAACGATATTACCACTGTACGAGAATAACCGATACAAAGACAAAATTATCCCTGCCCTTGTCCTTATTTCAAGGATGGAATCAACTAAGATTCCATCCTTTTTCTTTTATTACCATCAAATCTTGTATCCAGAGGTGGTATCCCCCCTATCATCATATTCTACACAAAAATCAAAAGCTCTCTCTTAGATACATTAAGATATTTCTTATAGCCACACATCGACAAAAGAACACAAATTATTGTTAATAACTTATTACCAACACCTTTTGATGCAAACAATCATTCTATAAAACTATCATATCATCAATTACCACGATCTATGCAAGCAACAAATTTATCTCTAAAAGAGATTTTTTATTTACAAATTCTCAAATAGAGATATACTTGCACCAAGTGAAAGAGGATGGCGAACGCCTAGATACTCCATCCACTAACTGACAAATAACAGCAAAACAACAAAATAAGAATATGATAACACTAGAGGTTAAAGATGGTACTGTCACCGCATTGCTTATAAATGAAGAAACAGGTGTACTTGATTCAACGGTTATTCTTCCTTTCAAGATGGAAGACGGTCATATGCCTACATTTACACCAACTGAACCTGGTAAAGGTATAATGTCCTGGTTTGATGTAGACTTCAACCGTACACGTACAGCTATTTTACGAGAACATTGTGGCGGTATTCTTATTGACAATCTTAACTGATATAATGCCCCAATGCCACATTGAGCAAATAAATAAGGCGAGACAAACAAGCACCTTTCTTAATTGAGTTTCAGGGGATGAATCCAGCAATGGATTCATCCCTTTTTCTTTCCTATCTTATTAGACAAAACAGTTATTCAGGCTTCTCCAAAAACTGTTCAAAAAAGATTTGCGGCCTTATCCCCTTATCTGCTCCGCTTTCCGAGGCATTCAATAAATTAAACTCTATATTACGAAAAATCATGTTTTCTCCATCGTAATAATTGGCCGTTCCTTTTTTGCGATCCGTAAACTGAAGCAAAAAATAAGATTCTCCCTTTTTCCCTTGCAAGTCAGAAAGTTCTATAAACGCCATCTTATCATCTATGGCTCTGTAAATGTAACCAGCAGGGTGGTGTTGGTATTCGCACATGTACGGAGTTAAAAAACACACATCCCCCTTCAACGGAAAGGTACCGCCATCCTTCCAATCTTTCAAATTCAAGGAGGTCATCAACTTATCCTCTATAAAAGCCTGCTTTTTATTTGCAGAAAGATGATCTGTTTTTCCCGCTTCCTGTCGGCACTGTATAGAATCCGTACGGAACTGAAATGTTTGACCTATAATAGATATAGGAGGGGCAAGCGTTAGTTGCTCCATATCATCTTCAAAAGAAAGCTCGGGAGAAGCAATCACATCCGAAGCATTCTCCTGCCCCAATCCAGATGGTAACAGAAGCAACCTGAAAGCGATATTTCCAGTAACTTTTTTTGTTCCGGTCGCCGTCAATACAGCCATACCTGAATCAGGGCTTGTAAAATGAAGCAGTAAATATGTCTTCGGCTCATCTGGAGGATCTTTTTTGTATTGAAAAACAATCACTCCTTTATCCTTGCTCATTTTTTTATACGCATAAGAGCCATCCACCTTTCCCTTCGTATGCCCCCAAACCGAAGAAGTTATAAATCTCATCTCTTCTTGCCCACCCCTTCGTCGAAACCCAAGTTTTTCTTGGTTCCAGTCGGCAAATTTCTGATAGAGCAATAACTGTTGTGCAATAGAATCATTACTTTCTATATCCAACTCACGAAAGGTAGAAACAAAAGACTCTGAAGACAGAATTAATCGAGTTCCCGTCAAAAAAAGAGGAGCATTTGGAGAGGCATATTGATCATTCCGCGGATAAGAATCAACTTTTTGAGAAGTAACCATTGAATTAACAGGCGGAGAATCCTGAGTCTTGTCGGGCACAGATACATCTGCTGCCAAACGACTAGTTCCCTCAATCTCCTTTTCTATTATCGGAGGATAATCTTTATCTGAACCTTTTTTCTCTCCCACCAAAATCCATACAAATGACAATATAAAAATAGCCCCCCCCATCACCCATAACATCCAATGAGAAGAAGAACCACAAACAGAGTTTTTCAAATAAGACTTCCACTCATCTGCAGATTGGAATCTGTATTCTATATCCATTCGAGTTGCTTTTTTCAGTGATTCACTGAAAAGTTTAGGGTATAAATCCAACTTATCCTTTAATACCACAATAAAAGAACGCCCTAAAGCAAACAAATCCGACCACGGACCAATATCCCCATGTCCCATATATTGTTCAGGCGGAGAATATACAGGAGACGCCATCAACGTCATGGTTTCTACAGGTAATTGATGCAAAGCGGCTCCAAAATCCAGAAGAACCGGAGTATCATCCTCTTTCACCATAATATTGGACGGCTTAATATCCCGGTGAAAAACTTCCTGCGAATGTAAATAAGATAACACATCAAGAAGAGCAACAAACAACTTTTGTACACGGTCATAATCCTCTGCATGTTTTTCAAGCCATTGTTCAAGCGTACATCCCTCCACAAATGCCATAACAATATAAGCGGTCCCTAATGCTTGAAAAATATCGTGAATCCGAACAATTCCAGGATGATCCAGCGCAGCAATAATGCGCGCCTCCTTACAAAAAGAATCTAAAGAATGATTATAGTCGTGTTCCTGTAACGGAGAACTTGGTATTACCTCTGCACTCTCATCTTCTCTTTTACAAAGGCCAAGCGGATAATGTTCTTTAAGGACAACTTCACGCCCCAGTTGCTGATCTATAGCCCAATAACTAATACCAAAACCACCACGCCCCAATACTCCTTTGATTTCAAAACTCCCCAACAACGTTCCCTCAGGCAGAAAACTGTCAGACAATGAATTCTCATCCTCCATAAAAAACAGTTACCATATCATTGCATTTTAGGAGGAAGAATAACCTTTCGCGTTTTTAGAGAATGATGAGAAGCAACAGATTCATTCGCAAGGGATGAAATCACCTGTGCCACCATTTCGCCTAAAGATATTCCCTGGCTTGCGGCTTTGTCTTCTAACTGACCGTATAATTCCGGAGAAATCTTAATGGTGAGAGACATAGAAGCGTCCACCTGGATATCAGACCTCAAGTCTGAGGGAGATGTTATCGTAGAAGCTACTGGCATTTGTACCATCACTCTTTCTATCAACTGACGCTTTAACGGGGGAATCGTCTTCTGAGACATCCAGTTGCGAACTGTAATTTCAGAAACGCCACATTGATCAGCCATCCATTTATAATCAAGATTTTGCTCTTTCAGCCATCGCTTAACTCCCATCTTAAATGAGGCTTGTTCCCCTTCTTGGTTCATGAACAAAAGTCTATCACAATGGACAAGAAAAACAAGACAACAAGTATTCTCTTTGCAGACAGACATAGGTTACACCTCAAAGAAGAGATCGAAGTCTCCGAGCAATTAACTCTTCCAGAGAAAAGCCTGATTCTAACGCTTTCCTGCTTAATTTAGAATACTCCTCTACGGAGAGCTTTACCGTGAGCCTATCTTCACAACATTCCTCAACAAAAAGGATCGTCTTATATGAAGAGTCAATTACCCTCTTGAGATACGTCACAAATCTCTCAGGGATATATTTTTGAGCGATCCATTTTCGAACAGTATGCTCCGAAACACCGCAAATAGAAGCGACACGAGCACAACTTAACTCATTATTTTCCATTAATTTTTCAAGCATTTCAGCAGAGCACACATCTGTCTTTCTCGCTTTCATGTCATAACTCTAGCACAATCCTCTTCTTACGTAAATTATCTTTTAGAGATATTTTTCTATTTACAAAATCTCCAAAAGAGATATTCTTGTGTTTAGGAGAGCTTAGAACATCTGGTACACCAAGCATGTTAGTAGCTTATTTACAAACAACATAATTCAAACAGTAAAAACACCATCCATCGACAACACTCACTCCACCTATAGGGCTCACCGCCATCCTCTCTGAGTGAATCCTATTGTAGAATATCTCCACGCCAAAAAAAGCCTTCCTTTATTGGGAAAAATCCCCAGTAAGAAAGATCCCCCAACGTATTTTATCAAGCCTCATCATTTTAAATTAACCGTTCTCCATTTCTATTCATTATGAATGAAGATACACAAACATACTATTATAACGACGCCGATGGAAAAATCACCGGCCCAGTCAGCGAACAAGAACTACGTCAGCTGCTAGATCAAGGAATCATCCAAATGTCCACCGACATTTTGCAAAAAGGCGAAAAGCAATGGATCAACCTTTCAGATGTATTAAACCTTCCAAAGCAGTCTGAGCCTACAAACGATTTTCCACCTCCTTCAAAAGAATATAACGATAACAAGAAATCTCTGAATATCGAGAAACTAGAAAAAAACATTAATAATATCAATTCATTAGTTGATAATTACTTATACAAAATATTTAATTTCGACAAACTATTACCTTACTTCAAAAAGTGGATTGATTTATCCGTCACACTAACCAACGTACTTACGATTCTTACGTGCATAATAATAACATTTGCTTGGTTATCTGTACAATACATGGATAGTAGCATTCCTTTTGGAGTTATGATTACATCTATAATCGGCAGTACATTGATAGGAGTGCTAGTACAATACGTTTCTGGTTTATTTTCCAAGGCAAATATCAATTACTTCTATAGTAACAAACCTGTTTTATCATCTATGGCACTCCCTAAATCTAATGCCATAATCCTAATTTTAGCATTAATTGGACATATATTTGTTCTCTATAACGCATACGAAATAATCATGGCATTACTTGTCATTGCAAGTATGTTAATGTTAGTATACATGATATGGTTAAATCTAAACAGTGATAAGATTTTTATTGAAGTCAAAGAAAAAGAAGCATCTGCTACATCTGATTTAGTAGGTTATATAAGATATCAACTTCGATTTTTTCTGATTATATCACAGACATTATTACCAATATGTTTTCTGGCATTATCCAGTTTGGGCCTTTATATCATCTTTTCCAATACAGAAAGTCTCTTTGCTAAAATCATCGTAGGAATACTTGCAAATATTTCTATTCCTGCAGGTGTAACATTACTATGTGCACCAATTTTAATTCATTTCGTTTATGTAGTTTTATCTGTGATACCAGAATTAATATCTTCTATTATGCGTAACAAAGAAAAATCACAATAACACATTTTATCAAAAACTGTTTATTGCATCTATAGAGTTCCGATCATTAATATTTATTCTCACTATAAATACAACAAAATCATAAATCATTAACTAACAAATCATATGTCAGAAGATAAAATCGAGAAACAACAGGATGGACTCCCATACATGAAGACACGCATAACTATTGCTATTTTATGCATCATCTTGGGCGTTTACGTCTATCAACAAGGGGGTGTAGTTACTCAACTTGAAAATGTAGCCAAAGTATTTGTAGAACATGCTGACGCTGGATCTAATGGTAGAGCATTATCCTTATGCCTATTAGGAGCTGGCGGCCTAGGAATATACACACAGGTCAAACAATGGAAGCAAGGCATGTTAATATCCGGGATTCTTTGTGGAGCAGGCACATTATTTTCTCTTAATGTCGGAATCTATGAAGATCTCTATATCTGGAATACAGTATCAGCTATATTTTCCGCAGTTTTACTCATATTATTCTTTAAAATAAATCCAAAAGAATATTAATCTAATATCATTTTCCAACAACAAATCAAAAAGATAGATTTGTTTATCACATTCCCAAAAATATACAATAGGCATTTTATACGCCTAAAAATGCAATTCCGATCAAAATCATTCGTACTGTTTTAAGAAGTTCGCACTTGCTGATTATTCTTACACATTATCATGTCATATTGACCTCAACACACCCCAAAACGGTTTCGAAGTAAAAAATGAATTGCTAATAGGAAACACCACATCACAAAATACTATAAACCTATTGTAATTAAACAATCGAATACAGGGCAAAATAATTTCATCCCTTATTCATATCTAAAGATGGGACCATTACAGGCCCCATCTTTTTTATACTGATTTATCAAAATACGCACTTCTTTTAGATTCATAGGATCAACTGAATTACAAAAAAACCTACAAGCACATTGCTTGTAGGTTTTTAAAATTGGTTACGGGAGCAGGATTTGAACCTGCGACCTTCAGGTTATGAGCCTGACGAGCTACCTGGCTGCTCCATCCCGCGATTTAGATAAGTTCCGCAGAAGAACGCAAAACCGTTATAAGTTATTTTTGCATTATGTCAAGTATTTTCAAAATATTTTTTATTCTCAATTTTGTATGACACAACCATCTCAGGCGAATTGAATCGCCATAGGCAAGAGATGTGAGGAAGATAATTTTTGCATATAAAACTGTTTATCAATAAATAAGGAAATCACCAAATAAAAAAAAGAACAAAGTAGCTACAAAACCGTCAAGAGATGAGAAAAAAAAAGAAAGGAGTTCTCGACAAAGATTGTCAAATCTGTATATCTTAAAAGGTGCGGACAGGGTTCCGCGCATTAACATCAAATAGAAAGAGGTACGACAATGCAAAAGGTAAACGTAAACACACCCATTACGATCACGGGACGCCACGTGGAAGTCACAGACGCGATTCGGGAATTCGTAACAAAAAAAATTGAGGGAATCCGCTTGGACTTCCCACGCATTATGGAGGTAAAAGTGCTGCTTGATGTACAACGCGACCGTAAGATTTCACAAGTCATTCTATTCTGCTCTGATCATATTACTATTGAAGCATCAACAGAAGGAGCAGATATGTATGCCTGCATTGATGAGACGATTACCAAGATCATGCGTCGTATGCGCAAACACAAGACTCGCCTGATGAAAAACTTTCGTCCACATCATCAGGAAACCATCCGTAAACTAGACGAAACGGTATATGATGATTCCGTATTGGATTATCCCGGAGATTCTACGGAAGACCCAGAACCGTTACTCATTCATAGAGAAAGTTATAACCTCAAAAAGCTTTATAAAGAAGAAGCTATCATGGAACTGGAGCTTTCTGACAAACCGTTTGTTCTTTACAGAAATGCACGGCGCGACGTACTTCAGATCGTATACCGCAGACCTGATGGCGATTATTCCATCATTGAACTGGGCTCCAGCCTATAAAGACATAACAGATTCGTTTTACTAATCATTCCAACCAGCAGAGCAGACACACTTAGGTGAGTCTGCTCTTTTCTGTATTGACGTGACATAGAACAAGAAAATCTCTTGATTTCTACGCCTCAGTAATTACATTGCTCCTCGCAAGCCTCCGTGGATGCGGAGGTCTCAGCAGTTAATAAACACTGTATTTAATTCGAATTATGAAGAACATCGCTATCCTCGCCATCGCCGGCGCAGCTTGCTTGGTTGCTTCTTGCTCCCAGCAGCAGCAACAACAGCAAACCGCCACCACCCCTACCACTCCTCCGGTAGTAACGGCTAAGGGCAAGTAAGTTTGCTACAGGGCAATGCCCTGTTAATATTAACAAATTATTCAATCAATCCGCACTCAGTGTCCACACTGAGTGCGCTTTTGTTATATGTAGTATAGACGAAATATCTCTATAATGAGTAATTTCTAACCCTTCTGTTTGTTAGATAAGTTCAACTATCATTCGACCTTTTATACAAGACATCCATTTCGTCCGTCTTGATGTAATCAAATGAACCATTTTATCAGATTAGGCAAACGTCTGAGTACCAATATTCGATAAGACCAGCGGTTTTTACTAGCCCCTATAACTACCATCACTTCCCATCCTGCTGCTGTTCATTTTGGAACATCCTCTGTATCAACAAAGGTCGTCCTTTAGCCCATCCTGGCCATACCAAATGATGGTGCATTCCATAAGTGTGGCCGGGGGGAAAAGCTTTGGAAACGAATGGCTCCCTCCAATCCTCCTCCCAGT
This sequence comes from uncultured Akkermansia sp., assembly GCA_964525305.1. Classification (GTDB taxonomy): domain Bacteria; phylum Verrucomicrobiota; class Verrucomicrobiia; order Verrucomicrobiales; family Akkermansiaceae; genus Akkermansia. The sequence goes on from CAZGGR010000003.1 coordinate 197,546, forward strand.
TTCTATCTTTTCTGTCTTTTGGTGTCAACACTACTAAGTGTCCGCAATTTTTCCAAGCATCGAGGACGAGAGCATCCTGTAAATCTTTTCCTAAAGCGTTGATATACACACAACTATGTTCACGGCCAGTACCTCTATCCCTAATAGCCAACCCTATACGGAAAAAACGGATTGGACGGCGGCGCAGATCACGGTATAAATCCTGCTGAACTTGCCAACATAACCCTCTGTCCCTCAATTTAGAATTAACCAAGATATTGTTTAGCCATCCAAACAATAAAACTCTATTTTCCCGAGCAATTGCAGCAGACTGAATAACTGCTGTATCCGCCAACCACTTAGCCTCTTTCATAGCAGCAGGGATTGAACGTTGATCAGGAGGCAAGAGAGCCAAAAACGCATTGGCCAATACGGACATTTTTTGTTGGACATAAGGTTTGCGGACAAAATCCTTTTCCGGAGGAGTACAACAAGAACTCCATCCGCACAAAATAAAAACAACGGTAAAAAGCCTGAATATCCGCATTATTGACATGGCCCGCCAACGCTAGCAAAATGCACGTAAAAATCCAGTAAAGCTTTCAAAAACACCAGCCACGTCTGACGGCTCTTGCCTTACACAAGACGTCCCGATAGAATGTTTCCTTCTTTACCATGCTAACGATCAAAAACCTCACCAAATCCCATGCAGGACGAACCCTGTTCCGAGAAACGGAAATGACCATTAACTGGGGAGAACGCGTGGCCTTAGTTGGACCTAATGGAGCAGGCAAATCCACGCTGTTTCGAATGATTCTGGGAGAAGACACGCCAGATGAAGGAACCATTAGCATGGATGAATACGCCATTGTTGGCTACCTACCACAAGAGGCCAGTGAACCTAAAGATGAAACCGTGCTGGAAATTGCCATGGGCATCACTCCGGAAATGGAACAAGCCATTCACGTTATTCGGACAGCAGAAAACGCTAACAAGACAGACACCCCGGAATATGCGGAAGCCATTGACACCTTTAATGCAGCCAACGGGTATCAGTTAGAACCCAAAGCTAAAAAAATCCTTAAAGGACTGGCCTTTCGGGAAAGCGACTTCCACCGTCCGGCACGAGAAATGTCCGGGGGATGGATCATGCGAGCCTACTTAGCCAAACTCCTAGTTTTGGAACCGGATCTTTTGATGTTGGACGAACCCACCAACCACTTGGATCTTTTGTCCCTGTTATGGCTTCAGCGTTACCTCAAGAATTATCCCGGAGCCATTCTCATGATTTCTCACGACCGGGACTTTATGGACGAACTGGTGGAAACCGTATATGATATTGACCAAGCAGAACTGACAGAATACCGGGGGAATTACTCTGACTTTTTGCAACAGAAAGATATACGTTTTGAACAACTTCAAGCAGCCTACCGGAATCAACAGAAAGAAATTGCTCACATTCAGGAGTTTATCGATCGTTTCCGTTCTATTAATTCCAAAGCAGGACAAGTTCAGAGCCGTATTAAGCAACTGGAAAAAATGAAGCTTATTCCCAAACCTGTAGCTCGCAGGAAAATATTTAAGTTCAACTTTCCACAGCCACCGAGGAGTACACAAAAGGTTATTGAATTGGAAAAAGTATGCCAGTCCTATGGTACACACAAGGTTTATGATGGACTGAACCTTCTGGTAGAACGAGGAGAACGAACCGTACTCGTAGGACCTAACGGAGCCGGTAAATCCACCTTATTAAAAATTCTGGCCGGCATTATTCCCATAGACTCGGGGAATCGCATTCCCGGAACAGCCACACGCATTGGTTACTTCTCTCAAGCACGTACAGAAAATCTTAATCCAAACAACACCGTTCTGGAAGAAATCATGAAGTGCAATGCTGAAATCCGAGAAGAAGAAGCGCGCTCCATTCTAGGCTCTTTCCTATTCCGAAGACTGGATGTGGAAAAGCGAGTCAGCGTTCTCTCCGGTGGAGAAAAATCTCGGCTAAGCTTAGTTAAATTCCTAGTAGATCCGCCTAACCTCTTGCTCATGGATGAACCTACCACACACTTGGATCTTCTATCGGTAGAAGCGTTGGTACAAGCCTTAAAACATTATGAAGGGACTCTAGTTTTCATCTCTCACGATGTTCACTTCATCCGCTCTCTCGCCGAAAAAACACTGCACGTAAATAAGGGGACTATAACAACCTACGCGGGAGGATACGATTACTATCTAGAAAAATCCGGGATTCTAGACGACGAAAAAGGAGGCATCACTGCAGAATAACCACCCATGAACAGATGCTCCTTGTTCTCGTGTTTTTCGTTAAACAAGCCGGACATAAAGCTACAGATCATGAAGGCAGGATGTTGTAGGCAGAAAGATATGAAGTTTCTCCTGTCCGAACTCCTAAGCAATCATGCTATTTCAAGCTTGCCCGATCTGCTAAAAACGGGTTTACTGAAGGCAACATGCAAAAGTTAGCAGGAAAAACAGCCATTGTTACCGGTGCGGGCCGTGGAATCGGTAATGCCATCGCCCGGCGTTTCGCTTCAGAAGGAGCTAAAGTCATTTTGATTAGCCGCAGCCCCTCCAGTTGCGGAGGAGCTGCAGAAGAAATCAACAAAGAATATCCGGAATCATGCAAAGCCTATCCCTGTGATGTTGCGGATTATACAGCCGTGCAGGAAACAATAAGTGCCATTTTGAAAGAGTTCCCACAAATTGACATTCTCGTCAACAATGCCGGAATCACTCGCGACACACTGATGCTCCGCATGAAAGAAGAAGATTGGGACGCGGTTCTCGACACAAACCTGAAAAGCGCATTCAATACGGTCAAGGCTCTTCAACGTGTGATCATGAAGTCCCCTGCCGGACGCATCATCAACATGAGTTCCGTCATCGGTCTTGTAGGCAACGTAGGACAAGCGAACTATGCTGCCTCTAAAGCGGGCCTTATTGGCTTTACCAAATCTTTGGCTCAGGAATTTGCGCCGCGCAAGGTTACCTGCAACGCCATTGCACCAGGCTTCATTGCCACAGAAATGTCCGCCGCCATCCCAGAGAACCTTAAAGAAGAAATCCTCAAAAAGATTCCTTTAAAAGAAGAAGGGAATGTAGAAGACATTGCAGCTCTGACAACGTTCCTAGCGTCTGACGAATCTCGTTATATCACAGGACAGGTCATCGCCTGTGACGGAGGCATGACAATGTAAGACTTTTGAAGTCTTCTTTCCATCCCATGCATAGCACTTTCTTTATTTCCTGCTTTCTGGGAGGGATGATTCTGTTAACCGGGTGTCGGGAAGAACAATCTCCCCGCCCGGCAACGGAAGAAGCCGTTCGCATTACGGATGCACGCCAATGGGGAGAAAGTCGCTCAGCCCTACAAAAACGAGAACAAGAAAGATCAGAAGGCTTTAGTCTACCTATTCCCGAAGATTTACCATCTCGAGAATTCATTGGAACCACACGCCAGATTCACGACCTTATAGAAGCATCCGGAATACCTACCCGTTTTGAATCCTACACGGAAACTATACCTGCAGCCGGGGCACCCCTGCACATGATTGCCATACCAGGAGGAACATTCCGAATGGGCAGTCCAGAAGGAGAAGCACACCGCAAAGCGGATGAAGGTCCACAACACGAAGTAAGCATTTCCCCGTTTTGGATTTCAGAAACGGAGATTCCATGGGAACTTTACACCGCTTTTATGGAAAATGGCCGACCACGAGCCAAAGATGGTCAGCTTTTAGAAGAGCAACCAGACGATGAACTGTGGGACTCCGTTACACAACCCACAGCACCTTATACCGCAATGAACCTTGGCATGGGGCATGGTTACGAACATGGACTCCCTGCCATCGCGATGTCTCATCACGCAGCCAACAAGTTTTGTGAGTGGTTGAGTGCCCAAACCGGACATTACTACCGTCTCCCTACAGAAGCAGAATGGGAGTATGCCTGCCGAGCAGGAAATCCCGGAGCATACTCTTATGGAGACGGAGAACACGCCCTGAGTCTATATGCCTGGTACTGGAATAACTCCAATGACCGCTATCAAAAAACAGGGGCAAAAAAACCGAACAAATGGGGGCTCAAAGATATGCACGGGAACGTAGCAGAATGGGTTCTTGACTCCTACAGTCCAAGCACCTACGCCAAACGAGCCAAACTTCCGGCAAAAGATCCTCTAGTTATCATTCCCAAAGCACCACACATCGTACGAGGGGGATCTTGGGAAGACGATCCGGACGCCTTGAGAAGTGCCGCACGCCGAGCCAGCACTCCGGCATGGAATCGGCAAGACCCGCAAAATCCCAAAAGCATCTGGTATCTCACAGACGGAGGCATGATTGGGTTTCGTGTGGTACGCCCCATGAATATTCCAGACGTCATCACCATGCACCGCCTCTGGAATTTCTCCAAAGGAGAACCTTAAGCCAGCGTTTCGAGAACAACCAGCCCCATCATCTCATCTTATCAGGAGACGCTGAACATTATTCATGCCCTGATACTTTTCGGAACTTGGGAGACTGCCCCATAAAGGCCTCCGGATTCCCGACAAGAAGCATCTCCGTCTCCTTCCGAGAAAAGCCGCGTCTATGCAATTCACAAGCCAACGCAGTCAGAGCTAATGGATCCGAATCCCCCCAGTCAGCGGCAGAATTAACCCACACACGTTCTGAACCATACAATTCCAAAATATCTGATGCCCGCTTGGGATTCAGCTTACTAGTAGGATAAAGAGTCAGCCCAGCCCAATAACCAGCATCCTTCACCAGCGGGAAAGTATGTTCCTCACAGTGGTCTACCAATACACGATCCGGGCTCAACTCCGGGCGATTTTTCAATGCTGCAAGGATCATCTTAGTCCCTTTCAGCTTATCCTCCAAATGAGGAGTATGAATTAAAACCAATTGATCAAGCCTTATCGCCAAATCCAAATGTTCTTCAAAGATAAGTAATTCCCGAGACGTATTTCTATTCAACCCGATCTCGCCAATGCCAAGAACATTCGGACGTGTGATGAACTCCGGGATCAGCTGCATCACCTCACGGGCAAACACGATATCCTGAGCTTCTTTAGGATTGATACACAACCACGTATAATGATCTATACCGAACTTAGCAGCCCGAGCAGGCTCACATTCCGTCAACTGGATAAAGTAATCCCGGAAACCATCCACCGAAGAACGATCATATCCAGCCCAGAAAGCAGGTTCCCCTACAGCTAAGCAACCAGCTTGTGCCATGGCCCGATATTCATCCGTGGTTCGGCACACCATATGTATATGCGGTTCTATAAAACTCATGATCTTTATCTGCTTAAATTAGGAGCCCCGCAAGCAGCCTTAGTTACGGCTTCATCCGGTATAACGGCATCTCGGTAAGAAAGAGCCTCCAAAATAGCTCGGACCCGTCCACCTCCGGAAACAGACAATAAAAGAGGCAACGCCTCCATGAGGGCATCATAACGGAAATCCGCTTCTCCATCCCCACGATCCACCCTATCCAAAAAAGCAGCGACATCCAACACCCCTGCACGAGCGGCAGCAAAATCCGCATCCAGTACCTCTTTTTTACTCCTCTTCATAAACAAACAATACGCCCATACAGAAAGCCTCGTCAAGCAGGAACAAGCATAAATAAGAACCATTCCAAATTAAACAAGCTCCAACAACTTTCTCCGGCATTTTAACATCAAAAAGCATTCGTATAGCCAACTAGAGGCTTGCCATCTGCTGTTGAAACAGGCATTTTACGAAGACGCATTTATTTCATTAGAGCGCCTATGAATGCACTAGCAAAAACCATATGCAGATTCGTAACATCCTCCATCGGCCGCAAAATTATTGTGGCACTGACTGGATTATGTTTGGTCTTGTTCCTTGCGGGACATTTGGCAGGAAACCTTCTCATTTTTGGAGGACCTGAATGGATTAACACTTACGCACATGGACTGCACTCCATGCCGGAAGCCGCTCTTTGGGGCATCCGTATTGGGCTAGCGGTAATTTTCCTTATCCATGTGTGGTTAACGATCCAATTGAAGTTGGAAAACAGTGCCGCCCGCGAACCATATGTATTCAAAAATACGATCAAAGCGACCCTTTCTTCTCGCTATATGATCTATACAGGGCTGACCGTCTTAGTATTTTTGGTTTATCACCTGTACCAGTATACTTTACGTGTAGGCTATGATCCTGAGCTGTTCTCTACCTTTATTTCCGACGGCACGGTGGAAACCTTTGACGTGTACAAGATGATTGTAACCGGATTTTCCAATGTATGGTGCTCCGCTTTCTACATCTTGGCGGTACTGATGTTATTCAGTCACCTGCGTCACGGTGTGCAGTCTATCTTCCAGACGGTAGGTCTTGACTCTCGCAAAATCCGGCCCGTTTATAATTTTATCGCCATTGCCTATGGAGCCGTGATTTGCCTTGGCTTCATCTCCGTGCCGGTTTCTGTACTTCTGGGTATCATCAAATAACCATCAACTCCTCTCAAAGACATGATTAATTTCCCCGTAAGCGACTGGATGCCGGATGCCAAGATTCCTTCCGGCCCGATTCAGGACAAATGGTCCAAGTACAAGCTTGAATCCAAACTGATCAACCCAAACAACAAGCGCAAATATACGGTACTCGTGGTTGGTTCCGGTTTAGCCGGAGCCTCTGCAGCAGCCACGCTTGCTGAACTTGGTTATAATGTCAAATGTTTCTGCTACCAAGACAGTCCTCGCCGTGCCCACTCTATTGCGGCTCAGGGCGGTATTAACGCAGCCAAAAACTACCAAAACGACGGCGACTCCGTTTATCGTCTATTCTATGACACCGTCAAGGGAGGCGACTTCCGAGCACGAGAAGCCAATGTCTACCGCCTTGCAGAAGTATCCTCCAACATCATTGACCAATGCGTAGCACAAGGCGTTCCCTTTGGTCGTGAATACGGAGGCTTGCTGGACAACCGTTCCTTCGGAGGAGCACAGCTTAAGCGAACATTCTACGCTCGAGGACAGACGGGGCAACAGCTTCTGCTTGGAGCCTACCAAGCCTTGGAAAAAGAAGTGGCCAAAGGACACATTGAAATGTTCTCCCGCCATGAAATGATGGATCTCGTCCTAGTAGACGGTGAAGCCAAAGGCATTGTCACACGCAACCTGGTTACCGGCGAAATTAAGTCCTATGCAGGTGACACCGTTCTGCTCTGCACCGGTGGGTATGGCAACGTCTTCTTCTTGTCTACTAACGCTATGGGATGCAATGTCACAGCAGCCTACAAGGCCTACAAGCGTGGAGCATTCTTCGCCAACCCCTGTTTCACGCAGATTCACCCCACTTGCATTCCTGTTAAAGGCGATTACCAATCCAAACTGACGCTCATGTCCGAATCCCTCCGCAACAGCGGTCGTATTTGGGTACCCAAGTCCCGGGAAACAGCGGAAAAGATTCGTAAAAAGGAAATCAAGCCATCTGATGTTCCAGAAGAAGAACGCGACTACTATCTGGAACGCAAATATCCGTCCTTTGGTAATTTAGCTCCGCGAGATATTTCTTCACGAGCCGCCAAAGAAGCTTGTGACGATGGACGCGGCGTAGCCATTACCGGTAAAGGTGTGTTCCTAGACTTTGCAGACGAAATCAAGCGCATGGGACGCGAATGGATTGACGGACAATATGGTAACCTGTTCGACATGTATCAGGAAATCACGGATGATGATCCTCATGAAACGCCCATGATGATCTATCCGGCATCCCACTACACCATGGGCGGTCTGTGGGTGGACTACAACCTCATGTCTAACGTCAAAGGTCTGCACGTACTCGGAGAAGCTAACTTCTCCGACCATGGAGCAAACCGTCTTGGAGCATCAGCTTTGATGCAAGGGTTATCCGATGGCTATTTTGTCATTCCTGCGACATTGCCTGCTTACCTGACAACAACCAAACCCGGAGCCGTTACAACTGCTTCTCCGGAGTTCAAGGCAGCAGAAGACGAAGTGAAAGAACGCATTAACAAGCTCCTCAATGTGAAGGGGACCAAGACCGTGGATTCTTTCCACCGTGAACTGGGACTCATCATGTGGGATGACTGCGGCATGGCACGGACGGAAGAAAGCCTGATGAACGCAATTGAACGCATTCCCCAGCTCCGCAAGGAATTCTGGGAAAATGTCCGCGTAACCGGAACCGCAGACGGCATTAATGCAGAACTAGAAAAAGCATGCCGTGTAGCCGACTTCTTGGAATTTGCACAACTGCTTTGCTATGATGCTCTGAATCGTCAGGAATCATGTGGTGCCCACTTCCGAGTGGAATATCAACTGCCGGACGGCGAAGCTAAACGCAATGACGAAGAATACGCCTATGTAGCCGCATGGGAATACAAAGGAGTGGATGAACTGCCCGTTCTCCACAAAGAACCTCTGACCTTTGAGAACATTCATCTCGCCATCCGAAGCTACAAGTAAAAATAGCCAATATATTAACACTTAAAAGAAAGATTCTAACATGGCTAAAACACTCAATCTCACTCTCAAGGTCTGGCGTCAAGAAAACCGCGATGCCAAAGGCCGCATCGAGACCTATGCTGCCAAAAACATTCCGGTAGACGCCTCCTTCCTGGAAATGTTGGACATTGTCAATGAAGAGTTGGTCAAAGAAGGCAAAGAACCCATCCACTTTGACCACGACTGCCGCGAAGGTATCTGCGGTATGTGCTCTTTGACCATTAACGGTATTCCTCATGGGCCGGAACGACAGGTAACAACCTGCCAACTGCATATGCGCAAGTTCAAAGATGGCGACACAGTCTGGATCGAACCCTTCCGCGCCAAGGCATTCCCGATTCTTCGGGACCTCATGGTGGATCGTTCAGCCCTGGACCGCATCATTGCAGCAGGCGGTTATATTGACGTACGAACCGGATCCGCTCCGAATGCAAACAACATTGCCGTGGAAAAGGTTAAAGCAGATGCCGCATTCGATGCGGCCGCCTGCATTGGTTGTGGAGCTTGCGTAGCATCCTGCAAAAATGCGTCTGCTATGCTATTCACCTCTGCTAAAATTGCACATCTTAATCTGTTGCCGCAAGGGCAGCCTGAACGTTCCAAACGTGTGCTTGCCATGATGAAACAGATGGAGGCAGAAGGCTTTGGTAACTGCACCAACCAATACGAATGTGAAGCCGCATGCCCGAAAGGGATCAGCGTAGATAATATTGCTCGCCTCAACCGTGACTTTATGCGAGCTAATGCTAAAGATGGACTCTGCTTCTAAAGCAAAAGTTCACCCTTATTAAGCGCTCTGCAAAAACTCCCGATACCGCTTTTGGTTATCGGGAGTTTTTTATTGTCACGATTTTCCGAGCTTCATGAAAAAATCGCTATAAGTATGCTATTTTTAGCTTGTCATCCTATTTTCTACCCCATTTCGTCCTATTTTTTCACGAATGATGATTTTTTTATTGACAGGTTAACGTATGGGA
>CAZGGR010000004.1:0-7447 GCA_964525305.1 uncultured Akkermansia sp.
ACTACTTGCGCTATATTTACAGAGGCTATCTGCAAATCGCGGCGATTGATGCGGTAAGCGGAGTGTTCCGCTGGTTCTTGTTCTGGGATCCGACCCAGCCTGAGGCCACGCGCCCGCTCGCCATCCGCAAAGACAGCACTTGGTACGCCTACGGCTGGGACTTGACAAAAAACATCACAGAAGTTTTTGGCAAAGCGGGCTACCTGCGCACCGCCTACACCTACACACCCTACGGAGAAGCCTCCGCCACCGGCGACGTCACCCAGCCATTAGCATGGAGCAGTGAATACAACGACGAGGAACTGGGGCTTGTCTACTACAACTACCGGCATCTCAATCCGCACGACGGAAGGTGGATCAGCAGAGATCCCATCGAGGAACAAGGTGGGTGGAATTTGTATGCCTTTGTAAATAATAACGGAGTGAACAGATGGGATTATCTTGGATTAAAAAACTGGGTATGTGATAAAAAACATTTAAGGTGGTATGACAAATTATCTTTTACATTAACAAATACCATTGGAGGAGAGGAGTATGAAATATCTGACCCTCAAAGTGTTATTATTGGAACTTTTAAAGAAAAGCTTCAAGATACAACAAAAAGTATATTAGAACGGAAAATAGACGGCAGACAAATTATTGAATCAGCTAGAAAAATTATCAACGATAATTGGTTTACGAAAAATCTTTCTATAATAGCACAAAATACTAGATCGACTGCATATATATTGGAAAAAACAAAATTAAGTGTCAAGTTAGAATATTGTTGTTGCAAAACTGACAATAATGGTAAAATAAAATATTTCATGAACCCCGTATCAAGCGTAAACAGAATTAACCACTTTATTAACTTAAAAATCGCAGGTAGAGCAGAAATAAATAGGTATACTATTCACTTAAAACATCTTTTAAAAGAAACTGCTTCTAAACTTAAAAATAAATCATGTAAAAAATGAGCATCACTAAAATTATATTCTACTTATCAATAATATGGATAATCACTGTTTCTAATAATATAGGATTTGCAAAATCTTTTTTTCATACTCAAGAAAGCGAAACTAAAACAAACACAGGATTATCAATAGTACAATTTTATAATGATACTCTGTCATTGTACATGGGATTAATAGTAGGATATAGCACTTCAGAATTACCACCAACTCTATTTACCATTCTAGCTGGCAATTCGCAAAAAAATATTAAAAGAAAATCTATATTTTTTTTAGAAGATATAACAATTAATTATCTTCTAGCTGTATCATCTCACAAGATTCATCGCTCTACCGAAATGGAGGCCATATTAATTAATATGATATTACTTATGAATGAAGAAGACAATTTCAATTGTTCAATTAATAAAAAAATCAAAAATAATACATCCATAAAAATAAATATTTATTCAGATTCAGAAATGGATGACATTATAGATTCAACTTCTGATGATATACCTCTTGATCTTACGCCAATGGGATACTTTGACGGTCTATCTACTTACCCTGTATGCCCTATTGATTCTTATACTCCTGAGCTAATATTATATATTTACGAAAATGCTTGTTATAATTTAAAAAAATGTGCAGATTTTTTAAACAAAATGAAACCACACGATATATTTTTTAACGCTCACAACTATTATTTCCGCAAACTAAATTCTCTTTTACTAAAAAAACAAGATATAATAAACTAACAAAAAAATAATAAATACATCTTTGTAAGATATAACAACAGTTTTTATAATGATAAAAATACATTTAACTGTTCTTACGGAGAAGCCACCGGCGACGTCACCCAGCCATTCACATGGAGTAGTGAATACGCCGATGAAGAACTTGCCCTGATCTACTACAACTACCGCCACTACAACCCCGCAGATGGTAGATGGATTAATCGAGATCCTATTGCGGAACAAGGTGGCTGGAATTTGTATGCCTTTGCAGGAAATTCTCCAATTCATGTGAATGATAATAAGGGGTTGAGCGAAGATGAAATTTGTAATGTAATAAACAAAAATAATAAAACTATTGATGAAGTTCGTGCTGGATTTGATCCTATTTTGCAAAAAATAGGTGATTTAATTCATATGTGGGATTTGTTGAAAAAGTTTAATTCTAACCCAGCCAATCATAAAGTGGAAAAGATAACTGTTATTTTAAAAAATTCAGATTTAATTATTGAAGGTGGGCGAAATTCGTTTTTCCTTATAAGAACTCCTCTCAAAGCTTGCGTTAGAAAACTTTGTTTTTCTCGTCGAGGTTTTGGAGGAAGTCGAAACAAAGGCGAAAGAAATCTTGCCGGATCTCCGGCAGGAACTCCCAACGAATTAAAAAAATGAAACCTGATCCTAATAACCCTGATAGAGTCCTCATGAAAGATCCTAATGAGAAAACTATATCAAAACCAAATGGGTTCGATGAATTTTGGAAAAATAAACATAATTAGTTAATATGAAGATTAATATTTGTCCTGAATTGTGGGAAAAGTATCTTGGCAAGTGGAATTTTTCTATTTTTCTAGATTATTGTCTTGAAATAAAAAGAAACAGAAAATCAATTAGTATTGATATATTTGATATATTAAGAGATGAAAAATGTGTGTTAATTCCAATTAAATTAAGTGATGAATACTTGTCTTTTTGGATGCGTAGCAGTTGGACAAATATTAAATTCTCAATTTTTCAACATTTAAAAAATGAAACTCTTATAGTAGATTTTTCGGATTGTGACATTTATAAAAAGACATTTCCAGTACAAATTAACCAATCTCATCAATATATCGTTGACTTTAACGCTTCCAAAATGCCGAAATGGATTTACGGGACATGGCAGACAACAGATGGTTTAGAGTATATGAATATAAGCCGCGATGATACTAATTTATCAATAGCCCTTTGGTCTGATTTTGGGGATATCCCACCAACTCAAAATCGCAGTTTTCGTAAGATTATTTCAGTCTATGATATAGATAGTTTTAATATCAAGATGATTGTGAAAGGATATGATTACAGTAATAAGATTGGAGAAATAGTAATATTATTCGATTCTCATGCGAAAGAAGTGAGATTAATTTATTCGAGATCGGTAGAAGCTAAACGAATATGAATAATGTTTAGTTCTTTTTTATTTGATGATTTTCATTATAATAAATTTAGGATTAGATGATAATAGAAATGGAGGAATAGGAAAAGCTAATTACGGTATTGTTAGTCCTGATGTTATTCAAGGGAAAAATGATCCTGCTCCAGGTTATTATGTATCAGTTACAGCATTATTCGATCCCCGGAAAAAGAAAACAGACCCTCGTAGATATGTAAATTCAGAAGTAATTCCATATCTTGTTTTTAATAAAGAGGATAGAAAAAAAAGGTGCTAAGGCCGGTGATTATGCAACAATTACTAAAAAGAGATGCCAAATGGTGATCTTTTAATTATTCACGCTATTCTTGCAGATTATAACCCTTATTCTAAAGGGGAAGATTCTATGAAATTAGTAAAGGAATTAGGAGGAAATCCGGATCCTAGAAGGGGAGGGGTAAAATGTAAGGAAGGTTTTACTATTTACGTATATCCTGGGACTGCAGAAAAATTTGATAGCGATAAAGTTTCTCATGAAACTATTCAAAAAAAGGTAAAGAAATTTGGGATAAGCAGCATAACAAATAATATAATAATTATATGAAATTATACATATTATCTTTAATACTATTTTTTAGTACATCAAACTGTCAATATAATCTTAAAACGGTTGTAGAACATAATAAAAATCATGATAGTTCCATTGTTGATGATGTTCAAATATTAGAAAAATCATCTAGTAGTTCAATATGGAAAAATATTATGTTAAAATTCATGGCCTAGAAAAAGATATTCCAGGAGAATATATAGATTCTCCATACATTATTGAATACAAAAATAGAGTTATTCTAGTATGTTCTATTAAGAGAGAATCGGTTGTTTTTGTTGTTACAAGAAAAAATAATCAATTGGAGTTTATTTCTGTAACTGAAAAAAATAATTATGAATTGTTCATGGATAAATGTCGAAACATGAAATATTATCCTATTCGTTTTGTAAATGGAACATTGCTTAAATTGAAAAATGGGCAACTAGTATCTGATTATTCGATAGCGTGTTCTTCTAAAGAATTCCCCGATCCTTCTGATATTATTTATTTAGAATTTAAAGGAATATTTGATTTTGATTCCCAAAAAAATATATTGGAATTGAAAAGTATAGAAGGGCCTATAAATTAACTCTTTCTGTATTTGGTAATAATTTGAATTATCATAGAGCAAAAATTCCTTGTTATTTATACAATGTTCCTTCCGGTATAAGCTGGAAGGAGCATTTGCTATATGAAGATGTGCAAACATCCATCCTGCCTTATCCATCGGAATTTGCTGGCGGGAATCAGCTACTCGGACGCCACGCCCGGCCAGAGCTTCGCCTACGACCATTTGGGGAATCTGACGCAAATCACGGATGCCGCCGGAACGCGAACCCTCGGCTACGATGCCTTTGGGGAGCTCGAAACCGACTGCCTGCGAGTGGGCAACCACACCCACCTCATCACCGAGAAAAAAGACGCCCTCGGGCGCAGCACAGGCTACATCTACGCGCGGCGCAGCACACCGTAAGCATCGGCTACGGGGAAGACGGACGCATCGCCACGGCCGGGTTCCTGCAGGGAAGCACGCCCCAGACCTTCACCTGGCAGTACATGGAAAAAAAGCGGCTTGCCCTCCGTGATGGCCATGCCCAACGGCATGACGCTGGAATGGGGCTATGAGGAAAAGCGAGATCTGGTCGCTACCATGGTCTACAAACGCGGTGCCACAAGAGTTGTGGAAAGGGAATACGCTTACGATAGCCTGGCAAGGCCCGTCACACGGCGCACGGCTCGCCAGGGGAATACCGTCAACGACAGCTTTACCTACAACAGCCGAAGCGAACTGACGGCTGCAACGGTGAACGGAAAGGCATACGGCTACAGTTACGACAACATCGGAAACCGCAAAACCGCACAGGAAGACGCCGAAGAAGCCACCGCCTACACGGCGAACCCACTCAACCAATACATCGCCATCCGGCAAGGGGACGGGGAAGAAGAGACTTTTATCCCGACCTATGATGCGGACGGGAACCAGACGTGCATCAAGACCGAGACGGGGATTTGGAACGTCACCTACAATGCGGAGAACCGTCCGGTGCGTTTTGAAAGTGCGGACGGAGCAACCGTCATCGACTGCACCAACGACTACATGGGCAGACGGCATACCCGCAAGGTGATGACACGGTCAGAGCTCCGGCTATAGAGCAATAGGAAATCTCTTTACAGGTTTAGGCGTTTTTTTCGTATTCATACAAAGATAGAGAAAAAAACTCTCAGGGAAAGCCTTGCCATCACTCTCTATTTCTCGAATCCATGAAAATAGTTACCGGGCCATCATTAATCAAAGAAACCTGCATATCTGCACCGAATTTACCGCACTCAACCCTACCATCCAACAACATGGTCAATTCCTTTTTAAACAGTTCATACAGAGGGACAGCCTGTTCCGGTCTTGCGGCGCGGATGAAAGAAGGTCTGTTTCCTTTGCGAGTGGACGCATGCAATGTAAACTGACTCACAACCAACACACTTCCAGCGATTTCTCTAACGGAAAGATTCATCTTGCCATCAGCGTCAGCAAAAATACGCATAGAGGCTACCTTATTAGCGAGCCAACGCACATCCTCTTCGGTATCTGCTTCTTCTATTCCCGCCAAAATCAGCAGACCGGCATCAACGTTCCCCACACAAGCCCCATCGATATGAACAGCAGCCTTACTAACACGTTGGATCACCAGCCTCACGATGCACCACCTTTCTCCCTCAGAATAATCACCTTTGTACCCGGTCTGAGCAACATAGCCAGTTCATTGCAATCCTGCCGGCTTAAATAAAACCCTGAAGAACGAGGCGAACCATTAGCGACATCAATTACATAACCTCCAGCCGCCAACACCAGCGTTTTATCCGCAGAAGGAAACTGCCTGCTATAGATGGACACAGAAGCCTGTTCATCCTTTACGGATGTTTCCACATTCTTTTTCCCTCCGTCCTTTATAGAAAGAATAGGGTATCCCTTAACAAAATCCGTCCCGTCATAAAGGCATATTTCCTTTTCCGGAACGTTCACGACCACATGAAAATCTAAAGAGCGGAACTTAAACACATCTCCGACATGAAGAGAAGGAACATCCATCAAGCCGTTCAGGTGAACCACCAAGGCCTGAGTACAATTCAGTTTTCTGACCATCCGTATCCAAGAATCACCTTTTCGCACGGTATAATTCTTCACGTCCGGGGCGTTGGGATCCAGCAACTGACGGATGCGAAGTTTTCCGATCAGAGACTTAGCCTCTTTCTCTACCACCCCGCCTTGTTTTGTCAGAGGCTGCAATAAATCCAATGCTTGCTGAACGTTACCGGCATCTATCAACCGACGAGCTTCTGCCAGAGCTTCCGGACGCTGAGGCCACAGAGAATAATTTTCTCCGTCAGCAAAAACGAGCCCTCCCCATAAAACGGCCGCTATCAGGCTAAAGAAGCCCTTTACGCTTGAAATCAAAAATGTTGATCTCATGGGATTTTTGTATCATTTCCACAGTGAATTTCAAGAGAGAGACCTCCCATGCGTCATCCACCCCCTCTATAAGAGCCATGAATGAATCCTCTCCATTCCGCACCTGATCCAATAAACGACCTCGAACGGACTCAAGAGGTTCATGCAAAATCTCCTCTTTCACTTCCGACCTCTTAAAGCTAAACCCGTATTCCAACAGAGTTAAAAAGCCCGGACCATTTTTGGAAAGCCAGTCAAAAAAACGTTTTGCCTCTCCAGAAAAGCCCTCCGTACTGATTTCATTATATACAGAGGGGCGAATAATCTTTGGTTTTTCCGCTTCGACCCAACCGCTACGCAAGCGAACAACGTCAATTTCATCCATCAGTTCGCTGAGAAGAATAAAATTGAATCTTGTATCGCCAAAAGTGTCAATACGCCGATCCGGCTCATATATCACCCGGGTCATTTCTGCCGCATAGCGAATATCATCCCGAGAAAAGGAGGGCAGCTCACTCATGAAGAAAAAACTGAATAGATTTTCATACAAAAGCGACTTCCTTGCCTTTTGACAGGGAAGCCGCTTTTGAAATAAAGGATTTTTAACAGTTCAACTTAACCCTGAACCTTTTCGATGTAAGCTACAACGTCAGCAACAGAGCGAAGCTTTTCAGCTTCTTCGTCAGGCACTTCAATGTCAAAGTTTTCTTCGAAAGCCATCACGAGTTCAACGGTATCCAGTGAGTCAGCTCCGAGATCTTCGATAAACTGAGCACTATCGGTCACTTTATCAGCTTCAACGCCAAGTTGTTCAACGATGATGCTTTTTACTTTTTCTTTGAT
>CAZGGR010000004.1:7547-143168 GCA_964525305.1 uncultured Akkermansia sp.
GATGTCAGACATGATATTTATTGTTAAGGTTCACTGATAGTACATAGGGTATATAGCATTTGCAACACCTATTTGTAAGTTTTTATATGTCATCCCCCGTCAAATGCTGTAAACAGCAAAGTTAAACGGACAGATTCCCGAGGAGTTCACAGGTTTAATGAAGCCACGATTCTCAACCCGTTCAAGGTGATATCAGGATCTACATGGTCAATGCGGTCTACTCCTTTGGCAATCAGAGACGCATCACCACCGGTAGCCACAACAACGGGGTGAACCCCCAACTCCTCCTCCAGCCGCATCAGGATTTCTTTTACTAATCCACGGTATCCGTACACGGCTCCGGCTTGCATAGCTTCCACCGTACTGGTTCCGATAACATGAGCCGGTTCCCTGGGATCAATGGCAGGGAGCAAAGCGGTATTGCGAGCCAAATAATCCCCCATACTGGCAAGACCGGGAGCAATCACACCGCCCATATAGGTACATTGGAGACCGATCACATCAAAAGTGACAGCCGTTCCAAAATCCACAACCACACAAGGAGCCCCGTAATAAGCCACAGCCCCCACAGCATTAGCCAATCTGTCAGCTCCAATTTGATACGGATGGGGATAATCAATTCCTACATTCAACAGAGAATCACAAGAAAGGAAATGGCAAGGAGCAGATACCCAGCCTTTCAAAACCTCCGCAACACGCGGCACAACAGAACACACGGCAACGGCATCATAGCGGACATTACCCAACACCTCATTGAGCACCTCTTCACACACCTCACGGGTGGGAATTATGTAACGTTCTCGCAATAAAGCATCCGGAGAAGAAAGTACAAACTTGGTACGCGTGTTTGAGTTATCAATCAGCAAATAAGTCACGGGAATCAGTTAGTATTACGTTCAAGAATCAGTTTCAAGGTCAAATCCGCAATTTGATCACTACCGCGGTTCATCCCGGCATTCAACAGATTTTCATGCATCTGCCTCCATTGAGCGCCACCGTCCGCCATCATCCCCTGCAATGAAGCAACCAACGCAGGCACATCCGGCACATACCATCCACCGCCCAATTTTTCCAGCAAACGCACATTACCCTCCTCCTGACCGGAGAGAAAAAAGTTTACCAACATGGGGCGAGCAGCCCCCAAAGCCTCATGTACAGCAGCCCCGCCGGCCTTACCAACCACCACATGAACGTCTGCAAGATAAAAAGGGATTCGGTGCGACCAACCACGGATCGTTAACCTGCGGCCATATTTGGCACGCAAGTGCTGAATATGAGGGTAAATACGTCTGAAGTGACGTCCCAAAATACAGGTTACATGGAGAAAAGAAATATTCTCCAGCATGCCTTCCAACTCTGCTAACGCCAATCGAGCAGAACGCTGAGCAAAATACAGTACACGGAAAGGCTGTCCCCCTTTCCCTGACAAAAGAGGCGGTTTATGATTGGCCATTTTTTTCATCACAGGATGGATAGGAAACCCCGTCACACATAACTTATCTTGAGATATTCCCTGCTTTTCCATCATTTTCTGAGTCCAGCAATCCGTCACCGCCCAGAATCGAGAATCAGAACAAACCCAGGTTTTATTAATGACAAAAGAATCCGTCACAACGGTGATGTAGGGGATTAATTTGCCGGTACGCTGCATGAAAGAATCCAACATATAAGGATACAGCATATATGTACAAATCACGGCCTGAGGCTGCCATTCCTCCAGCAAACATTCCAATGAATTCGCCACAGGAGCGAGGCACTTAAGAGGATGTTCTGCCAGATTACGCTTATCGGTCCACGAATATACCAGCTTCCACAACCACGGCATCCGTGAAATCATCAACAAATAAGCATCCCGCGTTAACCGAAACAATCTTGGCATCGCCGTTGCACATAAATCCACCACACGGACCTCCGCTCGTCCTACAAGAGCGGCCTCAATTCCTCTTGCGGCAGAATTGTGTCCATCCCCATATCCTGCGGTTAAAATTAATATGCGAGGCAAGCTCCCCTGCTCCATACAAAAGGATATACCAATATCTCGCTGCATCAGGAAGAACTTCTTTTCATCAAACTGCACAAACGTACTTATTGCCGGATAACTACATCCCTTTATCTTCCCATAAACGCCCAAAACGCCCTCAGAAGGCTATTATTCCTTTTCCAAAGCCGGATTAACATTGACCTATGCAATCCGGCAAGGCAAGCTTCCAGCCATGCGCATCGTCTTCATGGGCACAGGCGACATTGCCATTCCCGCTTTCTGTAGCCTGATCCGTCACTCGGATCTGGTCGGCCTCGTTACGCAACCGGATCGTCCCGTAGGCAGACACCAAATACTGACGGCACCGGCCATCAAAAACATCGCCCAAGAAGCAGGGATTCCCGTACTCCAACCTCATTCCCTACGGACATCAGATGCACTAAACAGCCTCAAAAGGTTGAATCCGGAACTCATTGTTGTCATGGCCTATGGTCAGATTCTAACCCAAGAGGTTATCGACATGGCCCCCATGGGATGCATCAATGCCCACGCCTCTCTACTACCACGCCACCGTGGAGCGGCCTGCATTCAAGCCGCCATTAAATCGGGCGATGCCGAAACGGGCATCACCATCATGCACATTGTCAAAAAACTAGACGCCGGAGACATCATCGCCCAAATCAGCACGCCCCTGAACGGCACTGAAACCGGAGGTGGGCTACATGATAAGTTGGCACAAATGACACCAGACGTTTTACTCCCCGTTGTCTTCTCCATTGAAAAAGGGACAGCAACACGCATTCCACAACAAGAAATTTTATCAACATATGCCCCCAAACTTCTGAGAGCGGACGGAAAGATTGACTGGACGCAATCAGCAGAAGACATTGGCCGTATGATACGAGCCTATGACCCATGGCCGGGGACTTTCACCAACTATTGGAATCGTAAAAACCGTGTTCGTAACATGAAAATCTTCCCCGGCTTTTCCATCATTCCAAATGCAACGGGCAAGCCCGGGCAAGTACTCTCTGCCGGAGAGCAGGGCTTACTGATTGCCTGTGGCAAGGGCGGATTACTGGTTACAGATGTACAGCTGGAAGGCAGTACACGTATGAATATTTCCCAGCTAATAGCCGGACACCCCAACCTCAAAGACATTCATTTTGACGTATAAATGGCCAAATCCTTTTCCATGGATAGCCTGAATGCGGCACAAAAAAAAGCCGTACAAACGCTGCAAGGACCTGTTCTGATACTAGCCGGAGCAGGAACAGGCAAGACACGTACCGTCACCTGTCGTATTGCTCACATGGTGGACAAAGGCATCAACCCCAAAAGCATTCTAGCCGTCACCTTCACAAACAAGGCCGCACTAGAAATGAGGGAACGAGTCAGCCAAATGGTGGAACGCAAAGCGGCGCGGCAGATCATGGTCAGCACATTTCACTCTCTGTGCGTGCGCATCCTTCGGGAAGACATCGGGCGTTTGGGCTATAAAACAAACTTTACTATTTACAGCGGTTCAGAGCAAAGCGGCTTAATTCGACGTTTAATCATACGCCATGGCGGCATTAAGGAGAAAATCACGCCAAAAGACGTGCTTTCTGCCATGAGCCGCATGAAAAACAGTGGACTGGGAATTGATTCCATTGAGGACAATCTAACGGCGCATATCATCGCCTCTTACCAACGAGAAATACAGGCACAAAACTCCGTAGACTTTGACGATTTATTGATTTTAGCGGATAAATTGTTGAAAGAACATCCGGATATCAGGCAAGCCTGGCAACAGCGTTTCCGCTATATTACTGTAGACGAGTTTCAAGATACCAACAGCCTTCAAATGAGTTTATTGGGACATCTGGTGGGACCGGAACACAACGTTTGCGTGGTAGGAGATGATGACCAATCCATTTATGGCTGGCGAGGGGCTCAAATTAGCAATATCCTAGAGTTTGAGCGTTTTTTTCCTAATCCATCCATCATTAAACTGGAAGAAAATTACCGCTGTACAGCACCGATTTTGGATACAGCCAACGCCCTGATCCGCCACAATCTAGGACGCAGAGAAAAGACCCTACGCGCCCACAAAGGAGGGGGAGAGGCCGTGCGACTCATTTCCATGCCTGGAGACGCAGAAGAAGCAGAGTTTATCATTACAAATATTGAAAACATCCGCAGGCAAGAAAACAGGCCATGGGAAGATTTCGCGATTCTGTTCCGAGCCAATACCCAAAGCCGCATCATTGAACAAACGCTTCGAGAACACAAGATTCCCTACCGCATGGTGGGAGCTCAGAGCTTTTTTGACCGAAAAGAAGTCAAAGACCTTATCTCTTATCTGGCTACTATTGACAATCCGCAAGCAGATGAATATTTGCTACGCATTCTCAATACACCGCCACGGGGGATTAGTGACCTAACCAGTCGATTGGCCATAGACTGGAGCAGAGAGCATGGCAACAGTGTCTGGGCAGCACTCCAAGATGAAGAATTTCTGACAAGCCTATCAACCCGTTCCCGAAACAGTATCTTGGGATTCAATGAACTCATTACCAAATACATTGATCTTTTCCAGGATCAAGAAAACAACTTTGGGGACATTATGGAACAGCTCATTGAAGACACAGGCTTTAGTGACTATGTCACGCGCCTATGCAAAACGGAGGCTGAAATCCAGAAAAGGCTTATATCTATAGGAGAAGTAAAAGCCTCCATTCGCAATTTTTGGCAACCGGGAAAAACATTGCAAGATTATCTGGCTCAAGTCACACTCGACAAAGAAGATAATGATGACGATGTAGAAAACAAACCCGGCGTATGCCTCATCACCATGCATGCGGCCAAAGGGCTGGAGTTCCCCATTGTATATCTCGTAGGGCTGGAAGAAGGGATTCTACCCCACAAACGTTCATTGGAAGACGGCAATTGTGATGAAGAACGCCGTTTACTTTATGTAGGCATTACGCGCGCACAGGAAAAACTCATGTTAACCTACTGCGCGACACGCTTGCGTTATGGAGATCGGATGCCCTGTCAGCGGTCTTCTTTCCTGAGCGAAATCCCTCCACATCTTATGGAATACTCCGATTGGGAGGATCTTATGAACGCAGAAG
The DNA here is from genome assembly GCA_964525305.1 of uncultured Akkermansia sp. GTDB lineage: Bacteria > Verrucomicrobiota > Verrucomicrobiia > Verrucomicrobiales > Akkermansiaceae > Akkermansia. The sequence continues at coordinate 12,648 of CAZGGR010000004.1, forward strand.
CCACAGAAGAAGAAACCAAAGATTTCTTTGCTTCCTTACGCAGCATGCTTTTGGAAGATGATTAAATCCGAGTTTGTTCCTTACTGTTGCCCTCGTATTTAGTAGTCAAAGTCTACCTTTTTGACAAACGCGGTACAAATGTATCCAGCATCCTTTCTTTCGGATGCAAAAAATCCTCCCGGCTTCGAAACCGGGAGGATTCAAATACAACTTTGAAGCTACTTCTACATTACCAGAAAATAATGTACAGGGCAATTGTTGCAATAACAACCAGCCACCCGAATACTTTAGCACGGGAAGAAGACTGCAAAGCCACAACCCCTCGATCCGGGAGCACAATGGATTGGCCACCGCGAGAAGCATTCACGATTGTGAATATAAAGCCGATGATAACCACCGTCACAAAGCACACGGCCATACGGTTCAGGAAAGCCATTTCCGGCTGCCAGACCTTCAAGATTCCGTACAGGATCGCATTGATGACAATACCCAACCAACCGAACACACGCGGGCACTTGGGAACAAAGAAGCCAAACAAGAACACACACAAGGCGCCCGGACTCAGGAAGCCCTGGAACTCCTGAATGAAGTTGAAGATACCCCCAAATGCCGGACTATCTAAGAATGGAGCTATACAAAGGGCAATCACAGCACATACCAGCAATCCAACTTTGCCAATGGTAACAAGCTCTGACGGGGAAGCATTTTTACGCAATTTATTATAAATATCCATCGTGAAGATGGTAGAAGCAGAGTTCAGCATGGAAGCCAGAGAAGATACCACCGCGCCGAAGAGAGCGGCCAGAACAAACCAAGTCCATCCCGTTCCAGGAAGCAAATTACGTATTAATGTGCCAAAAGCGGAATCATAATCAAAGCCCACCAACGTATCCGTCAAATAATAATTTTCTGAATTTTCTACAGCGGGCTTAATGATTTTATCGTTGAGAGAAGCAATCTTTGCGACAAACGGAGCACGTTCCGCCAAAGTGGTTTCATCATTAGCGGCATCAGCCTTCAGATCATCACAAGCTTTCTTCAAATCGGACATAACATCCGAACTTACCTTCATTACCTCCGCATTATGGATGGCATGAGCACAGCCCTTGTCCACATTTTCCACGAGGAAACTATCTGTAAGCTTATAAATGACGGGACGACCCTTAACAATGTTCTGATCCACCGTCTTGACAATTTCTGCATTATACTTCACCTCAGCCTGAGCCTTCAGGTCATTGCGGTACAGATTGTAAGCCAAAATGCCCGGCACAACGACGACAAACGGAATAATCAGCTTCAGGAACGCTGCAAAAACAATCCCCATCTGACCTTCAGCCAAAGATTTGGAAGCGAGCGTGCGCTGCATAATGTACTGGTTAAGCCCCCAGTAAAAGAAATTAGGAATCCACAACCCTAGGCAAAGAGCCGTCCATGGTATTTCCGCATCATCAGCCGGACGAATCATGTGCAACTTACCACCAACAGTATTCACACCGCTTGCGGCATCCCCTGAGTTTAACTCAAAGAAGCGTGTTACACCCTGCCAGATGCTATCTGAAGAATTACCTAACGAGGCAACCGTTGCACCAGAATTGGCAGAAGCAGACTGAATCAAGTGGTGAGGATCAGCCACGCTGAGTTCAACCAGTGCAAAATAAGCAACTACGCCACCGCCTAAAATCAAAGCAGCCCCCCAGAACAAGTCCGTCCATGCACAAGCTTTCAAGCCACCCACAAACACATACACCGTAGCGCAGAAAGCAATAATGACACAACCTACTGTAATGTTGCCAAAGTCAATTCCCATAGCCGTATACCCCGTAAAGAATACAGAGATAACCTTAGCTCCGGCGTAAATCACACCAGCAGTCGGCACACCTACCAAAATCAACAGCGTGGCAATAGCCATCAAAGAACGAGCCAGTGTATTATAACGATATTCCAAGAACTCCGGAATCGTATACACCCCGCCTTTCAACAACTTAGGCAAGAAACAAAATGCCACAACCACCAGGGTAATAGCGGCCAGCCATTCATAACCAGCAATAGCCATACCTACCCAGTTGGCTGATTTACCGGACATCCCTACAAACTGTTCTGTAGAAATATTAGCGGCAATCAAAGAGAAGCCGACCAACCACCAGGTCAGCCCACGACCGGCCAAGAAGTAATCAGAAGCTCCTTGCTCTTTCTTTTCTTCAGCCGATTCTTCCGAATCACGACTTTTCCAAATACCCAAGGCAATCACGCCTACAACAACCACGCAGAAGAGAATGACTTCCACCATGGAAAGAGGAGCAGCCTGAAAATCCGAAGCTGTCGCCGTCGACTTCGCTTGTACAGCTTCTACAACGGATGCAGCGGGCTGTATTTCCGTAGCAGGGATCACGGCCGGAGCTGCAATGGAGGGTTGAGCATCAGCTGTAGGTGCCGGAGTAACCGCCTCCTGAGCCGCTGCGACCCATGTCATCAGGGCCAAAGCCCCAAATATGGTTGCTAGTGTTCTCATAATCAGTATGGATTAAGCTTGATACAAAACCCGGGCACCTTCCCCGGCTCGAGTTACAAGATAAGTGGTTTCAATACCTGTTTCCTGGCAATAACCAGCCAAAAGTTCCTGTGCTACTTTTTCCACGTCTTCCGACTTCACCAGAGCAACAATACAGCCACCAAAACCACCACCGGTCATACGTGCACCATAAATGGAAGAAGCAGAAGGTATTCTATCACAGAGAGAAACCAATGTATCCACTTCTGCGCAAGAAACTTCATAATCATCTCTCAAGGAAGCATGACTGCCACGCATTGCCACACCGGCTTCGTCCCAATCCCCACGAGCAAGAGCGTTTGCAAAAGCACTTACACGAGCATTTTCACCGATCACGTGACGAGCGCGACGGTAACGAACATCACCAAGCTGTTCCTTAAAAGACTCCAACATTTCCAGTGTAGCTTCACGAAGAGAAGATACTCCCATGATAGAAGAGGCCTCTTCACATTGCTTACGGCGTTGACCATAGGCACCATCAGCCAAAGAATGCTTTACAGCACTATCCAACACCAACACGGAAACAGAATCCGTATTCATTGGAACTAATTCATATTCGAGAGAAGCACAATCCAACTTGAGAGCCATTCCCTTTTTACCGTTGGCCGAAATGAACTGATCCATAATACCACAAGGGACATTTACAAACTCATGCTCCACAGCCTGACCGATTAAGGCAACTTCCTTTGGATCTATCTCGACCCCGGCAAAAGCCGCTAATGCCGTGCAAACGGAAACTTCAAGAGCGGCACTGGAAGAAAGGCCGCCACCGCGAGGTACGTTACTATCAATCAACATATCCACCGGTCCAATTTCTATACCACGTCTATGCAAATTAGCTAACACACCACGAACATAATTGGACCAAAAGGGCTCACCGGGGATCAATGCGTCCTCTACAGCTATTTCATGGATTTGGTCCCCCAAGGAACCACACAAACGATGTTTACCAGTCGGAGATGGAGCGACCGCTACAACACAATGATTATCAAGCGCCATAGGCATCACAAAACCATTATTGTAATCCGTGTGCTCCCCAATAAGATTCACACGTCCCGGCGCCGCGGCCACATGAGTCGGCGCTTGACCGAAATACTCGATGAAATACGGAGTCACCGTTTCTTTTGAGATTTCTCGCTGAACTAAATCCATAGTGGGTTGATTCTGCCCTATCTATTTCCACACCTCAAGGTTAAAGTAACCGCCCGGCAACAAATTTCTTTATTCCCCAATAAATATTTTTGTTCATAGCTGTTCTATACAACGGCTATGAACATTCACGCGGGCGCACTCCCCCACAGTTTAACAAACAGAGCTTATTATTTATTTAGCCCCCCGAGCAAAAAGCACAGCCGGAACAGTCTTTAGAAGCAATTTGATATCCAGCCATAAAGACCACTTATCAATATACTCCATATCCAACTCCACCAATCTTTCAAACTCGCGAATGTTGCTACGTCCGGCAATTTGCCAATAGCCTGTCACCCCGGGCAATACACTCAATCTACGACGATGGACGTCGCTTGTAAAAGCAGCCGTTTCATAAACCGGAAGAGGACGAGGCCCGACCAGACTCATATCTCCCTTCAACACATTGATAAGCTGAGGCAATTCATCAATGCTGAACTTACGTAAAAATTGCCCAAAAGAAAAAATACGAGGATCGTGTTCCAGCTTAAAAATCGGGCCATCCATATCATTGCCATATTTAGCTTTCACCTCATCCAGCCTTTTATCCGCATCCTTATACATCGTTCGGAACTTCCACATACCAAACTCGCGGCCATACAACCCAGAACGTTTTTGGCGATAAAAAACAGGACCCGGATCCGACAACTTGATGCCTACAGCTGCGAAAACCCACAACGGAGACGTTGTTACCAAAAGGGTCAAAGCTCCCACCCAATCCAAGAGCTTTTTCAACTGCCAAGAGGTAAGGTAAGGAATCGGCGTAGACTTATATACCAGCATTCTGGCTCCACCAAGCACGCCAAAATAAGTTTTATGCACATAAGGCATACTTATCGCCATGCTTGCATAAAAATCGACTCCCATCTTACCGCATAACTCCACCAAGCAACGAGACACCGAAACATCAACATCTTCAGGAAGTAATACAACTTTACTAATGCAGTTTTTAATCAATAAAGCTCTAACTCTATCCGGATTTACCTCTTCAGGAGAAATCACCATCCATGCATTCTTAAAGTTTACATGATCTTTCTCCAGATTCTTTCGGAAAGCCTCTACATGCCTCGGCACCCCAACCACTAACGTAGGAGCCTCTTCAACCATCTTTTTCTCTTGTCGGAATCGATGGACACGCAAACAAAGCCCGATAACAAACGTCAGGACATACGCCAGAATCTGTTCCCATACACCCGCAGAAAAAGGATCCCAATACCACCACACAAGCAAACTTAACAACACAAACCACACATACGCTATCACAAACCGTCGAATACTACCACCTAAGGTTAAACAACGGAAATAAACTCCAAACTGATCACAGCAAACGTACAACAATAAAGACATGGTCAGCGGAGCCAACAGCAAAGCCTTCATATGAAACGTACCACTCCCCATCCATTGACAAGACACCCAACCAACAACCAAAAAGACAACAAACGCAAGAAGAGAAACAACAATTTTATTAATCCCGTAAGTAGTACGGTCTGCATTTTGAATCAGCATCTCAATAACGTATAGGTTGCTTATTGGAGAGGATGCTTTATCCATATCCTTTTGTCAAGATTCCTAATTTCGCAAAATTGAGATATGAACATTCTTACTTCCCCGAACAGGAAAGCCTAGAATGACGAGATCCCGGCTTGCAAGAATCCATTTCCCCATGCATTGGTATATGCGTCAAGTGGCCGGATAGGTAATGCGCCTAGCCAGATCGCCCCATTCAGACCATGCATGGACGTTGATTGGGGCTTGGGATTCACACAACTCCCGACTTTTCATAGTTGCGGAACATCCCCGAGATCCATTGGATGGAACTTACTGCGGACAGCGGAAAATCCGGCATGACAGCAACATAATCATCAACTTAAATAAATATGTCACAACACAACACACAGGGAAGGCAGGGTCAAGGCACCCGTCGTCGCTACAACAAAAGCGGACGCTCCTATGGCCATGATCGCCGGGATTCCAGCGGTTACCGTCCCAGGTATAAAAAAGAAGCACCAGCCAAACTTTCTTTATGGCAACGTTTTCTGAGTCTTTTTGGTATTCATCCCTCTAAGAACAACAAAAACGCTAACAGAAATAAGGCGGTTAAAACCAATACCCGCATAGCACGCAACAAGCAGGAACGCACTTCTGCTCCCAAGCAACCCGTTTCAAGTCGCCGACTTTATGTGGGGAATCTTTCCTATGAAGCTACAGAAAGCGATTTGGAGGATGTATTCAAAGGCATTGGTGAAGTTAATTCCGTAGAAATTATCTATAATCCTCGCACCCATAAATCAAAAGGATACGCCTTTGTGGAAATGAAAAAGATGGAAGATGCGGTTCGCTCCGTAGATATCCTCCACAATCAACCATTCATGGGGCGCAATCTATTAGTGAGCGGTGCCAATGAACGCCAAGAACACCCTCGTCCATCCCGAGGGAACCAAACCACGGAAGAAGAACAACTTTCTTTGGATGAGGTTAAGGAAACCTCCTCTCCCCTATTCCAACCGGAAGTTACTGCCACACAGGAAGAAAAGTAAATCATCCGCTAAATCATCAAAAAGCCGGCTCTCTATTTAAGAGCCGGCTTTTTTATTTACAAAAGAAAATAAAATCAAAGAATTACAATCATTGTAGAATATCATTTTTCACGACACAATTCTTCTATCAAGGCAATCCCCAAGACTGACGCAACCGCAAGTATTCTTTAGAAGGGAGTAAAATATATAGAGGACGTTTAGATGGATCCAACCATGCAATCATGGCTCTCAAGTTTTCCTCGCTCATCGCCGTACAGCCTGCAGTGGGAAGGGCACCATCTCTACGCCAAATGTGGAAAAAAATAGATGAGCCACCACCCGGCACCGGTGCGCCCCCAGATCCTGCTGCATTGTGACGAATAAACAATTTCAAGCTGTGGGCATAATCCATCAATTTCATCTGCTGTTTGAACTCCCACGGTGTGGCGGGATCATGATCTAGCACAATATGTTGATTATAAAAGGAGGAAGAAGGATCATCCACCCACATATCCCTAGGTGTAATACGCCGATACGGCAAGGAACGCTTTTTCTGGGGCACAGGAACAGTTCCATACACGCCACCCAACTCAAAAATCCCAGCAGGAGAACGTAAATCTCCTTCTTTTTTTACCGGACCATCTTGAGGAGGGCGACTAAGGCCCCGTCCCCAAACTAATCCGGATTTACCCAATCGTGCCGAGAAAGGTCCCTTCACCATTACCCAACCATTTGACCGTTTTTCCAAAAGGCTTAACTTCACATGGGAACTATTCCATCCGTCGGCAGTCCCCACAATCACTTGACGACAATCTGCAGGAAGAGCAACTGCTCCACCACAAAGCGCCACCAAGATGCCTAAACACAAGAATACAGCCTTCATCAGCTCCAAAGTAATGATGAACGTTCGTAAAAAAAGCAATTACTCCGTCCCCAGAGCACATCATTTCACGGCAAGGCACTCTATTTCAACGGGAGGACTTCATTTAACAGGCTTTCTATACCCTTCTTGGCAAAATGAGAATGAATATACAAACGCTTCGCTTCCATGTATTTCCCTAATGCAGATCCAACTTCTCCCTTAGTTCTGCAATTCTCTGCATCATTCAGTAACTCAACTAACTTACTTGCCTTTGTCGTCAAATCCAAATACTGAGCATTTAATTCCTGGTCATTGACGAACAATTCGGAGTCTTTGTCACGCAATTGCTTAAGCTCTTCCCATGCGCCATAAACGTCCTGCATAGCTTCACGCTGTCGAGCAGCCCCCAAAGAGCGCTCAATAACGGACATCTTACTCAAATCCTCCATAAATTGCTTCTGTAATTCCGGATCATCCTTCACCAAAACAGCAAACTCATGTTGATTATCAAAAATTCGGCGATAATTTTTATTCTTATGGAATCGCTTAAAATCCTCCAGCGCATGAGACTGCTGCCCTGCCGCCATCATGGCGTTCCTCAAGGGTAGCAAACGAGGATTTTTGGGCCAGATTTCAATGGCTTTTTTCAAACACTCCTCCAATCTAGCACGATCCCCTTTAGCTAAAGCCTCCTGACCTTGGGCAATATTTGCGTCACTGGCAAACACAGCTGCGCTAATAGCAGTTTCTGCTCGACCCGTATTAAAGTCTTTAGAAGCCTTCTTGAGTTCCTCGATAAGCGTAAGTGCCTCTTCGTAATCCTTCCCGTTCATTAACTCAAACAATTTTTCTACGTCTCGTTTAAAGCCGTACAATTTTTGTTTTTTCTCATACGGGAACGTATTTACCGCAGGCATGAATTCCCCAATCAACAATGCCTCATTCAGTCTCTCCAGAGCATCCACATAATGTCGGGAATCCACCAAATTATTCACCGCTTTCATATGTCGGTCAGAATCACGAGCTAGCTCACGGGAAAGGTTATCAAGGACAGCAACTGTAGGAGGCGTTCCTAATGTACCGCTGAACATCTTGGCAGCGTCTGACTTCTTATCCAAGCGCAATTTCGTATCCCCATCATTGAACAAACGACTGTAAACACCACACCCTATGGAAACATGATCAAATCGCCGTTGAGCGAATAATTGAATCAACGTGGACTGAAAGACGATCTTTGCCTCAGTTACTGTAAGTACTTGCTCTGTCTCCAGCTTCACCTTGCGGGCTTCCATCTCCATCGTACGTTTTTCCAAATACTTGTAACGAGGATTATTCTTGGCCAAATTATTCGTATTTCCCTGTTTCCCACCTTTCTTTTTGGAAGAAGAGCCGTCTCCCGTCTCTACGCCACTTTCCATAATACTCATTTTTTGAGCATTACTGCGGATTTCCCTTTCCATCGCCTCAAGCATTTTACCCTTATTCTTCCCATTGCTTTTAGCCTGCCAAGCCGAATAAATAGCTTGGCAAAGGGCATCAGAAACACCGCCATCTAACGGATTACTTGAGGCGGCCGTCAGCAAATCTACAACCTGTCTCAAGGCATTATCCGCCAAAAGCTTATCCTTGCGCATAGAAAGAGTTTCATGCAATTTAGCAAATATCTTCTGATACTCTTTAGCGTCTTCAGTACTCTCCTCTGGTTGGCTCAAATATTTATTAAAGCGGGCTTCTATCTCTCTGAAGCTCCCCATGTTCAGAGTTGTCCCATTAATAGTTACCGTACCGTCCTGAGGATTCAAGAAAGGAAGTTCATTACCATATAAAGACTTGGCATCACTTTGGTTATGAGGTTGGTAAACATTAGGTTGTGGGGAAGAAGAGGCGGGAGACTGCTGGGAAAGAGAGGGGTCGGGAGCAGGAGGATTATACAACATCTGCCCCATAGCAGGAAACGCGAAGGCCAGCGTCAGGAAAACACAGCATTTCATGGATATTACGAAAGGTTATTTATTAATTTGTATGGATTTGGCAACACAGACACCGCGAACCGTAGGACTGATATCCTCCACACGGAACTCTATTCTATATTGTTGATTACGTTCGATATTCTTCAAACCGTCCTTAGCCTCTTCCGGCACACAGATGGGAATAATGTATTCCTTACCGGAAGAATCTTTATACAAAAAAGAAATAAGCTCAGAAGAACCACGAGGAAAGCGATCCGTTACGGTACCATCCAACGAATAATAATTATTGGAAAGCTGGGATGCATTCATTGACAGAATATCCAGAGGGATATCTGTTCCGGCCTGAGTTTTCTCCTTACCTTGAAAAACAAAGCTTGCTACAACGATAACGAGAACAGCAACAATCCCCCCCCCTACAATCATCGGGGTTGATGAAGAACCTTTCTTTCTTGAAGCGCGTCGTCTTGCCATAATATGTGATAAATAAATGATATCATAAACACACTACCGATGCACGCTCTAAATCAAAGATCCCACCTAGAGCGACGGATACCGGCATAAGAAGCAATCATTCCAAAAATCACATGTAATCCGAGAACGACATAGCAAATCAAAGCAGGAGACAACTCCGTATCCAACACATTTTTAACGGCATTATAGACATCCGGCTTTAATGCAGAAATACTACCGGACCAAGACCAGTAAGCGGAAATAAAGGGCCTTATCACACCCTCTACCTGTTCCGGGAGAGCCAGCACAGCGCCGGACAATGGCAATTGAAACCCGACCAAATAAATACTCAGCAAAGAAGCCTGATCCGCACTTCGAGCCAGAGAAGAAATCCCCAAACACACAAACGTCATCGCCGCATTAGCCAGAATCAAGAACAACAAATGAGTCATACCGCCCCCTCGATCCCAGAAGAAATCCACAAAAGCAAACATCCACACAGACTGAACCAGAACCAAGACACTCAAGTAAGAAAGCTTACTCGCCAAATATGCAGAAGGCCTCATTCCGGCATACTTTTCCTTCTCCATGATAGCCCGCTCACCGGCCACCTCGCGAGCGGCATTGTTGGAACCCATCAACCCCAACAAAATCACCTCAAACATAATAATCCCGGAAACCGCAGACCCGGTTTTCATATTCAGTTGCTGAGTTTCTATATCCTTTTGCAAAGTCTGGACATCCTGAGTAGCAGATAAACCGACGATTTGCCCCGTACCCTTATCCGTGAACATGGCAACCAACACCGGGAACAGCAATATCATCACCAACTGAAGAATTAACTGAGCACGATCCCGGAAAAAGATACGCCAGCGACGACCGAGCAAACAGAAAAATTGAGCAAAGAACCCCGGCACATCCGATATTTCATCCTCAGGAGATTCCTGAGACGCCACAACGGCATCCTTGTCTACAGACTCTTTATCAATGGTGTTCTCATTCTCCTCTTCCTTCTTATCCTCCATTGGCGAATCACTTTCATCGGAAAAGTTCGCCAATGCACCGGAAAAGATTTTCTCCTTTCGTTCCTGTTCTAAGCGGGAATAATAAGACTCCCGATGTTTCTCCCAAGACCTGCCCCAAGAAGCACCTGAACGCTCCTGAAGCTTAGGATAAATTTCTTCCACCGAAGAAACACCAAAATAATGCAACATCGTCTTAGGAGAACCATGATAAGCGACGCACCCCTGATGCATCACCAAGATAGAATCATACTTATCCAAATGAGAAAGGCTATGGGTCACGGAAATGACAATACGACCATCCGAACGAGAAATCTCATGTAAAAGATTCACAATATCATGCTCTGACCGCGGATCCAGCCCGGAAGTCACCTCATCACAGATCAACAAGCGAGGATTAGATACAAGCTCCATAGCCAAAGCCAACCGTCTCTTCTGCCCACCAGAAAGGATTTTCACATCACGGTCAGCAATTCCTTCCATTCCCGTCACCTCAAGAGCTTTATCAATACTATCATCCAACTCCTCCATAGACTCGAACTGACAGCGTAAGCGAGCCGCACTCTCCACATTTTCATCCACGCTCAACTGGTCGTAAGCGATACTGAACTGAGGCACAAAACCGATTTCCGAAGGCTCAAAATCCTCCTCCGCCAAATCATGACCATTCCAGAAAAAATGACCGTCCGTTTCCACAATCATGCCAGCAATGGCCTTCAGCAACGTAGTCTTCCCACATCCGGACGGCCCAACTATAGCCATAAAATGCCCCCGAGAGACATTAAAGCTAACATGATCCAACAATTTCAAAGCACCATCCGGTGTTTCTATCTCATACGTAATTCCGTCCGCCTGCAACATAACAATGTCAGCATACTTCACCAATATCCATCTCTACAAGGAAAAATGGAAATCCACATGGGGGACAGACAACACCACAACGCCCCTACAAAAGTCTTCCATTCATCCATCCAAAGACGGTTTCTACAACACCACCCTATCAACAAAATAAAATATCATCAATACAATCGTCGCCATCCAACATCTGCCTCCGATTCATACCATCCCATAGACAAACGGATTGCCATCGTGCTCCAGCTCCTATACAACCCCTGTGTATGAAATGTTCTCTGCTTAGCCGACCCATGACCTGTGCGCACGACTGGATCAGCAACGTCGTTTGCCCCGGAGACAACCTTGTGGACGCGACAGCAGGCAATGGACACGATACTGTTTTTTTAGCCAGATTAACAGGACCTTCCGGACAAGTTCATGCCTTTGACATTCAAGAAGAAGCTATACGAGCCACTCAAAAACGACTCGAAAAAGAAGGACTACTAAGCCCGGCTATACATCTTCACCTCATCAGTCATGAACATTTAGCTGAACACGTTAAAACACCAGCCAAAGTTATTGTTTTTAATTTGGGCTACTTACCCGGCGGAGACAAAGCAAAAATCACCCGAACGGAATGCACCATAACGGCTTTGAAACAAGCGGTGGATCTCATCAGCCCAAACGGGCTTCTCAGCGTTATGTGTTATCCCGGCCATGAAGGAGGAAAAGAAGAAGCAGAAGCCGTAGAGACCTACCTAGCCGGCCTACCCCATCATTCCTGGCGCGTCAGCAAATACCAACTTCTGAATACCGAAACTCCGGCACCCTTTCAAATATGTGCCTTCAGGCTAGACTGATGCCATTTCAGCAATAGAACACGCTCCCTGGTCATCCGTTCTGCCGCTTCTTCATCCATTCCACCACCTGAGCCAAGGCACGAGCGCGATGCGACATGGAATTTTTTACTTCCATAGGTAGCTGAGCAAAACTCAGATCATACCCTTCCGGCACAAATAAAGGATCATAACCAAACCCACCATCACCGGCAAGCTCCGTCAACATATGCCCCTCAACTGAACCGGAAAACTCTGCCAACACCTTTCCATCTTTTGCAAGCACCATCACGCAACGGAATCGAGCAGCGGGTTTGTCTCCAGCCTTCACGCCGGCCCGCCGCAACTCCTCCATCATATGGAGATTATTTCGTGCATGATTACCTTCCTCTCCGCCAAAAGAAGAAGACCACACACCCGGGCGACCGTCCAACACATCAACCATCAACCCGGAATCATCAGCCAACAACACGCCGGGGATATACTTGGAAGCAGAAACCGCCTTAAGCGTAGCATTCTCCGTAAATGTCACTCCCGTTTCCTCCACCGGAGGAGCCTGTGGAAAATCAGAAAGATCCTTCACTTCCCACTCCCCGGCTAACATAGCACGGATTTCACCGGTCTTGTGAGCATTGCGCGTCGCGACCACCAGAAGAGGCAATTCTTGTTTCATCATCATTCAATCTAACTTACGACAAAACCATACGTAATCAACCCTCAGCAGTCAATCTCCAGACTAACGGGACAATGATCGGAACCCATCACATCCGCATGAATAAACGCATTTTTGATTTTGGGGAGCAATGGGACAGAAACACAAACGTAATCAAGCCGCCATCCGACATTCCTAGCACGGGCACCACCCCGATAAGACCACCAACTGTACCAGCCGGCCTCACCCGGATGCAAAGAACGGAACGAATCCACAAATCCCGCTTTCAGCAAGTTTGAAAAACCGGCTCTCTCCTGATCACTAAAGCCGGCAGAAAAATGATTCTCGTTAGGACGGGCGATATCAATCTCTTCATGAGCCACATTCAAATCCCCGCAAAAAACAACCGGCTTTATCGTCGCCAAATCTACCACATATTTCAGAAACGCCTCATTCCACTGTTCACGGTAAGGCAAGCGCACCAGTTCATTCTGAGAATTTGGCGTATAACAATTAACCAAGTAAAAATCATCAAACTCCATTGTGCATACACGCCCCTCCTTATCATGCTCAGGACATCCAATCCCGATAGAAGTAGAAAGAGGACGAACCTTACTAAGGATCAACACACCGGAATACCCCGCCTTTTCGGCCGGATTCCAAAGCTGATACGGCCAAGAAGATAGCCACAAATCACTCACCTGCTCCGGACGAGCCTTGATTTCCTGCAGACAAAGGACATCCGGAGCTAACGCTTCCATAGTCTCACTCATTCCTTTTTTAAGAACGGCTCGCAGTCCATTTACATTCCAAGAGACAAGCTTCATACACTTATACTTCCCATTTTTGACATTTGCGTCAAGCACTCAAACAACGCCAAACGCCTCTTATATCTCGATTCTTCCCCCCCCGGCACCTCACAACCCTGACTTTTTATATGCCACACAGAACAAGCGTTTTTTCTTGTCAAAACCGACATCCTATGCTTACTTAAAAAGGCAAACACCCCGAGAGACACTCGAGAGTGGGTCTGTAGACCCGCTCTTTTTTGTCTAGCCATCACACTCCTCCACACTTTTTCATACTCATGACAAACGACAACATTAAGACTTTGATTGAATATTACGAGAGAGAAAAAGAACTCTCCCGTGAAAAAATCCTGCAAGCCTTGGAATCAGCTTTCCTTTCTGCCTATCGCAAGATGGTACCCGGAGCAAGCAACATCAACTATTTGCATGCTGAAATCAATGTAAGCAAAGACAAAGTTCGAATCTTTGCCGATTTGGAAGTAGTCCCGGATGAAGAATATTCTGACAAGTTCAATCAAATCCCTCTATCTCTGGCACTCAAACTGAACAAGGACGCCGTCCTTCACGACCTGCTTCCGACAAATATCACACCCAAGGGGTTTGGTCGCATTGCCATTCAAACCGCTCGTCAAACCATGATCCAGAAATTGCTGGATGCTGAAAAAGAAATGATTTATGACGAGTTCAAAGACAGAGCAGGCGAGCTGATAACAGGCACTATTCTGCGCTTTGAAAAAGGCGACATTTTTGTGAACCTTGGCAAGTTTGAAGGGGTCATGACCTCCCGGGAACGTGTCCCCAACGAAGATTATAACATTAATGACCGCTTGCGCTTTTATGTAGTGGAAGTACGCACAGAAGCCCGAGGCCCGGAAGTTATTCTTTCCCGCAGCCACCCCAATCTGGTACGCCGTCTCTTTGAAACGGAAGTGGCAGAAATAAGAGACCAGACTGTAGAAATCTATGGTATCGCTCGAGAAGCAGGCTACCGCACCAAAGTAGCCGTCATCAGCCATGACGACAAAGTAGATCCTGTTGGTGCCTGTGTGGGTATGCGTGGGGCACGCGTCAAAAACATTGTCCGTGAACTCAACAATGAAAAGGTGGATGTCATAGAATGGACAGAAGACCCTGTAGCCTTTGTCAAAGAAGCCATCAGCCCCGTAGAGCCGATGGAAATCACAGTCAATGAAGAAGCCAAGAAAATCTTCGTCATCGTACAGAACGACAAAGATCTCTCCAAAGCCATTGGCCGCAGGGGACAAAATGCCCGCCTTACATCACGACTCATGGGCTGGGACGTGCAAGTACGCGTTTTTGACGTTAAAGAAGCTGAAAAGCGTCAGAATCAAGCAGCTGCAGAAGAAGTGATGCGCCAATGCCAAGCAGCAGCCAAAACCCTCAGCGAACAATTAGAAATCTCAGAAGATACCGCCATGGGACTAGTAACCATGGGCGGAACGGATCTGGTAGCACTCAGTGGATTTGAAGCATCCGATATTGCCGAATGCATGGGCATTCCGACAGAAGAAGCATCTCAAATCCTGGATAAAGTGCGAACCATCATCTCTCAATAAACGTTGAGCGCGGCGCTCAACATCTAACAACCTTAAAAAAGATGCCTAACAACCAAGAAGAGAACAAATCCAAAAAGGAAGTGTTGGATCTGATCGGCGGATCTCCCAAAAAGAAACGCACCCCCAAACCGGAACCGACACCGGCCCCCACCCGTCCTGCCCCGGCAAAAAAAGAAGCTCTCGACTTGCTTTCCGGCCCCAAGAAAAAAGCGCCGCGCCAAGCAGCTCCTGCATCCGTTCAGCCAACCCCTGCAGCGCCAGCAGAACCAGCGCAACCAGCTCCAAAGGAAGAAGCATCCCAAGCAACATCTGCGGACAGCAAAGTCATCAATCTCAAGCCTCCCGTTTCTGTATCTGAACTGGCAAGCTTACTGAAAGCCAAACCCTTCCAGATCATTAAAGATCTGATGGGGTTGGGAATCTTTGCCAACCCGAACACCCCCTTGGACGCAGATGCAGTCAGCTCTGTCTGTGAACTGCACGGCTATACTTTTGCACGGGAAAAGCGAGAAAAAGGAGGCGGGGTAAAGCCACAACAAGAGCCCATTAAAGAACCAGAACCCGTACCGGTGGTAGAAGAGCCCAAATCTACCCTCGCACTACGTACTCCCATTATCACCGTTATGGGACACGTGGACCACGGTAAAACCTCTCTGCTGGATTACATCCGCAAAACGCGCGTTGCCAAAGGAGAAGCCGGAGGCATTACCCAGCACATAGGAGCTTACACCGTTGACTATAACGGCAGCACTCTCACATTCCTGGACACCCCCGGGCACGCCATCTTCACAGAAATGCGAGCCAGAGGTGCAGACGTAACGGACATCGTTGTATTGGTAGTAGCAGCCAATGACGGTATCATGCCCCAAACAAGAGAAGCCATTGCTCACTCCAAGGCAGCAGGCAAGACCATCATCGTTGCTATTAATAAATGCGACCTCCCTGCAGCGGATCCCATGAAGACCAAAAGCGGCCTCATGGAAGAAGGGCTGGTTCCTACAGACTTCGGCGGCGATGTGGAATGTGTCGAAGTCTCCGCTCTAACCGGTGACGGCATTGATGATCTGTTAGGTCTCCTAGTTCTCCAATCAGAAGTGTTGGAACTGCAAGCCAACCCGAAAGCCAACTGCCGAGCCTCCATTATTGAAGCTCGCGTGGAACCGGGAACCGGCAGCTCTGCCACAGCAATCGTGGAAAGCGGAACAATCCGAGTAGGGATGCCCTTCATCTGTGGGCCTTATGCAGGCAAAGTACGTTCTCTCGTTAATGACCATGGGGAACGCATTAAAAAGGTAGGTCCTGGGATGCCCGTGGAAATCACCGGATTTTCAGAAACGCCGAATGTGGGAGACGAACTGGTGGAAATGGAAAATGAACGAGCTGCCAAAAAACTTGGAGAAGAACGCCAAGAAGAATTACGCAAGCAACGTCTAACCCAGCCCCGCAAAGCTCGCATGGAAGAGCTGTTGGCCATGATGGGAGACGGAACGCAGAAAGCACAGCTTAAAATCCTGTTGAAGGGTGACGTTCAAGGCTCTGTAGAAGCCATTAAGAAAGCCATTCTGGATATTCAATCTGATAAGGTAGACTGCGTCTTTTTGAACGCCTCGGCCGGCCCCATTTCTGAATCAGACGTTCTTCTCGCCTCCTCCTCCGATGCCGTTATCCTGGGATTCAATGTCAAAGTAGAATCCAACGCGGTCAAACTGCTCAAGCGAGAAGGAGTACAGGTCAAGCTTTATTCCATTGTCTACGAACTTATTGACCAAGTAAGAGACGCCATGCTGGGGCTACTTGAACCAGAAACGCGAGAAACCATCATTGGTCACGCAAAAGTTCTCCAAGTATTCAAGCTCAACAAAGGACGAGCAGCCGGTTGCATGGTTCAGGACGGGAAAATCCTCCGCAGCTGTGAAGCTCGCGTCATCCGCGATAAAACACCCGTCTTTGACGGTAAGATGTCTACACTTCGTCGTTTCCAAGATGAAGTGGAAGAAGTCAAGGCAGGGCTGGAATGCGGCATTCGTCTCGGAGACTTCAACGAATACGAGACCGGCGACATTATCGAATGTTATACGCTGGAAAAAATCCAGCCAACGCTGTAATTTATTCGGCAGGGATGGAGTCAATTCCCATCCCTGCCTCTTTCTTTCATTTTCCCTTTCTTCCTTCACCCCATTGAACCAATCGGTTCATTCATCACTCTATTCTTTCATATGAGCAGACGCACAGATAAGGTAAATGAACTCCTACGGCGGGAAATAGGTACCACCATTCAGCGAGACTTTGAGTTTCCCGGGACGATTGTCACCGTGATAGAGGTAGAAGTGACAGACGACCTGAAAGAAGGAAAAGTCTGGATAGGAATCGTTGGGAAAATGTCGCCTTCGCAGGTGTTGGAAAAGCTCAACTCCCGACGCGGACTCATTCAATCAACCGTTGCTAAACGAGTCGTATTACGGAACACGCCACGCCTGACTTTCCGACTAGACGATTCTGCTCAGCATGGCGTTGAATTGGTTAACCTGCTGGAAGATATTGAGAAAAATCTGCCTAAAGCTCCTCCTGCAGAAGAGGAAGAATAAAATTTCTTGTTTACAACCCATACAAAAAGGCACGCTTGTTTTTACGATGGCAAGCGTGCCTTTTTGTATAGATCATTCATAGATAAACATTAACGAAAGATATAAACGTCATAAATGCTATCTATCCCAGGAACTTCCGGGGCTGATAAAATCAATTTATGAGGCAGACACTAAAAAGAGGCAATATCGAAATACACATAGAGCCTTCTTGATCGAAACGCCCTTTCATGACATCCCCTCCCTCTCACAATTCTCCAGATCACGGATTTACAATTCCAGGGCATTTATAATCACATAACATCATCACTATCAATATACAGTAAACTACAACCCATTACCTGAAGATATCATCCTTCGATATAGAAACAATTCATAAATCGTTCATTATGAATATTTATTGCCATCAAAATCATGGGAATCATTATACCGTTTTTATCACAAGAAAAGGGATATTCTCCTTCAAATAGGGGCTTGTCAGAATAAGAGGAACAAGCTACGTTTCACGGGCAAGCGGGCCACTTTCCCCCGATTGTTGTTTTGTTGCCATGAACGGTTATTGTTATTTCATTCTGGGTATATTGGTATTAATTACCGGCTACTTCACCTATGGCCGGATCTTAGAAAAGATTTTTCAACCGGATCATCATCGACCTACGCCTGCCACAACCTTAGCAGACGGTGTTGACTACGTTGTGATGCCGAGGTGGCGTATTTTTCTGATTCAATTATTGAATATTGCGGGATTAGGGCCGATTTTCGGAGCAGTCATGGGGGTACTTTATGGGCCATCAGCCCTGTTGTGGATCGTCTTTGGCTGTATATTAGGAGGGATGGTACATGATTACTTTTCCGGCATGATTTCTCTAAGAAACAAGGGAGAAAACCTACCGGAGATTTTAGGACGCTACTTAGGCAGCCAAGCCCAATGGATCAGTCGAGTCGTTTGTATTGTTTTCAGTGTATTGGTAGGAGTAGTCTTTGCCGTAGGCCCGGCCGCCATTTTATCTCCGATGACCGGATGGAGTGTTTCTACGTGGGTATGGATCATTTTCGGTTACTACTTTTTAGCAACGATTCTGCCAATTCAGGCTATCATGGGAAAAATCTATCCTTTATTTTCCGTAGCCCTGATCATTATGGTTGTTGGGATTCTGGGTGTTTTACTCCTGGCCCCCTTTGCAAATATTTTGCCAGGGTGGATTCATATTCCCGATATGGAAGTGCTACCCAAGCCGGATTTTCTCCATAACCTTCACCCGGCAGATTTTCCATTATTCCCCGTGATGTTCATCACGATTGCATGCGGAGCAGTGAGCGGTTTTCATGCAACACAATCCCCGTTAATGGCTCGATGCATGGAAAATGAAAAAGAAGGCATACCTATTTTTGGAGGAGCCATGATAGTGGAAGGAATTATTGCCTTCATATGGGCAACAGCCGCATTAACTTTTTATGGTTCTCCGGAAGCATTGGGCGAAGCTACAGGTAACGGGAAAGCCCCGGCTCTAGCCATCCAAATGATTTCCGAATCCTGGATGGGCTCCATTGGTTCCATCCTGGTCATGATAGGTGTGGTGATTCTACCTATCAGTACAGGAGACGGTGCCCTGAGAGTCACGCGCCTCATGATTGCGGATTGCTTTAAGCTGAGCCAAGAACAATTAAGCCGCCGCCTGCTCATCGCCATTCCTCTCTTTGCAACCGCCATTGCGGTAAGTAATATGGACTACGCCATCATCTGGCAATACTTTGGCTGGGCCAACCAACTGATGGCAGCCGCCACGCTTTGGGCCATAACCATTTATCTACGTAGTAACAATCGGTTCTTTTGGGTATCAGCAGTACCGGCAGCCTTCCTATCCCTGGTTGTTTTTCAGTACCTGTTTTCCAGCCCGGAAATGTGTGGGTTCAACTATGAGCTATCTCTTATTGCCAGTCTGCTAACGGTGACTCTTATCGGCGCGCTGTGCCTGTGTCGTAGCACCGGCTTAAAAAAGCCAAAAGAAACACCTTTATAAATATTCATGGATTCTAACAGCCATACACCTACCCATTCCGGCAAACCACCTTGGGGCGCATTCTGGAGGCTGGTCTTAATTCAAGCACAAAACTCCTTCAATGAAAAAGGAGCGCAGTTTCTACTCATTCCTCTGGGAGTGTGGCTCTACGGCACTGAGGGAGATTTGGAATATCAGCTGGGAGCCATTATTGTTTTACCCTTTGTCCTATTCTCTCCGTTTGTCGGCTGGCTTGCCGATCGTTTTTGCAAAGCCCGCATCATCCAGACCATGGCGCTCCTGCAAATATGCGTGTTATCAGGAATGTATTGGAGTCTGCGCAACCATTCCCTAAACGGGGCTGTTCTATGGTTTTGTGTCTTTGCCATACAAGCCACTATTTTCAGCCCGGCCAAAAAAGGAATTGTCAAAGATATCGTAGGGACATCCCGCATGGGTTTTGCCAGTGGCATCGTAGAAATGGCCTCCATCCTCAGCCTGCTTATTGGGCAACTGGGCGTCTTTGTTTGGTTTCGCTACCTGTTGGAACCCTCTACAGATACCATTTGGCATCAATGGCTGGGGCAAGGATTCTTTCAATGGTTTGACACATGGCTAAAGCCATCCGGCATCAATGATGGCTGGTATGCCGCATCCTTCCCATGCCTGGTGTTTCTGTTATTAGCAATTCCCGTGGCCATTTCCGGGTTCTTTCTACCCCGGTATACACCAACGGGAAAACGTCCATTTTCATGGTCTCTATTTTACGAACATTTCCATCAGCTACGCCATATGTGGCAAAACCGCAATTTGAGGGTCAGCGAAATGGGGATCGGCTATTTCTGGTTCTTTGGAGGTACGGTTATGTTGATGGCTATACAGATGGCCAAGGAACTATCCGCCGGAGGCGATGATTTCAGTTCTGTGGGGGCCATTCTCATGGCATGGATGAGTGGTGGCACTGTCTTAGGCGGGATCTTAGCATCCCTCATTTGCCGGCGACACATCCGGATGAACGTATCCATTACCGGAGGAGCATTGATGACAGCCTGTTGCATCGCTTTATCAGCAATTCCCATGAGCTCCCCATGCTTTGGAGTTCTCCTCATGATGGCAGGTATTTCTGCCGCCTTATTTTTAGTACCGCTAAACGCCTTTTTCCAAGACAGAGCCGACAATGATAAGCGAGGAGACATGATTGCAGCCGGCAACCTCGTAGATTGTGTTCTAGGTCTGTTAGCAGTTGGTTTCCAATACATCATGATGCTCATCATCCCCCCCTGTTGGCAATTTGTGGTCATGGGAATTCTCAGTCTTATCATGACATGGGTGATCTTTCGTTTTTCCCGTCCATCAACGAAACGGAGTGGCAACTAATCAACTGTTCACGCCACCCACTGCGACTTCGGAACACCTCTTATAAGTGAGAGATTCGCCTTATTCCATTCTCCCGAACCATTCTCCCGTCAGGCCACGTGATTTACTTGCAACCCTGCACTCATTCAGGCAGAATAGGGGGAAAGAAAAACCATGAAAAAGTATCTTGGCATTCTATTGTGCTCCGTATGGGCTTTGCTGAGCTTTACAGTGGCAGCAGGCTCTACATCCGACCTTAAAGACGTCAACATTGTTATCACCACCACCAAAGGAGATATCAAACTGGCACTTTACCCTTCTCAAGCTCCCGTCACCACAGCCAGCTTTCTGAACTTGATTAACAAAGGATTTTATAAGGGACTTACCTTCCATCGAGTTATTCCAAACTTCATGATTCAAGGAGGAGATCCAACCGGCACAGGCATGGGAGGCCCCGGCTATATGTTTGAAGATGAGTTTTCCCCTCATCTTAAACACGATGGCCCCGGCATACTTTCCATGGCGAACGCCGGACCGGGAACTAACGGTTCGCAGTTTTTTATCACACACGTAGCTACACCCCACCTCGACGGGCGGCATTCGGTTTTCGGCAAAGTATTGAAAGGACAAGACGTCGTTGACTCAATTGTCAAAGGAGATCGGATCAAAGATATCCGAATTCTGAACAAGGAAGCTGCAGACGCAGTACTTCAAGCAGAAGCCAGCCGCGTCTCTCAATGGAATAAAGCCATGGAGGCTCTCAAATAAATGAAGAAAAGAACAGCCTATACACCTGCTATCAAAAAATCGACTTGAAACACTCCCTTTTTCATCATTAATCGACTATAACACATTCACCCAGTAAAACATTCATTTTTATGAAGACGCTTATTAAAAACGCACGCATCATCTCCCCCGGCATCGACCTACCCGGGGCAGCAGTGGAAATTGACGGCAAGACCATCACCAACATTTATCCTGCAGGAAGTGAACTTCCTCAAACAGATAAGGTTGTAGACGCAGGAGGCCATATGCTCCTGCCCGGTTTTATAGACATCCACAGTCACGGAGCCGGAGGTTGCGATACCTGCGATGCCAAACTGGAAAGCCTCCGTACCATTGCAGAATGCAAGATGAAAGAAGGTGTAACCACGTGGTTACCCACCACACTTACTCTGTCTCCCAAGGTTCTGGAAGATGTCTGCACCACCGTGGCAGAATACATGAAGAATCAGGAATATGCCAAAACACCCGGCGTTCATTTGGAAGGGCCATTTATCAACCCCAAATGCTGCGGAGCCCAAAACCCGGCATTTGTTCGACCGGCAGATTATGATGAAGTAGCGCATCTGAACTCTATTGCCAAAGTACTATTGATTTCCCTTGCACCAGAAATGCCCGGAGCCATTCCGTTCATTGCAAAAGCTACGGCTAACGGAATTCGTTGTTCTGCCGGACACAGTGCTGCCACCCACGAAGACTTCAAGAAAGCAAAAGCTGCCGGGTTAGCACATCTGACTCACTACTGCAACCAAATGTCCCCCCTGCATCACCGGGAAATCGGCTTGGTCGGTTCCGGCCTGCTCGACAGAGAAATCAAGATTGAAATCATCTGTGATACCATTCACCTGTGTGCAGACATGCTAAAAACCGTATTCACCAATAAAGAAACGGATCAAATGATCATGATTACAGACTCCCTGGCTTGCTCCTGGATGCCGGACGGCCCCGGAGACTTGGGAGGTCTGCCCATCATTGTAAAAGACGGTGTAGCCCGTCTGCAAGAATCCGGAGCATTGGCTGGCAGTACCCTCAAATATGCACATGGTTTGAAAAACATACATCGCTTGACTGGCAAACCTCTCAGCGAACTGGTGAAAGCCACCTCCTGGAATCAGGCTCAATCTCTAGGCTTGGAAGGTCTGGGCAAAATCGCCCCAGGCTTCTCTGCCGATATGGTTCTGCTGGACGACGACTTCAACACCTGCAAGGTATTCATCGACGGCATCGAAAAATACAGCGCCTAAAAGCGTCATCCCATGTGTCGGATACGGGAGACATCTTCTGCTATCCGGCACATGCTTCACTTCTTTGTATTCCACTCGTTCACCAAATTTTACCTCCATGGAAACTACCATAGAAATGCCTCGTTTGTATGACTCCATGCGCGAAGGAACCATCCTGAGATGGGTCAAAAAAGCCGGAGACCATATCACTGCCGGAGACCATCTGGCCGATATAAAAACAGACAAGGCGCATGTAGAACTCCAAGCATGTGAGGACGGCATCCTGACGGAACTTTTAACACCAGAAGGCGATTCCGTTGCGGTAGGAACGGCTATTGCCATACTTCGAACGGGAAACGAATACACGACCGATCATTCGCCGGCACAACAAATCAAATGCAGTCCACTGGCTGCCAAGCTGGTCGAAAAAGCCGGGATAAATCCAGCAACTCTACAGGGAACAGGTCCTCGCGGTAAAATTATGGCTTCCGATGTCAAATCAGCCATGCAACCGCAGAACACCCCGGCCAGACGAGTACAAACGCCACCGGTACCAAAGGACACCCAACGAGCCGTACGCATCGATAATTTTTATCTGTACTCTCTAGAAGCCAATATGGCCTATCTGGCTGCGATCAGTACCCCCATTGCCGTCCAGTGTGAAAAACTTATTGGAGGTCGTTACAGTCTCTTTGATTATGTGGTACGAGCTGCGGTGAAAGCCTGTCTTAGTGAACCGGAATGGCTGGCAGAAGATAAGGCTGTACAATTACTCATGGCTTTGGATAAGGGAGAAAAATGCATTTTCATTGAAAATGCCTCTGATAAAACAATTTACAACATAGCCACGGCCCGTCTCGCAGCCCCTGCGACAGGACTACCTGTACAGGACACAATGAAGCCCAACATCCTGCTTTGTGACAGTGGTGTTCATGTAGATACCCTACGCTCTTCCCTGCCACAAATGCCGCACAGCATCATTAATATTGGGGGGACCACCCCTAAAACAGGTATTGAAGCAGGACGCCCCGTATCTAAGCTTATTCTTCCTGTCACTCTGTATGTTAACGCCAATATTCTCCCAGAAAATAAGGCTTCCAAAATAGCCGCTGAGTTCAAAACTCTATTAGAAAACCCGGTGCTGTTACTTCTATAATACCCGTTCCCTTTTTTGAACATTTTTTCATATTCATTCATCTCATTCATCATGAAAAAAATTGCCATCCTTGTTGCTCCCGGATTTGAAGAAATCGAGCTTACCGCTCCATTGGATATTCTACGCCGTTTAGGGTTTGATGTAAGCCTCGCCGGCGTACAATCCGATCACGTGATTGGAGCTCATGAATTAACCATCACCACAGATACCATGATGGATCAACTCCAAGCGGATCAATTGGACGCTTTGATTCTGCCGGGAGGCGCAGGCTCCTGGGTACTCCGAGATACGCCGGAGGTTCTACACCTAGTCAATCAAATGCACATAGCAGGCAAGCTGGTTGCCGCCATATGTGCTGCCCCCATCGTTTTAGCCAAAGCCGGCTTAGTCAGGGGCAGAGACGTCACAGCCTATCCCATGCCAGACGTTCACGAAGAACTTCATGATGCAGGTGCCCGCATTATCAAAAATCAACCCGTCGTTCTGGACGGCAACATGATTACCGCCAATGGCCCCGGCGCAGCTCTACTCTTTGGTTATGCCATCGGAGAATTCCTGGGAGAAGACCTCCAAGTTGCCGAACTTAAAGAACAAATGTGCTTCACGGGCATATAACAGCCCTCAAAGAGCCAACTGCCTACGGGATTCAACAGACTCCATTGTAAGGCTTCCCCCTGCTATCCCACCATTAGATCAACAGGGGAAGCATTCATCAAACAACAGCTTTCCTCTTCTCTTCCGGAGGAGAGGAGGCTAACAGGGGCTTTCTAATGCGGCGTGTGCGGTTCCAGCATCTGTTGGCGTTCACGCTCTTTATCTTTCGCTAAACGACGAGCTTCCTTAGTCAAATACTGTTGCAAGCGGAACGCTTTTTGTCCTTTTTTTCGGACGACATGTTCAGACGTTCCATTTGGAAGGATATTACACGCTTGAACGTTGTCTTTAAAACAAGCGTCCAAAATAGACTTTAAACGCCGAGCTAACTTACTGTCAGTAACAGGCACCATAAGCTCCACTCTTTTATCCAGATTACGGGACATCCAATCTGCACTGGCAATAAAAATCTGATGATTGCCACCATGGCGGAAGAAGAAGATGCGGGCATGTTCCAGATAGCGATCCACAATGCTAACAACACGAATTACCTTTCCATTAGGACGAGGCCCTGTCTTCAAACAACAAATACCACGAACATTCAGTTCAATATCCACTCCGGCATCAGCAGCCTTATACAAAGCATCAATAATTTCCACATCCTGAAGGCTATTCATCTTAGCAGATATACGAGCAGGTTCACCCTGTCGCGCGCGCTCAGCCTCTCCTTCAATAAGCTCAATCAACCTCGCTTTCATCAAAGCAGGAGAAGGATACAACTTGCGAAAACGCATCAGTTTCGTACGCCCTGTTACGGAATTGAAAAATTGAGAAGCATCCGCTCCTAACTGATCATCACAAGTCAGGTAAGAAATATCCGTGTAAATCTTGGCCGTGGTTTCATTATAATTTCCGGTGCCGAAATGGCAATAACGGCGCAACATTCCCTGTTCACGGCGCACAACCAAACAAATCTTGGCATGAGTTTTCAAGCCCTTCACACCATAAACCACCTGTACACCAGAACGCTGAAGCTCCTCGGCCTTTTCCAGATTTCGAGCTTCATCAAAACGGGCTTTCAGCTCAACTAAAGCCGTCACCTGTTTACCACTTTCTGCCGCTTTTTTCAGAGCAGCCACGATGCGAGAGTTTTTGGCAGTACGATACAAAACCTGCTTAATGGCAATGACGTTCGGATCTTCAGCAGCTTCTTCGACCAAACGTAAGACGGGTTCAAAACTCTCATAAGGATGATTTAGCAAAATATCCCCGGCCGCTATATTGTCAAAAATACTATCAGCCAAATCCACAGCAGGAGATGGCTGAGGAGACCACTGCTCTACCTTCAACTGGTCATTACCAGGAGCAAACGCCATCTCCATAAAGTCGGAAAGCATCAAAGGTCCTTTAAGGTCATATGTTTCTTCCTTCCCGGCTCCAATAATTTGCATGATTTTGTCATGTAATGGGGCAGGACAAGAAGATTCAATTTCCAATCTGACGCACTCAGAAAACTTTCTGGCGGCAAGAACCTCTTCCATCTCGTCAGCCAAATCCAGAGCGTCCTCTTCCTGCACAGCGATATCGCCATTACGCGTCACACGGAACACCGCAGCCGAAAGAACGGTTTCACCCGGGAAAACGGTTCCGATAAACTCTCTGAGCAAATCTTCCAACATGACGTATCGTTCCGTTTCAGCAGAGGGAACAGGAACACGCCGAGGCAACCCATCCGGCAAAGCCACCACAGCAGAACGAAAATCGCCCGTTTCATTATCCCGTAATTCGACGCCCATTAATAATTTGAGAGAAGGCAAAACAGGAACCTCCGGAGCCTCCATGTCCAACGGAGTCAGCAAAGGGAAGACCTGATTGTTAAAATACTGCTCCAGAGACAGGCGCTGAGATGTACTAAGCTCCTCCATCGACAAGGGGTTAATCCCGTTGATTTCCATCCATGGTAAAATCTCTTCATGAAATAAGTGGTATTGTGCCTCTATCATCTGCCCCACACGGGTACGAATAGCCTTAAGCTGGCGAGTCGGAGTCATGCCGGATATATCTTTTACCCGAGAACCGGAATGCCGCAACATCTGCAACCCTCCTACACGCACCATAAAAAACTCATCCAAATTGGAAGCGGTAATAGCCAAAAACTTAAGCCTCTCCAAAAGAGGTAAATCCGTTCTTACAGCCTGATCTAACACACGCTGATTGAATTCCAGCCAAGAAAGTTCTCTGTTAATATATTCGTTAGACATGTGGAAATAAAAGGAAGAAGTTTTTATGAGATTAACGCTGAGGAGCCAATACAACATCATAACCGAAGATGTCCGCAAAGAGGTCACCCTTTAACCGCAAAGCCAAGTCCTCCACAGCGGTTTCACGCACCCCCTGCAACTCCAACTCCAGCATACGACCACGTATATGAGCCCTAATACCATTTACACGTTGAGCATGACCTCGCTCTAAAGCATCAGCCACGCGCAGAATAGCCGCCATCTTGGCCACACGCATACGGTCTGTTAATTCCAGTTCTCCATACATGGGATCGGAATTCGAAGGGACTTCATGCCTGTGATATCTAGCCAACAAAGCAATCATTTCCACATCATCTCGCGAAAGACCGAAGATTTCACTATTCAGGATGATATACTGGGAATGGAGCTGATGATTCTGCTGATTAATAAAAGAGCCCACCTCATGGAGAATAGAAGCCACTTCCAACAACAAGCGATCATGAGAAGAAAGGCGGTGCAACTCCTGAAGTTGGTCAAACATAGCCATGCATAATCGGGCTACATGCTCACGATGGCCTTTATCGGCCTTATATCTATCTGCCAGGATTCCGGCAAAGTGAAGGACTTCTGAAGCCAAATTACCCGGATTTCGCTCTGCCCGTATCAGACTACCGGAAAACTCTTCATCATAAACACCGGCTGGAATAATAACGTCACTCAGATTCAGACTGCGAGCCATCATCTCTGTCATCAACACGGCAGGTAGCAGAGAATCAACCCCGGCAAAGTCAACCCCATAAACGTTCATTCGCTGTTCCATGGTTGTGCGGGACATTCGTTCTGCTTCCGAAGCTAAAGCAGAACACATCACCTTACCTTCAGGAGAAGGATTCAAACGTTCTCTAAGCTGCTGCATTTCCTGCCCAATAACAATAAGCCCCGCCAAATCTTTAACGCCACCGTAGTCCAAACAGATTTGATCTACTTGACCACGCATATGTTCCCTCAACAAGGAAAGTTCTGCAACCTCGTCTCCGTACTCGATTTCTCCAACGGCCTCACCGGTTCTATGCGTACCCAAACGATAACACGAATAACGAACAATACGACCCTTCTGGAATAAAAGGACACGGGTATTCCCCGGCCCCGTATGTACCACTAAAACGTTTTTTTTACTAACGCCCGGATATCTGGACAAGGCCTCCTGAACCTTCACGTAAATAAGTCGCGTCATTTTGCCATCGTCAATGCGTCTTCCCCGCAAACCGTGAGCAACATGCATACGATTGACAAACACATCCACATTACCGGCCTCAGAAATAATGTTGGAAATCATCAACCGCACAGACAGCTTGGTTCCAGAGCCATACTCTTTAAGGATTTCCTGATAATCGCCGATAATTTGTACGCAGCGATCCATGGTGTGGCGGGAAATGCGATGTGAACGGAAAATATCCCGAGCCATAGTTACAGGCTGTTGAAGGAAATCCAGCAGGCGTATTTTATCCTGTACAGTTTCCGCCACCATCAAACTCATCGAACTTGGACCCAGATAAATCACTGCCTGAGTTGATAATTCCGAATCCTGAACCTGAGTGCCTTGAATCATATCCTTACCATATCATGTTTTTCCAGCCACAAACAAGGGCGACCCAAAAAACTAAAAGAACCCGCCCTTTTTTGCAAATGGCAGAATACGAGATTTATTCAGTAACGGCAAGAGATAAGCGTGGCTCCATTTTAGGAGACATGAAACAGCTATTTCACATTCGACTTCTGTATGCACCCAACAAAGGGCCCCATTTGGGTAACCATCGTTTTATACAGAAAAAAGCCCCGCCAATACAGCAAAAATACATGGATCGAGATAGAGCCAGAAAATATTCTATTCCAACCCCATTCAGGGAATCTATCCACTTATCAGTGACATCATTCCCCCCTCGGCTCAACAAATATTTTGCTTATAAAGGAGCAATGCCCAGCTGTTCCGGCAAAGCAATGCGGGGACGATCTGTTACAATCAATGGAGCTCCATCCGTCACAATCACCGTATGCTCAAAATGCGCAGAAGGCTTCCCATCTGCCGTAATAACAGTCCATCCATCATCTAAAATCTTCACCGAAGGTCTTCCGGCATTCACCATCGGCTCAATAGCCAAAGCCATCCCTTTTTTCAGACGAGGCAACTTATAATGCGGACGATAATTAGGCACCTGAGGTTCTTCATGCAAATGACGTCCTATACCGTGCCCGACAAAGTCTCTCACAACGGTAAAACCGCGCGGACGGACAAAGCCTTCTACCGCAGCACAAACATCTGCCAGTAAAGCTCCGGGTCTCACGAGTTCAATTGCCCGGAAAAGAGATTCTTCCGTCACAGCTAACAAACGCAACTTTTCAGGATCCACCATCCCAACCGGCACAGTCATTGCATTATCACCATACCAGCCATCGACAACGGCTCCCACATCGAGACTTACGATATCACCATTCTCAATGCGCCGTGGTCCGGCACTACCATGAACCACTACCTCATTAATTGAAATACAAAGCTGGCCGGGAAAGCCCCGATATTGATAAAAAGCATTACCAACCTTGTGCTTTTTAAAAATCTCACGGGCGATATCATCAATTTCGCGCGTTGTACGCCCCACTTGGACTTCAGCCCCGATCTCCATCAAAATTTCTGCCGTTACAGCTCCGGCCTTCTGCATTTTAGCAATTTCACCCGGAGACTTGAGATGGATTCGTTCTGCCATAAAGAACCTTCTTTCTATTGACGATATTCTTCCAGCTTACGAGCCAAATCCTGGGAAACAGCAGCGGGATCGCGTTCTTCCGACACCGTCATTTTGACAACCAAGCCACGGGATTCATAATATCTGGCAACCGGCAAAGTCATAGCTTCGAAGTCTTTCCACCGACGAGCGAAAGCCTCCATATTATCATCCTTGCGAGAAACCATGGTGCCACCGCATTTAGCACACGTTTCATCCGGAGTCTGAACCACATAACCGCATGTAGAACATTCTCTACGGCGAGTAATACGTTGTTCTATCAGTTCTTTAGAAACATCCATCCAAACAACAGCATCCACAGACATTCCACGCTGGCTTAAGAAATGGTCCAAAGCTTCAGCCTGAGCCACCGTACGGGGATAACCATCCAACAACCATGCATCATGACCCGACTCCGAGAGCCAGCCACGCACCATATCATTCACAATCTCATCCGGAACCAACATGGCTTTATCCATATAGCTAAGGGCTTTTTTACCCAGTTCCGTGCAAGATTCCACTTCTCGCCGCAACAGAGAACCCGTGCTCAAAGATTTAAGACCGAAAGTTTCGGCCAAAAAACGACCCTGGGTCCCTTTGCCGGATGCGGGAGCCCCAACCAAGATGAAATGCTTGAGTTCCTTCATAACTTTAAGCGGGGATAAAAGAAGATTCTTTAATGCATGGCATTGTAAGCAACAGCACCGGCCAAGACAAGAATAGCAATCACAATCCACATGACCGTTACCGTACGGCTACCGGCGGCAGCTCCGGTACCCTGAACGTGACTGTATTTTCCTTTAAGCTTACCCTTTTTCAAGAAGCCATCGTAATTACGAGAAAGCAACGTTGTTTCGACCTGACGCATCATATCCAGCAATACACCTACCAGAATAAGAAGGCTGGTACCGCCGAAGAACTGAGTGACCAAGTAAGGGATGCTACCACCGATGTTTAAGAGAGAGGGCAAGAAATAAATAAGGGTCAAGAATGTAGAACCGGCGAAAGTCAATCTCTGCATGGTCTGATCCAGGAAGATAGCAGTGGGGGGGCCGGGACGAATACCGGGGATGTAACCGCCATTACGCTTCAAATCTTCTGCAATCTGAGAAGGCTGGAACATCGTTGCCACCCAAAAATAAGAGAAGAAAAAGATCATGAGCCCGGAGATGACATAATATCCGGAAGAAGCGGGGTTCAACCAATCGTTAGTCTTTGTAGCAATCCACTGCAAGGTGGAATTGTAATGAGCAATCTGAGAAAACAAGACCTGGGGCAGAGAAAGGATAGCCGTTGCAAAGATCACAGGCATCACACCGGAATAGTTAAGCTTCAGAGGCAGGTACTGCGTAGCACCATTAAACATCTTGTTACCCATAACCCGTTTAGCATACTGAACGGGAATACGGCGCTGTGCCTGCGTCACTGTTACAACAAGAGCTACTACAGCAATCAAGAAAGCGATCAGAGCCACAAGAAGCATAGCCCCCATAGGAACAACTGCGCCATCCTTATATACCAGAGTATTCCAAGCTAAAGTCACCGCACCCGGGAGTGCATGAATGATGTTAACAGAAATGATCAGGGAAACCCCATTACCCACACCGCGTTCCGTAATCTGATCACCTATCCACATCAGGAACATTGTTCCGGCCACCATAATGAGCACCGTCATGAGAGCGAACTGCATACCGGGATCGATGACAAGCTGACAATCAGCAGGGATATTAAGACCTACAGCCTGCAGGCGTTCCGGATGTTCCAAAGTACCAACCAAGAACCAGCCTTGTACCAGAGCAATCACAATAGCAATAGCTCTCGTCCATTTAGTCATTTTCTGACGGCCACCTTCTTCTCTCACCATCTTAGCCCACTGAGGAACAACAGCAGAAAGAAGCTGAGTCATGATGGAGGCAGAAATATAAGGCATTATACCCAAGGCAAAAATACCACATTGCTGCAAACCACCACCAGAAAAGATCGTTAATACGGTTGCCAGACCCGCTCCCGGGCCACTAGCATTTGTGGAGGCATCAATAACTTTAGTCAACTCCATCACGTCTATACCAGGCAGGGGGATCTGAACCCCCAGGCGGACGACGACAATCATCGCCAGTGTAAACAAAATCCGGCGCCGAAGCTCCGGTACTTTCATGGAGTTTGCAAATGCGGATATCATTGGTCCAGTAATGTAAAAATTGGCGCGCAGCTAAACTTTAACCTATCACGGCCTTTAAACTCGGGGCATCCATGAGGGCCGAAACAGTAAACACAATGGAGCGAACCAGGTCAAGCTGCATGACCCGGTTCGCCAAAATGTGGTTAGGCTTCGCTCAGAACGGTAATAGAACCGCCGGCCTGAGTCACCTTTTCACGAGCAGAAGCGCTCACAAAGTCCACGACAACATTCAAGCTCTTGGTCAGAGTTCCGTTACCAAGAAGCTTAACGGCATCGCAAGGACCCTGGACGAGTTTTGCTGCACGGAGTGAGTTTTCATCAACCGTAGCTCCGGCTTCAAACACGCGTTCGAGCTGGGAGAGGTTGACAATAACGATTTTGTCTTGGAAGCGGGTGTTATTGAACCCCTTCTTAGGCAAACGACGATGAAGGGGCATCTGACCACCTTCAAAACCCGGACGAATAGTACCGCCGGAACGAGCCTTTTGACCCTTATTGCCTTTGCCACAGGTCTTACCAAGACCGGAGCTTTCCCCATTACCGAGGCGCTTCTTGCGGTGTTTGGCACCTGGATTGGGCTTAATCGTATGAAGCTGTAACATGTTATTTACAATGGTTGGATTTTGCGGAGGCAGCAACGCTATGTTACCGCCTCCTCATCAAATTAGATAGCCTTTTCCTTCTTCTTACCGCGATCGGCAAGAACCTGGTCACTTGTACGCAGAGAAGCAAGAGCCTGCAAGGTAGCTTTCACCACGTTAGCGTGGTTGGAAGAGCCAAGAGACTTAGCAACAATATCACGTACACCAGCAGCTTCCAACACGGCACGGATGGTGTTACCGGCAATCAAGCCAGTACCGGGAGAAGCCGGCTTCAGAAGCACCTTACCGCCACCGAATTCGGAGTAGACTTCATGAGGAATCGTGCCATTAGCGATAGCAACCGGACGAAGCTGACGCTTGGCGGATTCAGTAGCCTTACGAATGGCGTCAGCCACTTCATTAGCCTTACCGAAGCCGAAGCCGACGCGACCTTCCATATCGCCACTCACAACGAGAGCGGAGAAAGAAAAGCGACGACCACCTTTAACAACCTTGGCGCAACGGTTGATGAAAACAACCTTTTCAGCAAGCTGAGGACCTTCTTCCACAGGAGCTTCGGCCTGGGAAGCGCGACGACCGTCACGACGGGGACCGCGAGGACCACGGCCATTCTGACCATCACGGCGAGAACCGCGAGAACCGCGGCCGCCCGTTGCGGGTTGCTGCGCTTGAGCAGAAGCAGTTGCCTCTGTAGCAGGAGCAGTGTTTTCCGTTTCGTTAATCATTTAAAGAACCTTTCAATTAGAATTTCAAACCTGTTTCACGGGCGGCGTCAGCCAGAGCTTTTACCTTACCGCAGAACTTGAAGCCACCACGGTCGAAAACGACTTCCGTGATGTTTGCGGCCTTCGCACGTTCACCAATCAAGGTACCGACTTTTACGGCGGTAGCACAGTTAGCAAGTTTGGAAGGATCGGCAATAGAAGCATCGGCTGTAGAAGCGGAGCAGATAGTCTTGCCTACCGAATCGTCGATGATTTGAGCATAGACGTGACGGTTGGAGAAATAAACAGCCAAACGTGGACGGGAAGCCGTTCCAGCGAGCTTTCTGCGAATGCGGCGATGTACCTTGGCGCGGATGGCTTTGCGATTGATCGTACTCATCGTGTGTAAATATGTTGTAATAGTTATTACCTGAATTACTTACCGACGCTCTTGCCTTCCTTGCGGCGGATAACTTCACCAGCGAAGCGCACTCCCTTGCCCTTGTAAGGTTCCGGGGGATAGTACGCGCGGACTTCAGCGGCAAACTGGCCTACGACCTGCTTGTCGATACCTTCAACCGTCAGTTTCGTATTTTCAGTGACGGTTACTTTAAGACCTTCCGGGATCACCTGGTTGATCGGGTGGGATTTACCCAGGTTCAGATCCAGGATGTTGCCCTTAACGGCGGCACGGAAACCAACGCCGACGATTTCGAGGTTCTTAACAAAGCCTTCGGAAACACCGATGACCATGTTGTTCAACAGGGAACGGTTTGTACCATGCAAAGCACGAAGCTGACGGCTTTCACCGGCACGGTCAACAGAAAGCTGATTGCCTTCAACGGTAGCGGTAATACCTTCCGGGAGAGTCCAGGAAAGCTTACCTTTGGGGCCTTCCACCTGAACGGAAGAGCCGTTAACCTTTACCGTTACCTTGTCCGGCAATGTGATGGATTTTTTACCAACTCGGGACATATTTTAGGAAATGTTAATGGTTACCATACAAGGGCGAGAAGTTCGCCTCCAATGCTCTGCTTGCGCGCCTGCGCACCGGTCATCACCCCACGAGAGGTAGAAACGATGGCAATGCCAAGCCCACTAAGAACACGGGGAATATCCTCGGAAGAAACATACTGGCGACGTCCCGGGCGGGAGCAACGCTTTACATCAGTAACAACCGGCTTACCTTGAGGGGTAAACTTTGTTTTTACTTTAATTTGCTTCTTGGGTCCTTCTCCGATCACTTCATAGTTCCAGATATAGCCCTCGTCCTGCAAAATCCGGGCAATTTCAACCTTGATGCTGGAGCAGGGAGCAGTAAATTCCTCATTGCCGGCCAAGCTGGCATTTTTCAGGCGAGTGAGGAAATCAGAAATGGGGTCACTTAATACGGCCATGGTAAGAAATAGTTAGGCGTTCGTTGTTTGGGTTTCTTCAGCCTTCTTCTGTTCGCGCATAGGCACACCCAGAGCGCGGAGCAGATCGCGTCCTTCATCATCAGTAGTAGCGGAGGTCACGAAAATAATATCGAAACCGATTTGACGCTTGATTTGGTCAAGTTCGATTTCAGGGAAGATAGACTGATCAGAGATACCGACAGCATAGTTTCCGTTACCGTCAAAAGACTTGTAAGGAAGACCGCGGAAGTCGCGAATATTCGGAGCAGTGATGTTAATAAAACGATCCAAAAATTCCCACATACGGGCACCACGCAGAGTTACGCGTGCGCCGAGAGGTTCTCCTTCACGCACCTTGAAGTTAGCCACGCTCTTGCGTGCATAGGTAACGGATGGTTTTTGACCAGTAATTTTAGCGATTTCATTAACGGCATCTTCAACGGCCTGTTTGCGGTCGGGATGCTTGCCCATGCAGGAGGTGACAACAATCTTCTCCAGTCGGGGAATCTGATGCACGTTCTTGTACGCATGCTTCGCTTGAAGGCCGGGAACGACCTTTTCACGGTAGTATGTCAGTAATGTTGGTGTACTCATTGTTTTAGCGGGTCAGCTCTTTATTAATGATTGATTATGGCTTAAGCGCAGGGTCAGACCTATAGGTCTAGCCTACTTTTTTCACGTTAGAGATGTGAATCGGGCCGTTGATTTCCTGAATGCCGCCTTCCGGGTTCTGCTCGGTTGGACGCACAGCCTTTTTAATAAGGCGGGCGCCTTCTACGATGACAGTACCTTTAGAGACATTCACGGACAGAACGGTGCCGCGCTTGCCCTTGTGGTTACGTCCGGCGATGATTTCTACTTCATCACCTTTTTTCACGTGGGTCTTCATATATGACTATTTCTTACGCGTTTATGCGATTAAGATCTACCACCCCCTTGGCGGTAGGGCGGGTATGGTATTACAAGATAGGGCTTTTCGTCAAGCCTACATCCTGAAAAAAGCTGTTTTTTTAAGATCTTGTGCCAAAAGTCGGAGGAATACAAAGCATAAAAAGTAAATCTATCCGGCCCAAAGCGGACGGCATTGATTTACGAAAAGAGAATGGGATCAAGCTAAAGCCATCAAGCAAGGCCCCCCCTCACTCTTCCTCGGAAGGTATCTCAGCACCCTGCCAACGCAACTTAGCCCTCAACAAAGCTCCGAAGTTTTGCTTACGAAGATGAACCAAGGAAAGCGTTTCCGGAGCCTTACGGATTATGAGACTCTCTCCTACACCGATGGGATAAGCAGAACGACCATCTAAAGAATAAACCATGGCATCAAACCGGCCACGGCGTTCACGGGGACGCAAGCGTATAGTCATGGAATCCGGCAAGACAACGGATCGATTCGTCAGACTATGCGGACAAATAGGAGTCACACACACAACCCGAGACATCGGCCAAACAAGAGGTCCTCCGGCAGAAAGAGAATAAGCCGTTGAGCCCGTAGGGGTAGAAACAAGAACACCATCCGCATGGTAACGATTGAGCAATTCTCCATCCACCTCTGCATCCAAATCCACCATTTTCCCGGATTGGGCACGAATCAGAGAGACCTCATTAAGAGCCAGTTTACGCTGAGGAGAAGCAACGCCATCCGAGCCCATACGAACGACCTCCAATAAAGAACGTTCATCCGTCAAGAATGAACCTTCCCCAATAACCTCAGCCAACAGGGGCAACTCCTGAACGGAACAAGTAGTCATAAACCCCAGTCTGCCTAAATTAACCCCAGCCAAAGGCACACGGTGCATGGCAGCCAAAGAAGACACCGTCAACATCGTACCGTCTCCCCCAAAAGTAATCAACATACCACACTGCCCGATAACCTGCTCCAAGGCATCCGACGTTTCTATAACGCAAGATTCCATACCATGAGAAGAAAGCTCACGGCGCATGATACTCAACGCATCCGCCAAGCCCGGTTTTTCTGCGAGAGCGACCAGGCCAATAACCTTGGAAAAATTCATACGAGAGAGCATACTGCATTTTTTCTCATCGCTCAACCGGGAAACCACATTCAGCAAGAAAAGACACCCCAGCCCTGCCCCTCAGCCGTGTGCATGATTCTTTTTTTATTATACAAGCATCAAGCTTCATGTTAACTATGAGAGCGTGAATCGTTTTCTTTCCGTTCTTTTGTTTTTTCTGATGCCCGGATGTGCCATTACAGGAAAGAATGACCCGGAGACAATACAGCCCGTACAGAAAACGACCTCAAAGGTAAAAACAGCCCCCTATCGAGTACGAGGGAAAAGGTATGCCCCTATGAGCGTAGAAGAAGCTCTGCACTATAAAGCAACGGGGTACGCCTCCTGGTACGGAGGCAAAAAAACTCGTATTAAGACTTCCTCCGGAGAATATATTAATCCCCGGACATCCATGACGGCAGCGCATAAGACACTGCCGATGCCTTGCAAAGTAAAAGTCACCTGCTTAACGACCGGGAGATCCGTCATTGTCAGAATCAACAACCGCGGACCATTTCACAGCAACCGCATCATTGACTTAACAACAGCCGCAGCCAGCCGCATTGGTCTGCACAAGAAAGGAATAACAAAAGTACAGTTGGAAGTGATTTCCGTGGGAGACGGTCCACATGAAATCTTTGCCCGTTAAACGCCATTCTGATTTTTTACTCATGATTCAGCTCCGCATTCTTTCGGCAATTCTGATGTCCTTTTGTACCATCTCCTTGGCACAAGAACCTGAACCGGATCGGCATCATACACTCATCATTATTTCAACCGGAGATATTCACGGGCATCTGGAACAATTCCCCAAGCTAGCCACGGTAGTCAAACAATATCGCGAACAATATCCACATGTCCTGCTTGTGGACTCCGGAGATTTTTTCGTTGGGAATCTTTATGTAGACAATTGGGAACAACAGGGCAGGCCCATCACCATCCTAATGGATAAACTAAGGTATGACGTAGCAACCATAGGCCATATGGATCTGCATTACGGACAGAAAGCACTGCGCGATCATATCAAAGGAATGCCATCCACCCGATTTATTTCCACCAATGTATTTCCATCAGCCACGCTGGAAGGATGTTTTTCTTCACATATCAACATTCCGCTCAAAGGGACGTCTGTTTCCGTTGGATTTATTGGTTTATCAGACCTTCAAACCACAGATATCAGGAAACTGAATGGTATTTCGTGGAAACTACCGCATGAAGAAGAATACAGACACATTTCTCGTAAATTCCGGTTGAGTCGTAATACGCTCAACGTTGTTCTCAGCCATTTGGGGTACGGCTATGATCAGAAAATGATGAAATATACGCCAAATATTGATATTATTCTGGGTGGGCATACACATGTCATGTTACCTAAGGGACTATTCCGAACAGGTACATTGTTGGAGCATACCGGATATGGTTTGAGCCACGTAGGTGTTACCACCGTTACGTTTTCATCAACAGAACCGGTCAAGATTATCTCCAGAACTACCCGATCTATTGCCCTGGATGACAAGATACCCAATGATCCGGAAATGGAAGAAGCCGTTAACAAAATTATCGCTCGATTTCCCGGACACGCCTATTTTAATCGCCATGCAGGCACAGCCGGTGAAGACTTATCGTGTCCCACCATAGGAACTTTTTTCTGCAAAGCTATCCAGCGGGCAGCACATACAGATCTAGCTCTCTATAATCGTAGCAACATCTGGGGGGAGTGTAGATTTCGCAAAGGCCCTATCACCATCAAAGACATTTATGAAATGGAGCCACTACAGGAGAAAATCGTCATCTGCTCTATGACCAAAGCAGACATTGAACAATTAATTCTGAGCAAGTTTATTGCTCCATTCAGTGACGAAGGCGGCGTCTTTGGCATTTACTGTTCCGGATTCTCTTATCAGATTAAAGATGGTACTACACCCTACATCACCAGCACCTTAGAAAAAGATGTCACCTATACCGTCGCCATGGGAGAATACCTATGCCATAACATGCAGTTCCCTCAACAAGGGGACAGCCAACCCACCGACATCTATGTACGCCAAGCCCTACTTGCTTATCTGAAAGAGGTGAAAACGCTTTTTAATCCGCCCCCACCTCAACTCCCTATCATCAAGTGTCCCACCTTTCACCTATAAACCTCAACGCTATTTATCATCTCTCGGAACGATCGATTTGAATAAGCAAGAGGCACCCGCCTACGGATTATACCTCTGCCATGCAGTCGAATGCCACCACAAATACCCAGGCCCCAAAAGAAGGTCTTACCGGGATTCGCATTCTGCCGTCCGGCACTCCGACGACAGACATTCCCCCCTTTGATCGTCTGTTTGAAAAAAGCGTTGGCAACGGGTTATTTGCTTTAGCGGTGTCCGGCTGGGAAATCTCTGCGGATCCCGGTACCTTTTTCCTAAAAGACATGGCTCGACGCGCGCTCACCCGCATGGCGCACGCAGCCGCAGAACGCCCTGATGAAGTCGATACAGTTCTGACACATCTGGTAGCGGACAGAACAGAAACAAGAACCTTATCAGAACAATTTCCCCCTGTACCGGGAGCAGAATATGTCACTCCTAAAGTCATTTCCGCATGGCTTGAAGACCTTAAAAAGCTAGTAGAGACAGAAGTCAGAACCCGCGATATTACACCGGGAGAATGGTTACGAGGGTTGGGCTCGCCATGGGATCAGATAGGCAAAATATTTTTCCATCTCGCCGAAAATCGGGACGATACCACAGGAGGCAGACCTTTTGCCTTTATGGCTACCTTTGCACACCAAAGCGCAACAGACAACCAGTTGCGACACTTACCCTTAACATCTGCGCTCAAACTTTATCAAGGAGATCATACCGCCCTACTAGCTGTACTACAACCGCTAAAAAAAGCAGGAGAAAGAAGCCCCTTACTGCAACGATTACTAGACAATGGGAAGATATACTCGCCCTTAGCATGGAGCCCCGGAGAAGCGCGAGATTTTTTGCAAGATATTCCCCTATATGAGCAAGCCGGGATCATCGTACGCATGGTGAATTTGTGGAAAAAATCCCCTGCCAAACTACAATTAAAAATTACAGCGGACACCGCGGAAAACAGTACAACCGTTCACTCCAGCGGAGTATCCGTACACAGTCTGCTCAGATTTTCCATTTCAGCGACACTTGGAGGACGGGAATTAAGTGCAGAAGAGCAAGAAGAACTACTTAACC
Organism: uncultured Akkermansia sp.; assembly: GCA_964525305.1. Taxonomy (GTDB): domain Bacteria; phylum Verrucomicrobiota; class Verrucomicrobiia; order Verrucomicrobiales; family Akkermansiaceae; genus Akkermansia. The sequence goes on from CAZGGR010000004.1 coordinate 52,726, forward strand.
ATGGAGACGGCTTAATCAGATTTAAAGGAGAATGGGTACGCGTCGATGCAGCAAAGATACGAGAACTCATGACTAAATGGACAAGAGCCGCACGCATGATGGAATCTCTAGGCATTCCTCTTGTCCAAGGACTCAGGCTACTAGTTAACGGACCGGCTGACAATCTTGCCTGCCTGCCGGAACCGGATGAAGACTGCATACTAGAACCAGGAAAAAACCTTCAACAGGCACTAGATATTCTGGAAGGGAAAAAAGCTATCGCCATACCGGAACTACCGCCTCATCTTCACCGCCTCATGAGGCCTTACCAAAAAGAAGGCTTTTCCTTTTTATATCGGGTTACAGAACGAGGATTTGGTGCCTGTTTAGCAGACGATATGGGGCTAGGGAAAACCCTGCAAGCCCTTGCATGGCTAGATACGCTCCGCAGGCAAGGACTGCTAGAAGGGACACCGGCACTCATCGTCACCCCCGCATCCCTTTTAAATAACTGGAAAGAAGAAACAGAACGCTTTTGTCCGGAGCTGAACGTCTGTATCATGCACCCTTCCGCCCCCAACTCCTGGCAACCGGGAAATGGGCAGCATCAACGAAACTGCCATGCCGTTATCACCACATACGGCATGGTTGTACGCACACCTATGCTATCAGAACTATGGTTTCCAGCCATTATCCTGGATGAAGCACAAGCTATCAAAAATGCAGATTCCTCACGATCCAAAGCTATCCGCAAACTGCACGGAGACCGCCGTATTGCCTTATCCGGCACGCCTGTGGAAAACCATCTGAATGAACTCTGGAGCCTGATGGAGTTCTTAAACCCGGGATTACCAGGCAGTAGAAAAAGCTTTGAAACATTTACCCGTTCTTTGGTAAACGGCTACGCACCATTACGACGACTGATACAGCCATTCATTTTACGCCGAATGAAAACAGATCCGGCATTAGTTCCCGATCTGCCGGACAAAACAGAAATGAATGCCTACTGTTTCCTTACTCCGGAACAAGCCACTCTATACCGGACACAAATTGATATGTTGCATTCCATGCTTGATGAACCGGATCCAGCCACTCGCCTGATGCTCATTCTGCCGGTTTTGGCTCGACTCAAGCAAATATGCAATCACCCTGCACAATTCCAAGGTACGGATGATTACACGCCTGAACGTTCTGGCAAGTTCCTGCGCCTTCAGGAACTATGTACCTCCATTGCCATCCGTCAGGAAAAAGTTATTCTTTTTACACAGTTTCGTTCCATCATTTCCCATCTGCATGACCTTCTGGCCGGAATATTCGGACGAGCCGGACTCACTCTACATGGAGGAACCCCCATCTCCGAACGCCAACGTATTGTCTCTGCTTTTCAAAAAGAAACCGGCCCTCCATTTTGCATTCTGTCTCTGAAAGCAGCCGGAACCGGACTGACGCTAACACAAGCCTCACACGTCATCCATGTAGATCGCTGGTGGAATCCCGCAGTGGAAAACCAAGCAACAGACAGGGCATACCGCATCGGACAACGGCGCAACGTACTCGTACACCGCTTGATCTGTCGCGGCACAATAGAAGACCGAATTGATGCTATGTTGAGAGAGAAAAACAACATGGCAGACAGCCTATTCTCCGGGGGACCAGAGCAATGGCTCATGACTATGAGTACAGAAGAACTCACCCAACTATTCTCTGCCACTATTTAACTTCTGCCACGAAACAAAAGTCAAAAAGCCGGAAGAAAAAGCATACGGATATCCCCCGGCTTAATGCTGTATTGTTTTTAAGAAATCACCTCCAGTGGAGCCGTATTCTTCCAATCTCCACGCGTAAAATCCGGGAAGTCTACAGGCATACCACCTTGAGCAATAGAATGAGCCGTCAGCGGAAGCAAAGATGACCAAGCGGCACCTTCATATACATTTTGATCCATAGGTTCACCCCGACGCAAGCATTCTACCATGCGATATAACATGACAAAATCCATACCGCCGTGACCACCCATTTTGGTAGCCAACTCCCCTATGCGTTTCCAAAGCGGATGCTCATACTTCTCATAAATGGCAGACAATTCATCCTTGCCCTGAATCCATTCATGATAATTACCATTTCCTAAGGTCTCACCAGCCATACGGGTAGGAAACCCGGCCAGAGTACCCAGCGTTCCCTGAATTAAATTGGCACGAGAATACGGACGAGGAGAAGTTTCATCCAATTGAAGGAGGATGGTACGCCCCAGTTGCGTCTTGATAATAGCAGTATTCATATCTCCGCAAATAAACGGCGTATGATTCCAACGATGATCTGCCGGAAGATGCCGTTTGGCATAAGCACTGCGCCCAAGAGCAGGTGACGCCAATGCCACCACACGACTGAAGCGATCCTCCCTACGTTCCAAGCTCATATATTGAGCCACGGGCCCCAAGCCATGAGTGGGATACAAATTGCCATTAATGCGAGTGTGATATTCCGGCCGCCAGGAGCCTTCTCCGTATTTATCCTTCAGCTGAGTTATTAAGCAATGGATATAGGCGGCTTCACCATGAAGCAAATCACCAATAACCCCTTGACGAACCATATTTAAAAACATCAGTTCATCTCTGCCGTAGTTGACATTTTCCATCATCATGCAGTGCTTCTTAGTAACCTCACTGGTATCAACGATATTCCAGAGTTCCTCCAGAGAAACGGCCAATGGGACTTCTACAAAGGCATGAGCCCCCAACTTCATACAATCACAGGCAATGCCGGCATGCGAACTCCAATCCGTACTGATAATAACGGCATCCGGCTTCAACTCCTTCAACATGGTTACGTACGCTTTCTCATCGCCGGCATATCCACCGGGGCGTTTACCCATTTTGGAAAACACATGATTCACACCACGCTGCATAAGCTCCTCCTTCAAATCACACACACCCACAATTTCCACACCCTCTATCATGCACATTTGAGCTAAATGGGAAAAACCGCGTCCACCTACACCAATAAACGCCATCTTGACGCGATCCAGGCGAGGAGCTTTAAAGCCACCCATATATTCAGCACCAACGGGTCTTGGGCGCATTTTTGCTCCAGATTGCCAAAGATGATCCCCCGTGGGAATATTCACTGCCTGACCGGGGATGGCAACTGCACCGGCTACAATCCCCAAGGATTTCAGAAATTGTCTGCGTGATGAGAATATAGACATAGTTTGTATAAATGGCTTATGAAAAGATTACGCACAGATGAAGTAGGATTTATCACCATTTTTTATTCGTAGGGAAAAGACAATGATGGCTGATTTTAATATTTGCAAAAGATAGATAACTCATCACTATTCGAGCATCTTTTTATTCTTAACTCGCCCCTCTTCACCATTTATGCGCTACTTTCTTCTTATCCTGTTGATTGCCGGAGGGTATTACGGATGGGATTATTACCAAACCGAACTTGTCTCCAGACATCAAGAACTTAAAGCCATGGAACAAGCTCCATGCCCGGAACTGGACGAAGCTCAAGCCCGACTCGAAGAAACGGTAAAATCCAATACGCAACAAGCAGCACGCCTTCAGGAAGTCATCCGCAAAAAGGAAGAATTTGTTCGCAACTATTGGGAAGAGCAGATGAAAAAAGAGGAAACCACGGTTTCTCAGTCGAATAAAAAACCATCCATTGCGAATAAACCACACACATTAAATCCAGAAGAACGGATTGCCCGTCTGTTGGCTCAATATGATCATAAAGCTGCAGAAGTGGAGGCTCTAAAAAACAAATGCAACACTACCAAACAACAGCTACGTGATGCACAGAATAAAATACAGGAACAAATTCGCCAAGTAGAGACCCGACTGGATATCAACCGCATTCAACGAGAAGAAGCATCCAATACCAAAAGCAAGGAATTTAAAGTATCTGAAAGCCGAGCCAAACTACTTAACCTTCAGGCGGAATTACCACAAGAACTGGAACGCATTACCCGAAAAGGAGAAGCCTTGCTGCGCGAACAATCTGCCGCCTACGAAAAAGCAGATAAAGACCTAAACCGGTTTCGAGATAAGGTAGACAAACAAATTCTGCGCCTGAGAAACTATGCAGAATCTCTTTCATCAGAAAACGATGATATGGAAGTACTCCTTGCTGACGATCCGGCTTTTAGTGCCGTTATTGCACCATACGACCAGGCAGTAGACCATGAAGAACGACTTGCACTCCAAACGGAAGCAGAACTGGAAAAACAACTTCAGAACCTACATGGCATCCAACGCAACAGAGACGGTCGGATTCATGAGACACGCCAAGCGTTAGAATCCGATGAAAAAATCTTTTTCACCTTAGCAACCGTCATTGGTGTTTTTCTACTGACTTTGCTTCTGCGCTCTATTCCCAGAAAGAGATGATAGCTTTGGAAGTTGACACTATGGGACAAACCTAGTTTACTGTGTGTGCCACCGGGAATCCGTGGAGGCACGACTGGTCAACCCCGCCAGGACCGAGAGGTAGCAACGGTAGCTTGTTCGTGTTTGCCGCGTTCATTCCCGGTGGTTTTTTTATTGATGTCATCCCAGCGGTCCAACCGATTATCATTCCGAGTCACAATATCTCCAGCCGGCAAAAAGCATTATTTAGGGGAATAATTTGAAGGAATGGGGGGATAAAATACTTTCCCGCCGGTATTGAATGAAGACATTCCCATGATAGAATACAGTGCATGAACATAACTGCCGCGCTGGACTGGCTTTTTTCCACTCAATTTTTCGGCATCAAGCTGGGACTTGAGAATACCAAGAAACTGCTGACAGTCGCCGGAGCAGAATGTCCCGACTCTATCATTGTTCACGTAGCAGGGACCAATGGGAAAGGATCTACCTGTGCCATGATAGAGGCCATAGCCAGAGCACAGGGTTATACAACCGGGTTATTTACCTCTCCTCATCTGGTAGATTTTTCTGAGCGTATCCGCATCAATGGGGATCCGATTTCCCCGGAGAGATTGGCAGAAGAAATCACCTTGTTAAAACAACTGACTGAAAGTTGGATACAACCGCCTACTTTTTTTGAGCTGGCTCTGACCATCGCCATGCATCATTTCCGGGAGAACAGAGTCAATTTCATTATTTTGGAAACGGGAATGGGAGGAAGGCTGGATGCGACCAATGCCGTGCCCAAAGATATAGCGGTGCTAGCGCCCATCGGACTAGATCACCAACAGTACTTAGGAAATACATTGGGAGAAATTGCTACGGAAAAAGCTGGCATCATTGCCACGGGCAAACCGGTAGTAACCGCCATACAAGAACCAGAAGCCCTACGCGTCATCACCCAAACAGCACAAGAACGTCAGGCTCCTCTCACTATTGCCAAAGTAATGCCAGAAACACCGCAACCGGCACTACACGGAGTCCACCAACGCGAAAATGCGGCGTTGGCATTGGAAGCCATGAAACAACTAGGCATCATCATTTCACCCGCTTCTGCAGCTACCATTTTGGCAGGAGTTCAATGGCCCGGACGATTTGAATGTCTCGAAACACCACAAATTGTACTGGATGGAGCACATAACGAACATGCAGTGCGCGTGCTTGCCGCCACATGGAAAGAGGTTTTCCCCGAACAAAAAGCATCATTGATTTTTGCAGCATCAGCAGACAAACATATTCGGGAAATGATTCCTCTTTTAAGGGAAATTACCGGAGAATGGCATCTGGTACCCTGCACATCTCCCCGAATCATGCCCACGAAAGAACTTGCGGCCTTGCTAGAAGAACTGGGGGCAGGACCCGTTTTCATTCATTCCCAGCTGGATACCGGATTACAAGCGGCTTTGCGGTCACCGTTGCCGACCTTAGCGGCAGGATCTTTATTCCTGTTGGGCGATTTAAAAGCATTACTCCGCCATACGGAAAAACGTAGCACCGCACAATAACATCTTACTCATTTCTCCCGTGGATTCTGACGAACATATGACGCCCATTTCTTCCTTACTCCCCGGAGACCTACGACCGGAACTGTTATCCCCCGCCGGGGATATGGAGTGTGCCCGAGCGGCTGTGGCCAATGGAGCCGATGCGATTTACTTTGGATTGGATCGTTTCAATGCACGACTGCGAGCAAACAACTTCACATTGGATTCCCTGCCGGAACTCATGCGTTTCCTTCATGCCCATGGGGTAAGGGGATATGTAACAATGAACACACTCATTTTTACTGCAGAAATGGAGGATGCTCTCAGCTACTTGGGACATTTGAACTCTGCCGGAGTAGATGGTGTGATCATACAAGATATCGGATTAGCGCATTGCTTAACAGAATGGGGAAGAAAAGATCCAAACATGAAGTTGGAGCTGCATGCCTCCACACAGATGACCATCTCCTCTCCCGAAGGGTTAGAGTTTATGGCCGGCTTCTTAGATCTAAAACAAGCCGTTCTTGCCAGAGAATTAAGCTTAAAAGAAATTGAAAAATGCTCACGCCACACGGATATCCCGTTGGAAGTGTTTGTGCATGGAGCGCTCTGCGTGGCTTACTCCGGGCAGTGCCTCACATCTGAAAGTCTGGGACAGCGCAGTGCTAACCGGGGAGAATGTGCCCAAGCCTGCCGTCTACCCTACACGTTAATCGTAGATGGAAAACCAATGCCATTGGGAGCAAGGCGCTATCTACTCAGCCCACAGGATCTATGTGCGCTGGATCACATTCCCGATCTGGTTCGCATGGGAGTGAAGAGCTATAAGATCGAAGGGAGACTAAAAAGCCCGGAATACGTTGCGGCAGTAACAGCTGCTTATAGGAAAGCACTGGACGCAGCATGTGCAGGAGTTCCCGTAAACAATATGGTAACGGAACGGGATCGCTATGCCTTGCAAATGGTGTTTTCACGAGGGTTTTCTACCGGATGGCTGGAAGGAACCAACCATCCGCGCCTAACTCATGGGCTACATGGCAAAAAACGAGGAGCCTATACGGGCATCATTACTGCAAGCGGGTACGGATGGCTGGATATCATACCGGAAGGAGACATTCCGCTTGCACCGGGAGACGGCTTCGTCATTGACGCCGGAGAAGATCGTAATGAAGAACAAGGAGGGCGCATCTGGAAAGTGCAGAGAAATCGTCTTTTCTTTCACGGTAAGGCCTCCAATATTGACTGGAACAAAGTCAAACCGGGGCAAAAACTCTGGAAAACGGATGATCCCGCCCTCAATGCAGAACTGAAAAAAATGCGGGAACATTTGCCGGAGGCGACCTTGCCCCTTCACTTGATATGTTCCGGGAATATCCATGAACCACTAACGGTTTCCTGTCCGGAATACAACTGTTCCGTACAGTCTGAGCAAGCTCTGCAACAAGCGGAAAATCGTCCGCTGACCCATGATGTACTGGAACAGCAACTCGGAAGACTTGGAGGGACGGGATTTCGTTTGGCCTCTTGTGACAGCCGATTACCTGAAGGCTTGATGCTCCCCCTCAGCATCCTCAATAAAACCAGGCGAACCTTAATCGAACAAATCCAAGCAACGATCCAAGAAAAAGAACGCTCTTCACTGTGCCGCCCCACAACCTCATACACTCCGTCGCCCATTCCTCAGCAAACCACGGTCTCTGACATGCCGACACATTTATCGGTGCTGTGCCGTAACATGGACCAGATTACATCAGCAATGGACGCCGGAGCCGATGCCATCTATCTGGATTTTGAAGATATACGCCATTATGCGGAAGGGGTAAAGATGGTACGCCAACAGAAAGGAACTATCCCCGTATTTCTTGCCACACCACGTATTCAAAAGCCCTCCGAACTCGGATACTTCAAGCTTATGGAACGAGCCGAACCGGACGGCATTCTTATTCGTAATCCGGGAGCGGCACAATACTTCCGTCATTCGCATCTGCGCCGAATCGGAGACTTTTCCCTGAACGTAGCTAATCCATACAGTGCCGCTGTCCTAAAAAAAGAAGCTCAGTTGGAATATCTCACGATTTCCTATGACTTAAATGCCGAACAAGTAGCAGACCTGCTCCGAGCTGCGCCACCGAAATGGTTTGAGCTAACGTTACACCAGCATATGCCCATGTTCCATATGGAACACTGCGTGTTCTGCACGTTTTTATCTGACGGCATCAATTATAAAAATTGCGGACGTCCCTGCGAACGTTATCATGTACAGTTACGCGACCGTGTAGGACAGCATCATCCCCTGCTGGCAGATGCCGGGTGCAGAAACACCCTGTTCAATGGACAAGCTCAAACTGGAGCCGGCTTTTTCCGTGATTTCCGGCAACTGGGCCTTTCTCGCTTCCGCTTAGAATTATTGGACGATTCTCCTAATAAAACACATTTACTAACAACACGTTATAAAGAATTATTAAATAATCGTTGCTCTGCCAGTCGCATCATCAGAGAATTAGATGTTGCAGAACAACTTGGGACGACAGAAGGTACTCTACGATCCAGATAACCCCAGGTAAAAAGCACCAATACATATTTATATCATTAAAAAACGAACTCAGTTTGTAGACGGGTGGCGTCAGGTATATAGCATGCATCGTCTGCTCCTTGAATCAGCGAGTAAATCGCTCTATGATTAGTTTTATGGAAATGGGAAATCCCTTTTCCAGAACCTCTGTAAAATGAATAATTCCCTGAAAGAACGCCTAATCCGTCACATGGAAGACGGGCATTACAAGCCTCAGAGCAAATCCGAATTAGCTCGTGCTTTAAATGTAGACTCTCGGCAAAAGTTGGATTTCCGCACCATGGTAGATCAGTTGGAAGAAGAAGGGAAACTCGTACGTCTTCAAAAGGGTAAATACGATTTAAAGAGAGAGCATCAAAACTTGGTGTGCGGCACGATCCGGATTCTGCGTTCTGGAAAAATCCTTTTTCTTCCCAAAAAGGGAGATCCTGCTGCTACAGCATTGGGGTGGGACACAGAATCCATTCCTGAACTGGAACTAAAACCTCACCATTTGGGAACGGCCTTGGATGGCGATCGTGTACGTGTGAAAGTTGAATGCAAAAGACATCAAAAAGGTAACAGAGTCTGCAAGAATCGCTTTTATTCCCCCAACAATGATTTCAAAGCCCGTGTAAAAGAAGTAACAGAAAGAGCCCGAACACGATGGATGGGAGTATTCCGTCCTGGAAAAACCAAAATAGGGCGGGTGCTGGGGGACGGCATTGGCTCCCCGGCTTTTATTGAATTGGAGAAGAACCCGATCATAGAGGTACTACCCGGTCAATTGGTCTCTGTAGAACCTTTATTTTACGGTGGCGAACAAAAATCTCCGCGTGGCAAAATAGTAGAGGTACTTGGATATGCAGATGATCCCCACGTGGATATGGAAGCTATCATCAGAAAGTATGATCTGGCCGTAGATTTTTCAGAATCTGTGCTCCAAGAATTAGCAAGTCTCCCACAATTACCATCTGCCTCAGAGCTGGCTCGGAGAGAAGACTGGACTCATAAAACCGTTATCACCATTGACCCAGCAAGTGCCAAAGACTTTGACGACGCTATTTCCATTATCTCCACGCAAACCGGCTGGACATTGGCTGTCCATATTGCAGATGTCTCTCATTTCGTAAAGTCTGGAGGAGCAATAGATTTAGAAGCCCTGCGCCGAGGCAATTCCACTTATCTGCCGGATCGGGTATTGCCCATGCTTCCCCCTCTACTTTCTGATGATTTGTGCAGTCTGCGACCAGATGTTGTGAGGTTGACCAAGGTCTGTGAGATGAAATTTGATCATCACGGGAAGATGTTACGCTCCCGCTTCGCGGACGCCTTCATCTGCAGCAAAGCTCGCCTCACCTATCAAGAAGCCTTTTCCATGCTCAACGGGCAAGGAAAAGGTACTGTCCCCGATATGGTTCGAGAGGCTTGGAAGCTAGCCTCTATACTGCGCCACAATCGTTATAATAACGGGGCATTAGATCTAGAGTTTCCTGAAGCTCGCGCTGTGATGGATCAAGAAGGAAAAACAACAGACATCATCACAGAAGAATATGATGAAAGCCACCAGCTCATTGAGGAATGCATGCTGGCAGCCAATGAGGCCGCCGCATTAATACTGAAAAACAAAAATCGTCCCACAATCTACCGAGTACATGAAGAACCAGATGCATCGAAACTATTTGAATTTGGTCAACTATGTAAATTGTACGGCCATACCGTTCATGACATCAATCAGCGGCAATATCTAAACGAACTGATGGAGTCCATTAAAGGGGCACCGGACGAACAAATGTTAAAGTTATCGTTACTGAAAAGCCTGATGCGGGCACGATACGATACGGAACCATTGGGACATTATGGGTTGGCCACCCCTAATTACTGCCATTTTACCAGTCCCATCCGTCGTTATGCTGATTTAGTTGTGCATCGATCATTAAATCCCCTGCTGATCAATCCACCACAGGGTGCTAAAGGAGCGGGAAGCGTTCGTAGATTAGCAGAAGAAGCAGAACACATTTCAGAAACGGAACGTATTTCCGCATCTGCCGAAAAAGAAGCTAACCGGCTCAAGATTTTTGAATGGCTGGAAAGCCAATGTTATGTCGAACACCCGAAAGTGCATGAAGCATTGATTACGGAAGCACGCCATTTTGGAGTCCTACTTGAAGTTCCACTACTTCAAATCAAAGGACTCATTAAACCGGATTCTCTCCCCAGCGGCCGCTGGATATATGAAGCGTTCGCCGACCGCTGGAAAAGCGATTATGGATCCGTTCTGTGTGCCGGCTTACACATTCCAGTTATCCCGGTAAAAGTAGACCGAGAAAACCAATGGGCAGACTTTGCTATTGCTTCATCATGGAATGAATATTCTTTAGCAAAAAAGAAAACGGCTATTTTTTCAGGCCAAAAACGGGAACTTCAGCGCAAAAAGAACCACCATTAAAAGAAGTCCTAGAAAAAACAACGGGACTCATGCTTCGCCTTTTTCCTTAGAAACCAAAGCTTCAAAACGAGCCAAAACCCAACAAAGATCCGAAAGGCGATTCAGGAATAAAGCGGTATTCACATTGCTCAATGCATTATCCAACCTTAAAGCGACTACACGCCGTTCTGCACGACGACAGACAGAACGTGCCAAATCCAAATAGGCAGACCCCAGATACCCCTCTTTACCGGGACGAGCCCAACCTTGAAAACGGATATCACACTCCTTCTCCAATGAATGAGCCTGTCCTTCCAGCCATTCCACATCCTCTGCAGTGATGCGGGCATATCCTTTAGCGTCATATCTCGGCAGATCTTCTTCCAATGTAGCCAATTCCCCCATAGCACCGACCAAACGGGATTGAATACCATCCAACACCTCCACGGTTCGAGAACTTACTCCGGAATGGCGCACTACCCCAAGCAAAGAGTTTAATTCATCTACCGTTCCATAGGCTTCAATTCTCGGAGCTGTCTTAGGACTCCGTTTGCCGAACATCAGATCCGTTTCACCACTGTCTCCACGCTTGGTAATCACGCTCATACATCCCACACTATCATACTATCGCAATTCTGCACGTAAAAAAGCAGGATTATCCCAATACCAAAAGGTTTTTAGTGACACCTCATAAGGAGTCTCCTGTAAATCTCTCAATAAAAAAAGCCGCCGCTCTGAGAACAAAGCGACGGCTAGTCATGCGATTCCAATGAAAACAATTTAGATTCTTCTCAAATTGCCAACTTTCATCCACTCTGACTTGGGATTCAACACAACAAACAAATAAGCCTGATTCCCTTGATTACTTTCGTACTTAGCATAACGCTGGCCAGCAATAAGTTGCGTTTGCACTTGCTCCGGGCTCAGGGCATACATTCCTCCCGTACTAGCATCAACAGCTAACCCTATAAGGCCACCAAACAAAATATTCCCCCACACCCATCCAGACACACTATGAGTTAACGTTGCAGAATAAGGATAATACCCCGGCAGAGAGATTCTTACCGTGTGGTCTTTATCTCGTTCCAACTTTACGGTAATTGGAGTTCTACCTTGAGGCATACCATCAATTGTAACCATGGCACCATCTGGAGAACTCGAAAAGCCAATACTTTGCTTGCTCCCATTGATAATAGAACCACAAGAACTCAGAAATAAAGCTCCTAAAGAGAAGCAGGAAACATGAAAAACTTTCATAACATTGATAACTTTAGAAGTTCCAGCTAAATCCAACAACAACCGTATGATAAGCTTCTACATTAGAAAAATAACGGTTTAACTCATAACCAAGAACAAAATTAGCTTTTTCCGTAAAAGCAAACTTCAAGCCAATTTGAACCCCAAGAGTGCCACCGGATTCCCCATAAGAAAGCCCTTCCGGATGATGAACTTTCTGCTCATAATGAAGCATTCCTGCCTTCCCTCCTAAGAAAAACGTCGTAGTCTCAGTCAAAGGAAGATTCAGAGAGTATCCTAATGTTACAGGAATAATACGCTGTTCTACTTTGACGCCAGTTCCATAAGAACGGTCTTGAGATTTAGAACCATAAAGAAGACCTACGTTCAATGACAGCTCATGATATACAGACGCCCCTTGAATATTAGTATGTAATCCTAACTGTGCACCTTTTAAGTCAGGCAATTCAACACCACAAACTTCATCATTACAGAATGAATAAACCCCTTTAAGACTCATTCCGAATGTAGAATCATATTGTGATGAATAGACGTTATTATAACCTCCCAATGTATATAAGCGGGGACTTTGAGACGCTTGAGCAGAACAAGAGAGACTCAGAAGTCCCAAACTGGTAATAATAGTTTTCGAATACATGATATTTTCAGACCTTTGGATTATTTAGAGAAGGCAAAAAATCTCCTAACAAGAGAAATATAGCCACACAAAACTCCTATTATTCTCCTAATAGGAGTTTGTCAACCACAAACGGCCAGCTTCCTTCCCTTTCTTCTCTCAATAGGAGAAAATTACTTGCATGGACGAGAATCAACCGATTGATATTCGGACTTTGGGAAGTTGGTTAGAAAAACAAAAAATTTCTCGTACAGAACTTGCTTCTTCTCTCGGGCTATCTAGAAGCACTATTGATAACTACTTTTCCAAAGGCACTATTCCTAAACACATCCAAATTCTGATTTCTCGTTATATTCAATGGCGTGACCCAGTATCCACTCAAGAACTCTTTTCCAATATTACTATTCCATTAAGTAACAGAGTTTTAAACCTTGTTATGCAAGCGGCAGTTAAAAAAGGTATATCCTTAGAAGAGTTCCTTGCATTCTCCGCAGAAGAAACCGCCAAAGCAACAATTCAGGGGACCTTCCAAAATCTCTAAATCCTCTCTCTATTCTAAACCAAGACTCATAAAAAAAGAACTAAAAAGGACTTTGCATCCATTAATCTCTTTGCTGTAAACATCAAACCAATTCGTAAAAGCTCCCCTAAAGTGACGAACTAACAGGTAAAGTCTTTTTATACTACAAATAACTTTCACTAAAAGGATTCATCAAAGGCATTATTGTCCAGTCACGGCATGACACGTCAATTTATTTGAAACTACTCCTAATAGCGGTACAACCCATGCCATGAGCCGAACAAGAGATGAATTGGCGGCGGAAACCGCACCACCCGTCAAAGCTCCTCTTTGGACACGAGACTACATTTTAGCCTGTTGTGCCAACCTGATGACGGGGTTAGCGTTTTATGAATTGGTTCCAGTTCTACCATTGTACCTGACAGGCCAAATGCAAGTATCTTCCGGCTGGTTGGGCTGGATTATGTCCATTTACGTCTTAGCGGCCATTATATCCCGTCCTTGGTTTGCGCATCGAGTAGATACTGGAGACCGTAAAAAGATTTACATTACTGCTTACCTCCTACTAGCATTGTCCTTTTCCGGCTATAGTATAGCAGCAACGGCTCTCACGTTTTTCTTTACGCGTTTCATTCAGGGGTTAATTTGGGGAGGAATGACAACATCCGGGCCAACTATGGCCGTAGACATTATCCCCCCTTCTCGACGAGGAGAGGGACTAGGCTTTTTCGGTATGACGATGACATTGGGAATGTGTCTGGGACCAATCATCGGACTTCAAATATACCGTCGATTCGATTTTGACGCTATTACATGGAGCTCCTTGCTTCTCTGTTTGACAGGAGCTGGGATAGCTTCCCTCATTCATGCACCGAAGAACCCCGTCCAAGAACCTGTACAAGAAACGCCCAAAAAGGTACTGGATCGGCTTGTATTACGGGTAGGCATCCCTTTAGCTGTGAATGTTATCATGGCCTCGTTCTCTTATGGCGTTGTAGTTGTTTATTCTGCTCTGTACGGGAAAATGTACGGCTTTAAATATGCCGGCATGTTTTACGCACTTATGGGAATCGGGATGTTGGTTTCCCGATTCATGGTGGGTAGACAAATTGATCGTGGACGAGTAGCTGAGCTTTCCGTCATCTCTTTAAGCATTTTGACTATCAGCTTTGGATCCCTAGCATTTATTCCGTTGGAATGGGTCTATTATACTTGTGCCGTTCTCATCGGCTTTGGTTTCGGTATTTTCATCCCGACATTCCAAACCATGAAACTAAATATGGCAGACAGAGGTCATCGAGGCGCCGTCAATTCTACATTTTTTACTGCTTTTGATATCGGTGTAGGAACAGGGATGTTCCTAGGAGGCAAGATTTATGCATATTTAAATCTAAATTGGTCTTTTGGAACAGGAGCATTGCTAAATCTACTGGCCATTGTCTATTTTTACCGTATTTCTTTGGATCATTACCGGAAGAACAAATTAGGTGTAGATTCAGATTGATTTTTCTTTCGTCACTTTCGTTTAGACAAAGAAAAAATATTTATCAACTTTTGAGCATTCGGTCTCACGCGTAACAAGCGTGGATTCCAAGCCAAAGAAATATTGCGAGTAAGACTATTCAATACCGGATGAGTGAACTTAATAAACCCAGCATCCAACTCTTTCTCTGCCATACAAGGTAAAATGGCCATGAATACCCCACTCTTCAACAGTCGTGCGGAGGAAGGAAAAGACTGCGTTTCACACTGCACTTGAAGATTGAGACCATATTTTTTACAATTCTGTTTCAATGATCTATAAAAACCCGAACCACTCCCCAATGTAGTTAAAGGGAACATTTCCAACAGCTGACCAAAATCAGTTTCTGGATCAATTCTCTGTTTTTTCATCAATGATTCAGGAATATACAGTGCATAATCCATGGAGCAAATAATTCGACTTTCTAATCCTTCTGCGGTTAATGCACTGGTACGTACAATTCCGAAGTCTACATCCATGTTTTGCAATTTAATAGGGATTTCGCTGTTACGAAGATTTTCTAATGCAAAAATCCATGGGGAATTGTACCTTTGAAGCTCTGCTAATACAGGAACGGCTAACCATGAAAGCAAACTATCCCCTGCTCCAATTGTAACCCGATAGGGCATATTAAGACTCCGAATTTTAAAATTTTCCAACACATCCAGACTTTCTTTAGAGAGTCTTACCAATTCATCCCCTGCTTTAGTCAGAACTAACACTCTGCCACTACGGCGTACCAACTCAACGCCAAAGAATTCTTCTAACTCTTTGATTTGCCTAGAATACAAGCTTTGACGCGAACTATCGCCTCTTGCTGCGGCAGCTATACTTCCCTTTTTAGCTACCTCTATTAAGGTCCTTAATCTATCCAGTGATAACCCTCGTTCAGAGAAAAGACTTTCAAACATAACTATATAGTCATGATACATGAATAATTTCATAATGCAAGAGTAAGAAAATACGATATGATCACAGAGTCACAAGTCATGGCGAGTGCTTCAACAAAATCTCCGAGCTAACAAAAAATCACAACAATGATTACTATCGACGGAAAATATACAGAAGCTCTCGTATACACAGATGAATTGGAAGATTCGGCTCTCTCTCAAATCAAGGATGTCTGTGACCATCCAGCGTTTGAAGGGAGTCATGTACGAATCATGCCGGACGTGCATGCCGGAGCAGGCTGCGTTATCGGGTTCACAGCGGAAATGAAAACGGACAAAGTCATTCCTAATCTGATTGGCGTAGATATTGGCTGCGGAGTGCTTACAGCCATCCTGCCCGATTTGCCAGATTTCTTGCGGTTTGACGAACATCTGCGCAAAAGCATACCGTCCGGCATGAACGTACGCACTTCCGTTCACCACGCCTTACAGGAAAATCAAGAACTAGATGAAGAAATAAGCCGAATCTGCAAAGACGTGCTAAAAAAAGATAAAAATAGACATCGTCGTTCCATAGGATCTTTGGGAGGAGGCAATCATTTTATTGAAATTGCACAGGGAAACAATCACGCCTTCCTGTGTATCCATTCAGGATCA
This sequence comes from uncultured Akkermansia sp., assembly GCA_964525305.1. Taxonomy (GTDB): domain Bacteria; phylum Verrucomicrobiota; class Verrucomicrobiia; order Verrucomicrobiales; family Akkermansiaceae; genus Akkermansia. The sequence goes on from CAZGGR010000004.1 coordinate 69,045, forward strand.
CGTAACTTCGGTTTACAAATTGCGACTCACTATCAGCAATTAGCCGTAGCCAATTGTCCTGACAGTTATCTTAAGGAAAACAAGAAAGGACTCTGCTACCTACAAGGAGAAGATAAACAAAACTATATACGGGATATGAAAGTAGCGCAGCAATTCGCTGCCCTGAACCGTCGCGTTATCCTGCATGAACTATTAGGAAATGATGTGGAAACAGAAAGTTTCGACACCGTACATAACTACATTGCAGAGGACAACATTATTCGCAAAGGAGCGGTTCGAGCCGGATTGGGTGAAAAACTCATCATTCCATTGAACATGCGAGACGGATCCGTCATCTGCATCGGTAAGGGTAATGTTGATTTCAATTACTCATCTCCACATGGAGCAGGCCGTTGTCTTTCCAGAACCAAAGCAAAAACGCTTCTTTCTATGGAAGAATATACAGCCTCGATGGAGGGAATATTTTCCACTTGTGTTTCTCTTGCAACATTGGATGAAGCCCCCATGGCTTACAATGATAAAGAAAAAATCCTGAGTAATATCTATGAAACAGCGGAGATTATTGAACATATAAAACCCGTATACAACTTCAAGGCGCCCTAATAATCAAGCGTCCCAATACCCAAATTCCCCACTCCCTGCCCCTCCTTGAAGGAGGGGCTTTTTTTGTCTTTCAATATTATTTCTAGTCACCACTTACCATTGGACAATCGGCGTTAGCTCATGACATAATAGACTAAATTCTTCTCATGAGGGCAGAGTCAAACAACAATAAATGTGGCAACAACCAGTTACGTTTTTGGGCAGCCATTCTGACAATCCCTCTTTTTTTGGCAGGTACAGCATTGTTTTCTTTTTTATGGAATGTTCCTATGGACAAACTGATGCTACCATATTCAAAAGGTTCCCCAATTACTATTCTTGTTAAAACATCTTCTAATACTCAACGGTCCATCCAATGCGAACAACCAGAGCATTCCTTTTTATTTCTTCCACTCGAACAATATGCCCAAAACATTACCAATGCAGGGCATCTGGATTTTTCAAACTATTCACTACAAGAAATAGAAATACGTATGGATAATGTCTCCATCGGCCTAAGTCCTTCGCTGATTATTTTCAACTTTCGTACTAAATACGGATTCTGCATGCAAACAAGTAAAAAACCAAATGCTACAGACCAAGTCATTTACCAATGGTTAAAAAATAAACTACACCATACTATTACAGGAACATTATCCGTCCCATTCCAACAACCGTGGTGACAAGAAATGATTTATTCACCATTCTCTGATTTATTGTACAATTGTGACGGGAGTACCTATTTTTACGATTCGGAAAAGAGGCTCACAAGAAGAACGAGTCATACGGATACAACCATGAGACTGAGGTGTTCGGAACACAGGACCTACGTGTAATCCTATACCTCCATTCGTCAACCTCATAAAATAAGGCATGGACGCACCGTATAAATTGGAAACATGATGCACTTTTTTTTCTGTAATACGAAATTCTCCTACAGGAGTACGATGGGAAGTTGTACCTAAACAAACGGGAAAATCCATAGCCACATCATTTCCCACCATCAATTGTCCCCTCTGTATTCCTCGGCGAATCACCACTCTTGTATTACTGAAAGATGCCTTTTTCATAAGGAGCTGATTCATCCACTCGTCATGAACTTCTGTATAATCGACTCCTGCAACGATAACCTTGGTATTAGTCCTATAGGAAGACATCGGCATAGCTACCGGGAGATAAACCATATGCAAATCTTCTTCCTGAGGATCAGAACAAGAAATAGCTGTTCCTATGACAGTTACCCCTACAATAACATATAACGTTTTATTTATATTCATCATTTTTATTCCTTTTGTGGAGTTGGACAAAAACAGCGATTTATTTTTCATATCTCATGACGTACCACATGAACAATCCTTAGCCCAAGAAATAAACGCCAAAACAATCTATATGAAGGAAGTTTATAATCCCTTATATAGAAAAAGGATTACTTAAGGCAAAAGAGAAAAAATTGCCATCCTGTACACAGATTCCTTGCCTTATCACATTCGGTCTGTATAGTACCCGCGACCGCAAAGAAAGCGGTCACCTGTTTACAGTTAACCCTCTATTCCGCATCATGACCAAGATTGCCAAGAGTACGTTTACCACGGGGACCGGAGCCCCAGGACTGTTTTATTCACTGCCTGCACTGGCAGAAAACGGGTATCCCGGCCTAAACCGTCTGCCTGTCTCCATCAGAATCGTTTTGGAATCCCTGCTCCGCAATTGCGATGGTCTAAAAGTAACAGAAAAAGACGTACACAATCTAGCATCCTGGAATGCCAAAAATCCAGGCGAATATGAAATCCCGTTTACCGTGTCCCGCATTGTCCTACAGGACCTGACTGGAGTACCTTTACTCGTAGACCTTGCAGCCATGCGTTCTGCAGTAGCCGAGCTAGGTAAAGACGCTACTGTAATTGAACCACTTGTACCGGTAGACTTGGTAGTTGATCATTCTGTTCAAGTGGATTGGGCCGGTTGTAAAGATGCACTAGAAAAGAATCTGGATATAGAATTCCAACGTAATAGGGAACGCTACGAGTTCCTTAAATGGGGACAACAGGCTTTCCAAACATTCTCTGTAATTCCTCCTTCCGTAGGTATTGTGCACCAAGTCAATCTAGAATATTTGGCGCAGGGGGTCATGAAAAAAGACGACGTTTATTTCCCTGACACCTTAGTAGGCACTGATTCCCACACCACAATGATCAATGGTCTTGGCGTTGTAGGATGGGGCGTTGGTGGTATTGAAGCGGAAGCAGGTATGCTTGGCCAACCCGTTACCTTCCTAGTGCCAGAAGTTGTAGGCGTTCATATGACGAGCAAGCTCAGTGAAGGAGTGACTGCCACGGATCTGGCACTGCACGTTACCAAGATGTTGCGTGAACATGGAGTAGTGGGCAAATTTGTAGAGTTTTTTGGAGAGGGCGCCGCAGCTTTACCACTGGCAGATCGAGCTACCGTTGCAAACATGGCCCCAGAATATGGTGCCACGATGGGCTTCTTTCCTATGGATGATCGCTGTTCTGATTACTTACGCCAAACCGGCAGAAGTGAAGAATCTATTATCACATATGAAAATTACTTTAAAGCCCAGGGGCTATGGGGAATGCCCCATAATGGAGAACTGGACTACACGGACCAATTGGAACTGGATCTGTCTTCAGTAAAACCTGCTGTATCAGGTCCCAAACGGCCTCAAGATCACATCTGCCTTGATACAATCAAATACAGCTTCCAAAACCTCCTCTCTGCACCTACAACAGAAGGAGGTTACGGCAAAAAAGAGACGCCCTCTGTTTCAGTAACCATGCATTCTCCGGCGGGAGTTCCTGTGCCAATAGACGGCTTCAATCAAAAAGCGGAACTAAAAGATGGTAGCATCCTCATTGCCGCCATCACCTCCTGTACCAATACATCTAATCCAGGTCTCATGCTTGCTGCGGGCTTGCTGGCTAAAAAAGCAGTTGCCCGTGGTTTAAAAGTACCACCGCATGTCAAAACATCTATCGCTCCTGGTTCTCGTATAGCTTCAGACTACTTTGCAATCAACCAACTTCAGGCTTCCTTAGACGCCCTCGGTTTTGAAACCGTTGGGTATGGATGCACCACTTGCATCGGCAACTCCGGACCACTGAATCCAGAACTGGAACAAGCAGTTAAGGATTACGATATTGTTACCGCATCCGTCCTGTCTGGCAACCGTAACTTTGAAGCACGCATCCACGCCTCTATTAAAACTAATTTCCTGATGTCTCCTCCATTGGTAGTCGCCTTTGCTCTGGCCGGGCATGTAGACATCGATTTCAAAACAGAGCCGCTGGGCATAGACAAATCAGGAACACCTGTATTCCTTAAAGACATCTGGCCCAGTGCCAAAGAAATTGCAGAATCCGTTGCTAAAGCTCGTAATCCGGAAGCATACCGAGAACTTTACACCATCACACCAAACAAAAATCCAAGATGGGCGGCTGTATATGCGCCGGAAGGAGCCGTTTTCCAATGGAACGAAAGTTCCACCTATATTCAAGATCCGCCTTTTTTCTGCGACTTTAACGGACAACCCCGTTCGTTGTCAGACATTCTAGAAGCCCGCCCCTTGGGTATCTTTGGAGACTCCGTTACGACAGACCATATTTCCCCAGCCGGAGCCATCCGAGAAACTGGTCCCGCAGGACTGTATCTTCAAAATATGGGTGTGAACAGAAAGGACTTTAACTCCTTTGGCTCTCGTCGCGGCAATGACCGGGTCATGACCCGAGGCACCTTTGCTAACGTACGCATTAAAAACCTCATGGTAGACGGCACAGAAGGTGGTTACACGTTATACTTCGGCAATCAAGCCGTTCCCGCACCAGATAAACCAATAGCACCTACCATGGGCACCCCGGCTTTCATTTATGATGCAGCCATGGCCTATGCCCAAGATGGGGTTCCGCTCATCGTCATCGGAGGAGAAGACTACGGAATGGGCTCATCCCGAGACTGGGCAGCCAAAGGAACCAGCCTATTAGGCGTCAAAGCCGTTATTACCAAAAGTTTTGAACGTATTCACCGATCCAACCTTATTGGTATGGGCGTTTTACCCCTTAACTTTGTCAATAAGGAAGACTATGACCGCATTGCATCATTAAAGGATGTTACATTCTCCATCTTGGGACTAAATAATAATATCACACCACGCCAACAAGTCATATTGCGAGTTCAACCGTCAAATGCAAAAGGATTTGACGTACCGGTCATCATTCGTATTGATACGCCCATTGAAAAAGAATACTACCTAGCTGGCGGTATTTTACAATACGTCCTTACTCAAATTCTCAAATAACAGTAACAAGAAAGCTACTTATTTCCCAAAACGATCTGCTCTTAGAAAATGGGCAGATCGTTTAATTTTTATTTCAGTTACATTATTCGTAATGTAAGGCCTATTAAGTTTGCTTATACTAATTCCAGATTCTGCTTGCAATCCTTCCGTGCTATTTTTAGAACAAGTGCATGGAATACAAATCTGCCTGGACAGGTTTTCTTGCCGTATTTGTTGCCCTCGCATTCTGCTCATGCTCACAGAATGATAAAATGAGGCCACCAGCCATCTCCTTTAAAGCCCAAACAGCACCAGTTGTCCCTCGTACCCCCGGCCAGATGAGTCGAGAAGTGGGTATTCGTGTCTCCTATATGCCTAAAAACACATATGCCCGCAGACACGCTTCTTCCATGCGCCCCCGTTTTATCACCATACACAGCACAGCTAACCCTAAGGGCGATGCCAATGCTCATTCCCGCTATCTAAACAGTGGTAAATCCCGCAGTTTAAATTGGCACTTTACCGTTGACCAATTCGGAGCCTATCAGCATATTCCAACCACAGAAACAGGTCACCATGCAGATCATTCCGGACCAGGAGACCAATACTCCGTTGCTATTGAAATGTGCGAATGTACATCTCATAATCCCGCTATCATTTACAATAAAACTGCTAAACTAACGGCTCTGCTAATGATGCGCTACAATGTTCCTCTACGCAACGTGGTTCCACACAACTACTGGTCTGGCAAAAATTGCCCTGCTCCATTGATGACTAACGGCAAACCTGGCTATAAATGGAGCTGGTTTATCTCCCGTGTGGACTATTACTACCGTTGCCTTCAAGCAGGGAAATAAGCCCCATTCTTTATGTAAATCATCCGTAGTTTTACCGCTAAATATTTTAAAAGAGCCACTGCTAGCCATTCACGCATCTATCAAATTCCGTGATAGTTCTTCGAAAGAAGATAGCTAAAAAAGTTTTCTTTTCTCAATTCCCCAAGCTAGCACTTATTCCTTCTTTTTTCTTCCCGTTGCTTTTTTAGAAACAGAGGTAGTTTTATCAATAGTTGGTTTGTTCGCTTTTTCTTCTTTAGCAGTAGCTTTATCTGAAGTTTTTTTGGTTGGGTATTTCTTTTCTCTGGGAGGAAAATCAAAACCAATTTTACCTGTTTTTACATTAAAAACGAGATAAGCGTCAAACGGACGTTTAGTCCGCTGAGAAATAAAACCTTTCATCAAATCAGACTTACCTTCTGACAACATTTTCAATACCTGATCTAAAGGAACTTCCCGACCCAATATAGTTCGGGAAACGGAAACTGCGACATTTTCCTTTCCCATTGTCAGAGAAGGGACTTTCCAAGCTTTAGCCGTTTCCATCACATCATGTTCCCCCATATTTGGAATGGAAACAGAAGCAACCTTTTCAGCAATCTCCTCCACGGATACATCTTCTTCCTCCCTTGCAGGAAAATAAAGTGAAGCCCGGTATTTATCATTAAGTTCCAATCCTGCTTCAAATGGTTTACCGAAACGAGACGTAAATCCGTGAAGAATACCTGTTTTTCCGTTTACGATGAGGGATTTCAGCTCTTCATCTGATATTTCACGCCCGGAGATAACTTTACGGATACTAAACTTGCAAGAGCGGCAAGAAACAGCGTCCAATGTATTTTTTAAACCATGGCTATGGCAAGAAGGACAATCTAATTCTATTTCCGGAAGTTCTACTTGTTGCTGTGCCTCACGAAAATCTTTCACCCTTTTCACAATTTCGCAGGTCAGTTTTTTAATACCCTCCATGAAAGCTTCTCTAGGCAGAGCAGCTTGTTCCATTTGTTTGAGCTTATATTCCCATTCTCCGGTCAGTCCAGGAGATGTAAGCGTCTTTAAACCAATACATTCCAACAAAGCAATCAGTTCAATACCGCGTCGCGTTGCTAAAAGCTCACGACCATCCCGAACAATATATTCTTGGGAAATCAACCCTTCAATAATAGAAGCACGGGTAGCAGGAGTCCCCAAACCGCGTTCGCTCATAGCAGCAGCCAATTCCTCATCATGTACCAATTTACCAGCACCCTCCATAGCAGCCAACAAGGTTGCTTCATTGTAACGAGCCGGCGGTTTAGTCATAGCATTACGGATTTCCACCTCGCGCAAAGAAGCTTGTTCCCTATCCTTAACGGGCACCAGTTCATCCTTGGCAGAAGCACCGGCCTTACGGCCATAAACGGCTTGCCAACCGGGTTCTACCAATATTCGCCCCGTAGTCAAAAATGCATCTGTTATACCATCGGAATGGCTAATGATTGTAGTTCTCCGAGTGTCTTCAAAAACGGCAGCAGGAAAAAAGACAGCTAGAAAACGAGCCATGACCATCTCAAATATTTTCTGAGCATCCCCAGTAAGTTTTTCCATCTTTCCTGTAGGAATAATAGCAAAGTGATCACTTACTTTCTTAGTATCAAACACACGTTTATTAGGCTTAATACGCTTATTATCTAAAATATCTTTAGCAAAGGCAGCAAACTCCGGATTCTGCGTTGCCACAGTTTCTACAATACCATGCACCTTACCTAAGTAATCCTCCGGCAGGTATCGAGAATCTGTTCGGGGATAGGTAAGCACCTTGTGTTTTTCATAACATTCTTGAGCCAATTGCAAAGTGCGTTTGGCAGAAAAACCGTAGCGGTTAGCCGCTTCACGCTGAAGAGAAGTCAAATCATACAACAAAGGAGCACTTGTTGAAACCGGTTTTTTTTCTTCAGTAACCGTTCCGGATTTGCCACGACAACGTTCACAGATTGCAGATGCCAATTCCGACGACCAAATACGTTCTGCCCGAGAATGGGGATTGTCATTTTTCTTCCAGTCACGATCAACCCAACGTCCGGAGTAAGAACCAGACTGAACCATAAACTCTGCCCATACTTCTGAATAAGCAGTTGGTTCAAAGGCTTGAATCTCCAACTCCCGTTGAGTCAGAATTGCCAACGTGGGGGTTTGCACACGTCCTGCAGGGGTAACATTAAACCCACCACGAGATTGTAATATGGTTAAAGCACGAGTACTATTTAACCCCACCAGCCAATCTGATTCAGAACGGCACACAGCAGCATTTGTCAAAGGCAACATATCGTCCTCACTGCGCATATTGTGCCAAGCAGTCAAAATAGCTTCATCCGTCATAGATTGCATCCACAAGCGTCGTGTAGGCTTAATCCATTTCCCGAACCGCACCAAATTATGAAAAATTAGTTCCCCTTCACGCCCGGCATCACATGCATTAACAATTTCTGTAACCTCCTTGTTTTTGGCTAGCTGAAGAACTTTTTTTAAACGGTCTTCCGATTGTTTAATGGGTTCCAACTCAAATTTATCGGGGATAACTGGCAAATAATCAAACTTCCATGGCAAAGACTTACCGCCTTCCGTCATGGGTTTTTTCTGTTCCAACAAATGACCTACAGCAGAAGTGATAATAGCACAATCATTCTGATAAAAAGCTCCAGATTTATCTCTGGTAAACTTTCCAAGCTCTTTGCCGAGAACTCTAGCTAAATCGGTTGCGACGCTCGGTTTTTCTGCTATAATTAAGATTTTTGACATATCGGCGGCCTGGGGAAATAGTAGTGGTAACAGTAGAACTCATACAAACATCACAGAGATGTAAGATGCGTTGCATTTGGAGCTGAATTCCTACTCTCCTCCCCCCCATAGTTGTCAATACCCAATTATGTACTTATAGGAAAAGCATGCTTGTATGTCAGAATAACTATGTTTCCTCCGCCATTTTACAAAGAAACACGCTGTCATCTTGTCAGCCCACCAGCACCATGTTACCTTGGGACTCGATGAAAATCCGTTTGATTTATTTGCTTCTTTTCACTTGCCTAACATTATTTTCAGCCTGCACAACAACGCCATCTGAACGAATTGCAAAAAATATGGCAGCTTATGAACAGCTCCCAAAGGAACATCAAACTAAGGTAATACATGGGGAACTAGAAAAAGACATGACACCAATAGCAGTTCTACTGGCATGGGGAAAGCCGGAGCAGAAGATAGCCGGACGGATCAATGGTAAAAATACCGAACGTTGGATTTATACAAAAGGAGGCTCAGGATGGAGCATAGGACTGGGTGGTGGCGGTTTTCATGGTAAAAGCTCCGGAATAGGAACGGGGCTTGGCGTTACGATGCCCTTGGGGCACAAAGCCACTACTTGCAACGTCTTATTTGAACAAGGCAAGGTTATCGCTTGGGAAACAACCAATGGCATTTAACCAAACAATAACCACCCTCTTCCTAGTATATTTTACTCTCTACGCAGAGTATTAAAACTTTAAGAAATTGTCGGGATATTTTTATCTATTTACCGACGACCTTTAAAATAGCTTTCACCAATCCGTCTATATCATGAGCTTTTGCCGTGATAGACGGAGTATGATTCCATTCTTTTAGAGTAGCAGTAGTCACGGGTCCTATGCTAGCAATCTTACACCCGCTTGGCCAAGGAAGTCCCAACTTGAAAAAATTCTCAACCGTCGATGAACTAGTGAATGTTACAATATCTGCACCCTGCTCACGGAAAAGAGCCTGAACACCGGCCACATCTTCCGTTTCTGCTTCTGTTTTATAGGCAACACATTCATCCACAATAGCACCCATTGCATTCAGTCCATCATATATTACACGCCGAGCATTTTCTCCACGCACCCACAAAAACGTATTGTGCTCAATAGAGCCGATTTCTTCACGAGCATCCTTGAATGCTTTAACAAGACCTTCTGCCACATACTTTTTAGGCATAAGATCTACGGCTAACCCATATTCCCGAAGCTTTGCCTCCGTACCAGGGCCAATGGCGGCAATTCTAACACCGCCAATGCTACGAATATCCTTATAAACAGCAAAAAATGCCCTAAAAAATTGTTCCACGCCATTGGGACTGGAAAATACCAACCAATCATAAGTGTGTGCATGCACTACGCTTTCTGCAAACTCCCTTCTATCAGACGGCGGAGCTATACGAATGGTAGGCATTTCCAACACTTCAGCACCAAGTCTGCGTAAGCGAGCACTCAACTCCCCTGCTTGAGAAAGAGTTCGCGTCACAACGATACGCTTACCAAACAATGGCTGTTTTTCAAACCAATTAAGAAACTCACGTTCTTTAACTACTTCTCCGATTAACACAATAGCCGGCGCACTCAGACCCGCTTTCTGAACCTTAACCGGCAACGTTTTAACAGTACCCACAACCGTTCGCTGCATACCAGTCGTTGCCCACTGAATGGCAACAGCAGGGGTAGATGAATCTTGTCCATATCCGATTAAAGCCTCACAAACCTCCGCCAAATTCTGCATTCCCATAAGCATCACTTTTGTCCCCTGGGCTTCGGCTATTCCTTTCAAATCTAAAGAAGACGACTTTTTATTCACGTCTTCATGTCCTGTAAATATAGTAAATTGAGTACAATACTTACGATGAGTTACCGGAATACCAGCATAAGCAGGTCCTGCAATAGCTGAGGAAATACCGGGAATCACTTCAAAAGAAATACCGGCATTATATAAAGCGTCAGCTTCTTCCCCTCCTCTACCGAAAACATATGGATCACCACCTTTTAAACGAACAACACTTTTTCCTTCTCGTGCCAATTTAATCAATAAGGCATTAATTTCTTCCTGAGGCAAGGCATGGTTGGAAGCCCTCTTTCCTACAAAAATCCGTTCGCATGCAATAGGAGCCCAGTTCAATAATTCAATCGAACTCAATGCGTCATATACTAATGCGTCCGCTGTTTCTATCAACTCGCGTCCGCGGACAGTTATCAATCCGGGGTCACCGGGTCCAGCTCCAAGTAAATAAACTATGCCCTGTTGCATACTGCTATTCAATCTCATCATCGGCTTTTTGGCGATAAGAATCCTAGCCATGTCAGTTTCATCCTATTGAAAAGCTGATTATTACATAGCCTTCTTAAAAGATTCTTGTCTTTGAATGGATATAATATATCATATATATATGAAGTTTTTGATTATTTTGATAACATCGTTTTCTTACATATTTGCATTACCGACTTTAGCAGATATACCAGCTTCAAAAATTCCAGAAGTTGTACAAATTCAGATACAAAAACAATACCCGAATGCAACTTCAATTGAATGGGACTTTGATAATGAAGAAGATATTTATGAAGTAGAATTCCGACTGAATGGACTAAAACACGAAGTAAAATTATATCCAAACGGTACCGTTTGCTTGATTAAGGCCAGCATTCCTCTACAACAACTTCCACCATCCGTCACATCTGCCGTTATTCGAGACCTCCCGGGATATTCTATTCGTCAGGCTAAACAAATCACTATTAGGGGATCTTTGAAATATAAAGTGGACTGCTATTCCGATTCTGCCGCCATTCACAAACTTAAACTTTATTACACACCAGACGGTAAACTTCTATCCAAAAAATTAGATGATTAAATCAAAGCATCGTTCTTCAGCACCCATATACCAACGAAGGCAAGACAACGGTTTATTCCTCAACTGACACAAAGCTCTCTGGATTCAACAATTTTTTATAATATAAGATTAAATCTGCAATGATTGAATTATTCAACACCCTGTCCTATATAACACACACGTCTGAGCCCACTCAGACGCATTCCTATTCCATTTATTGGATCATTCTGCTGGGTTCTATGCTTCTAAGCTGGTTGGTCAGCGCACGAATGAAAAGTCGTTTCAATGAATATTCTCAAATATCCATTCCCATGACTGGACGAGAAGTTGCCGAACAAATGCTAAGAGACAATCACATTACAGATGTTCAGGTTATTTCCACATCCGGCCATCTAACAGATCATTACAATCCAGCAAATAAAACGGTTAACCTAAGCGAATCCGTTTATCATTCCAACAGCATCGCCGCTGCAGCCGTCGCTGCCCATGAAGTAGGACACGCCGTACAACATGCCCAAGCTTATCACTGGTTAAGCTTGCGATCTGCGCTAGTTCCGATCGTCCAGCTTTCCTCCAACTTGGTAAGCATCGTTCTGATGATTGGTATTGTATTACTAGCTATGGGAGGCTCTCCTTGGGTATTGGGTCTGGGCATCGGTTTGTTCGCCATGACTACGATCTTTGCATTCGTTACGCTTCCGGTAGAATTTGATGCCTCCAGCAGAGCATTGTCATGGTTAAATCGTTCTCATATGATGAATTACTTTGATCATGGAAAAGCAAAAAGCGCTCTGTTTTGGGCAGCTATGACCTATGTAGTTGGAGCACTTTCCTCCCTAGCTATGCTGCTATATTATGTATTCATTTTCCTGAATGCTCGCGGCAGAGATTAATCTCCCGACAGCACAATAACGCATCTTTACACAACAAAGAGGGAGAACGGAAAAGAGGGAGAACGGAAGCGTGCTCCCTCTTTTATTTCTCGTAATTATATATAAAAAGTAGCAAGAAGTTTTATGAAATGGCATTGCATTTCCTTATGTAGTATATAAAATAATCGTGTGGTACATTGCGACACTACACAATCGGACTTCCGGGAAAGCGCCGTCAAGGCTTTTAAGGCCATGTTACTAGCAAGAGCCTTTGATACTAAGATTTCCAGCCTTTATAAAGCAGGCAAAATTACAGGAGGTGTTTACTTAGGCCGAGGTCATGAAGCGATAGCCGCTTGTGGAGGAGTTTTTCTAAACGCTGGGTATGATGTCATCGCACCATTTATCCGAGAACAGGCAGCACGCGTCACATGGGGAGAACCAATTATTGAAGCTGCACGGGCCTATTTAGGATCTGCATTGGGATATATGAAAGGGAGAGATGGCAATGTACACCGAGGTCTACCTGCAGAAGGGTATATGGCTCCAATCAGTCACTTGGGTAGCACAGTTGCTTTCATCAATGGTTGCCTTTTTGCCAAGCGTTTGGATGGTAAACTACCTGGCCCCGTAGGCGTGGCTTTTTGTGGAGACGGAACCACATCAACAGGTGCATTCCATGAAGCAGCCAACATGGCTAACGTGGAACAATTGCCTCTAGTGCTTGTTGTGACCAACAATCAATTTGCTTATTCCACTCCTAACATCCGTGAATTCGGGAAAGCCTCTTTGGCAGACCGAGGTCGTGGGTACGGCTTTACCGTCTATGAAACAGACGGTACTGATTTTCTGACCACGCTGAAAACTTTTCAGACAGCTATCAGCAATGCCAGAAAAGGCATGGGGCCTCAATGGATATTGGCCAAAACCTTGCGTATGTGCGGGCACGGCGAACACGATGACGCCTCTTATATTCCTAAAGAATTAAAAGAGGAATATACAAAAAAAGACCCTGTAATCGTTGCAGAACAACAGCTACTGGAAACCGGATGGCTTACACCGGAAGATGTAGCTTCATTAAAAAAACAATATGCCGATGAAGTTCAACTAGCTGTAGCTACTGCCCAACGAGAACCTGAACCGGATCCATTCCAAGAAAATTGGAACGCCACGGTTTGGAAACCTTATTAAAGCCAGTAAAAGGAATATCCCCATGAGCGTAACATATATTGATGCCATCCACGACGCCCAGAAAGATCTGCTGACTGAAGACAAAGATGTCTTCCTATATGGCCAAGACATAGGCGTTTTTGGAGGGGCATTTAAGGCTACGAAAGGACTTAAAGAACTTTTCCCTGACAGAGTTATAGACGCACCTATCAGTGAAGATGCTATGGCCGGTATGGTAACCGGTGCCGCCGTCATGGGTAAAAAACCCATCATGGAAATTCAGTTTGCAGACTTCAGCACCATTGCTTTTAACCAAATTGTCAACATGGCGGCTACTCATTACTACCGCACCGGTATATCGGCCAATATTACGGTACGCCTACCCTGCGGAGGGACTCCCGGGACCGGTCCATTTCACAGCCAAAGTTTGGAAGCCTTATTTGCCCATTATCCGGGTTTGCATGTCATGACTCCGGCAACGGTAGCCGATGCCTACTGGATGTTACGGCAAGCCGTAGAAATACCGGATCCCGTCATTTTCCTAGAGCATAAGTTCCTGTATCGTTGGCTGAAAGCAGAAGATAACTACAGGGATGCACCAGTCATTCCGTTTGGAATGGCTCGAATTGCGCGTACCGGCAAACATGCTACTGTAGTGGCTTATAGTGCTATGGTTCCAGAAGCTGTCCGCGCTGCAGATTTGTTGGAAAAGGAAAGCGGATATGAAGTGGAAGTAGTCGACCTCCGCACTGTACGTCCCTTAGACATGGACACAGTCATCGCTTCCGTAGCCCGTACCGGACGCGTTTTAGTCGTTGGGGAAGATTTCCCTTGGGGAGGAGTAACGGCAGAAGTCGTATCGCGTATTGTAGCAGAAGGATTTCATCTACTGGATGCTCCACCTCAACGCCTTAACTCTAAGGATACCCCCATACCTCAACATCCCAACCTGTGGAAGGCTCACCGCCCGACATTGGAATCTATAGCAGCTTCTATACGTCATCTTTTATCCATTTGATTTAAAACCAGTTGCCACCATGCCTAAAGTACCTATTTTAATGCCCCAACTTGGAGACTCCATAGCGGAAGCCACTGTATTGCGCTTGCTGGTAAACCAAGGTGATACCGTAGAAGCCGACCAGGAAATCTTTGAAGTAGAAACCAACAAAGCCACTATGGGAGTCACCACCATGTGCGGAGGTATCTTGAGTGATGTCTTTATTAACGAAGGAGATTCCGTTGTCGTTGGCGCATGCATGGCTATGATTGAGGCTACTGAAGAAGAAATTGAACGTTCCGGTGCAACACCTGCAGGGGATTCTTCTCAGCCATCCCTACCAGCCAGCCCTGAATCCGTCCCGCAACCCGCGTCCCTATCCCCTGTTCAAGAAGAAAAACCTGCAGGGGTTCACTTTGGGGTAACAGGAGAATCTTATCAGGAAAAAGGATCAGATTTAAAAGTTCAGCCCAGTGTTCGTGGATTACCCGTACCAGCCGGAATGAAAGGGGCTCATTATATGTCACCTAGGATGAAAGCTCGAATGGACGAGCTAGGGATGCGCGCTTCTGACATCGCTTTTATTTCTGGATCCGGAGCTGGTGGACGCGTCACTATTGATGACTTAGAAGAGTTTTTGGAATATGTGAGCCAATGGCCCAACCGCAAGGCTTCATCCATGCGATTAGCTGTAGCAGATGCTATGCGCCGTAGTTGGACGCGTCCTTTAGCCTCTGCTGGACGTCCTGTATTCATGGACCCCCTTATTAAACACAGACAAAACTCCCCGCTTCGCCCCGGCATCACCCTGTATTTTGCTCGGGCATTAGCACTGGCACTGGCAGAAAGCCCGGAATGTGCCGGTTATTTAGTTGGAGAAAACATTATTTCTCCCAAGACCATAGACATTGGCATTGCGGCTCAAGTAGCAGATGGGGTCATGGTGCCTGTATTACGCCGTGTTAACGAACGAACAATTGAAGAATTACTGGAAGATTACAATAGGTTAATTGCTCAAGCCCGTCGTCGCAGACTTGCTCCGGAAGACAGCTCCGGTGGTATTGCAACGGTTACCAACTTCGGTGGATTTGGTCTTACTTTTGCAGCTCCCATGCCCATGCCAAGCGAATCCATTATTTTAGGAGTAGGAGCCGTCACAAAAACCCCTGTTTGGAGTGATGAAGTGGAAGCTTTCATTCCCATTTCCAAGGCTAACATTGTAGCTACTGGAGATCATCGCGTGGTAGATGGTGCTGACATTGGCCGTTTGCTGAAACGCGTAGCAGAATTACTCCAACGCCCGGAATATCTGTAACACACAGAATATTACATTTTACTCCACATGGAATCAGACCGACCCATACTAGGCTTAGTTGCAGGCGATGGCGTTTACCCTGAATACATCGTACGAGGAGCGCGTCGATCCATACCGGAGATATGTATTATTGCCGTAGGATTCAAAGGAGAAACTAGTCCTACAATAGGCACATTATGTGATGAGTATCAGGAGTTCAACGTCGGGCAAATTAGTAAACCGTTTTCCTTCTTAAAAAAACATCGCGTTAAAAACATCATCATGGCAGGGGGAATTAATCCTAAAAACATTCTTTCCCTCCGTCCGGATTTTCGAGCTCTTTCTGTACTAATGCGAATGCCGGAGAAAAATGCTGACTCCTTACTGAGCGCTGTTATCACGGAAGCAGAAAAAGAAGGGTTTACTATTCTCCCGGCCTCCACATACATGGAAGAACATATGCCTCAATCGGGTCACATTGCTGGACCACTTCCTAGTCCGGAACAGTGGGAAGATGCGAGATTCGGTATGCAAATGGCAAAAGAAATCAGCCGTCTTCACATTGGGCAATCCGTTATTGTTCATGGTGGTACCGTAATAGCGGTAGAAGCTATTGAAGGAACTAACAATTGTATACGCCGCAGTAAAGAACTTGGAAGTGGTAAATCATCTACACTAGCAAAAGTCGCAAGACTTGGGCACGATATGAGATTTGACATCCCTACAGTGGGGCCCATCACCATTAAAACATGTGCAGAATGTGGCGTGCGTCAAATCGCCATGGAAGCGGGAAAAACCATTCTGTTGGAACGAGAGCGCGTAACGGAGCTGTGTAAAAAATATAAAATTAGTCTACATGCCATCAGCTACACGGAACCCAACGTTCTTAAGCAAAACAACTGCTCTATTTAAAGAAATCCCTCACCCAAATAATTCGGGATAAGGGAGCTCAAAATTATGTTACGGCAATAAAAAATCCGGGATCTCAGCACTGTCGTAGTTTTTACTTATCCCATTATCCATTTTTCAAAGCATCCCCTACAGATTCAGCATTATCAGTAATTTTATCTACGGTATGTTTTACTGCGTCCTTACTATCCTGATAAATATCTTTTGACCTTTGTTCAGCTTCTTCTGTTTTTTCTACAGAAGCGTCTTTAATCACTTTTGCACCATCTTTCACGTGTTCTTTAACATCCTCTATATCTTTATTATTTTTAGAGCACGAGGAGCAACAACAAACTCCCTGAGCTAGCACAACTACTGGAATAGCAACGGCTACTGCCACTATTACATAAATCCATTTTTTCATGATATTGTTCTATTGGGTTTCATACCAATAGACTCTTTTATCATAAAAAACTATGAACTCTGGCGTGTCATTCTTCAACGCCTCCTTGAAATCTGAAAGCTAATGCAGAGGCACAAGCAACACATTCCCGACAAGATACCCCACCTTTTTGTTTCAATTCCTTACACCGTGAATACCCCAATTTTTCCACAAACTGTCGTTTCAACTCTTCTCCGATTTGTGCCGAAGAACAAAGTAATGCACCATATAATGCACCGCATAATCCGTCAGGAGCTTTACCTCCTCCACATTCTGAAACGACTTCCAACAAATCTTCTCTTCCCAGAGCAAAGCAAACAGCCTGCGCACAGTTATGTCGCCAAGGAGCTATGCGAAAAGTAGATAAAGCTTTTTCTTCAATATTCATATCTATATAGTAGGCTTCTAGTGTTCCCGCCCAAGTGATCTTCCCCCCTCTTATAAAATACAGCATACTACCAACGTCAAACGAAATTAACGCAATTGTAGTAAATACCACAGGAACAAACAGTTATGTTTTACATAACGCTTAAATAATCTGCACGGTTCTCGATAAATACGGTATAACCATTCCAAGCCATGCTTTTGCATCCACACGGGAGCCCGCTTTACCATACCAGCATGAAAAGCAAATGCAGCACCCACACCTACATAAACAGCTGGAGATAGCAACTCTTTTTGTTCTGCCATCCATCGCTCCTGTTTAGGACATCCCAAACCGACCCATACAACATTGGCACCGCTGGCAATAATAGCAGATCTCATTTTTTCCAAGTCATCCTCCGTCCACTTCCGAAACGGCGGAGAATGCATTCCAGCTAACTGGAAATCAGGGTATTTTGCCTTCAATGCAGTAGATAAAGCCTGCAATGTTTTCTCATTTCCACCCAACAAAAAATGTCTCATCCCCGGATATTGAGAATTAGCACGTACCATTGCTTCCATCAGATCCGGTCCACTCACCCGTTCTGCTCGCATTTCGCTGGCACCAATGCCCCTGTTCAGCTTCCATACTATCGGCATTCCATCCGGACAAATGACATCCATTTGTTTCAATACAGTTCCATAATTCTGGTCATGCACGCCAAGAGTGACCACATGAACATCTGCAGCTGCGACCAAACATGGAGACTCTACACTCAAAGCCACTTTTGCCAATTTCTGAGCCATTTTTTCAACAGAACTAACAACAATAGAAAACCCGAATACTTGACGAGTCTCACATGTGATTCGTTTGGCAGTACAAGCAGAGTTATTTGGCACATTCATGATTTAAAAAACTGAAAAAGGAGGAGCGAACTATGGTAACACTAATCTCAAACCATCATATGCAGGCATCACATTTTCCGGTAGCTCGTCAGATAGAACTTTGTAATCCATATCATGAGACAAATGAGTCAGCACAGCACGATGTGGTTGAATAGCATTAATGGCACTCAACGTCTCCTCCAAACACATATGTGTAGGATGCAAACGATAACGCAATCCGTCAATAATCAGTAAATCTACACCCTTCATTTTGTCCAATGACGACTGCGGAATACTTTTTACATCCGGCATATAAACCATACTCTTGCCATCGGCCACCAACAAGTAGCCGTATGTTTCCACATCCGCATGCAGCACAGGAAGAGGAGTTACTAAAATCTCCCCGATATGAAACGGATTCTCTACACCATGAGGCTCCGGCCTCACGTAACCACTCCGCTCCGGAACAGAAACAAATGCCCATCCATACATAGCTTTCAACGTATCTATGGTTTTGGGAGACGCATACATGGGCAAACCACCGCTCCTGTACCAACAAAAAGCACGCAAATCATCAAAGCCACCGACATGATCTACATGAGCATGTGTATACAACACGGCATCAATTTCCGTAATATGTTCCCGCAGAGCCTGCTGACGCAAATCCGGTGATGAATCCAACAAAAGGCGAATACCGCAAGATTCCACATAAATAGAAGAACGTAATCGCTTATTTCTGGAATCAGGAGAGGAACAGACAGCGCAGGTACACCCAATCTGCGGTACTCCGGTGGACGTTCCTGTTCCCAGAAAGAGGATGTTCATCACAGAGGTCATGATTGCGTTTAGATTAAATAATGCCATAATACATTCAAAATCCAAAGCCCGAATGCTTACATTGCTGAAAATTAAAAACCTGGCTCTCGTGGATCAGCTCCTTTGGGAACCCAGTTCCGGTTTCCTCTGTATTACAGGAGAAACGGGAGCAGGCAAGTCCGTCATTATCGGAGCCATTCGTCTCTCGTTAGGGGAACGAGCGGATAAAACGCTCATACGATCCGGGGAACAGCAATGTTGTGTGGAAGCGGTATTCCATTTACCGGAAGAATCCCCGGTTCATGCTATTTTGAATGACCACGGAATCCCTCCCTGTGAGGACGGATGCTTGATTATCAAACGCATAATATCAGCCTCAGCCAATCGTCAATTTTTGAACGATAGTCCATGCACTTTGTCTCTTCTGAGAGAAGTCGGTGTATACTTGGTTGATATGCACGGCCCCAATGACCACCACTCATTGACTTCTCAAGAAAGACAACTTGCCTTTTTGGATGCCTTTGGAGAACACACTTCACTATTGCATGACTATACAAACGCATGGAAGCAATGGCAAAACGCCCAACGAGCCTATAATGAACTGAAACACGCTGAAGCAGCCACAGCACGGGAAATAGATTTACTGCGACATCAAGTAAATGAAATAGACGCTGCCGCTTTTTCACAAGAAGAAGTGCTTACTCTGGAAGAACGCTGGCAACGCGCGCGCAACAGCTCTAAGCTTCAGGAACAAGTTGCTAAAATACTTTCCATGCTGGTAGAAACAGACTCTCCCGGATTGGGAACTCTATTAAAGGAACTAACCCGAGCTACCCATGAGTTGGAACGTATGGACGCCTCCACTGCTTCATGGTTAAACCCGTTAACCGGTATTAACTTAGAACTTAAAGAAATTGAAAATCACTTAGTGGATTACTCGTCCGAATTGGAATGTAATCCTCAAGAACTTTTTCAACTGGAAGAGCGCATGAATCTGTTAGAATCCTTGAAAATGAAATATGGTTCATCTTTTGAAGATATCTGCGCCCGAAGAGAAGATGCCGCCCATCGCTTGGATCAAATTGAAAACCGAACAGAACGCTTAGAAGAATTGCACGCTTCTATCATTACTTTGCGAAAGCAAGTAGACATTACCGGGCAAATCTTAACCAAAGCACGCCAAGCAGCAGCACCTAAACTAGCAACTTCCATTATCAATCATTCCCATGATTTAGGATTTCGGCAATCTGTATTTGAAGTAGTACTCACTCCCCATTCAGAACCGGGGCCATTAGGAATAGAAACGGTTGAGTTTTTATTTGGGCCCAATCCCGGAGAACCATCTAAACCACTCCGTTTAATTGCTTCTAGCGGCGAACTGGCACGTATGATGCTCGCTATTAAAAGTGCCTTAGCCAACAAAGATACCACTCCTCTTCTGGTATTTGACGAAATAGATGCCAACGTGGGTGGAGAAATAGCACGAGCGGTAGGTATGAAAATGCAACAACTAGGGAATAAACATCAAGTTATCTCTATTACCCACTTCCCTCAAGTAGCAGCTTTGGCTTCCCATCATTATCTCGTTCAAAAAGCTTCCGCAGGAAACCGAACCATCTCTTGTCTGCGAGAGGTAAACTATGAAGAAAGAGTAAGTGAACTGGTGCGTATGCTGGGCGGAGGAGGAGACCAAGCACGTACACTTGCACAAGCTCTGTTACAACCCTCCTAACGCAAACCACGTTTGGCTCTATTTTCCCAAACTAGGAGAAAAACTACGTAGTCGTAAAGAATTGAAAACTACGCACAAAGAACTCAAGCTCATCGCACCGGCAGCAATCATAGGATTCAGTGTAAGGCCAAAAGTCGGGTACAAACACCCAGCAGCCAAAGGAATGCCAATGATATTATAAAAAAATGCCCAAAAGAGATTCTGTCTGATAATGTGTAAAGTAATCCGGCTCAGTTGAACAACTTCTGCCACGCCTAAAGGATTGCTTTTCATCAATACTATGTCAGAAGATTCCATAGCGAGTTCTGTTCCGGATTTCATAGCAATACCCACACGAGCACATGCCAATGCAGGGGCATCATTCACGCCGTCTCCTACCATTGCCACGTTGTATCCCCGCTTCTCCATTTTGATTACATGAGACGCTTTTTCATCAGGAAGCACGTCAGAAATCACTTCATCTATTTGCAATTCTTTTGCCATGTATCGTGCCACGGCAGCGTTATCTCCCGTCAGCATCATGACTCTTAAGTTCAGACGTTTTAAACAAGCCACAGCTTCATAACTATCCTGCTTCAAAGAGTCCGCAACCATAATCACTCCGACAATTGTACCATCTCTGCCCACATACAATGGAGACGCTCCTTGTTTTACAAACTCTTGCATACGGGGAGTAAACGAGTTTCCATAGATTCCCCTATCCTGCATAAACTCAAAATTACCTATGGCACAAGGCACCTTATTGATCATTCCAGCAATACCACGGCCAGGAACTACAACTAAAGCAGTCGCCGGACAAATAGAGATTTCCATACGTTTGGCATATTCATAAACGGCCTTACCTACCGGATGTTCCGATCCCAATTCCAACGCAGCAGCCACAGACAACAGCTCAGCCTCATCTACATCTCCCTCAGACAATACAGCCACTACACAGGGTTTTCCTTTTGTCAATGTTCCCGTCTTATCAAAAACAATGGTATCCACATGGCTCAAATCCTCCAGAGAACCAGCTGATTTACATAAAATCCCCAGCTGGGCACCTCTCCCAGTTCCCACCATAATAGCAATAGGAGTGGCAAGCCCCAAAACGCAGGGACAAGAAATCACGAGTACGGCAATAGATCTAGCTAGAGCAAAAGAAAAATCTTCTCCAACAGCCATCCAAATAACCAATACAACCAAAGCAATAGCCATTACTGTTGGGACAAAGAAATAACACACACGATCCGCTAACCGTGCAATGGGCGCCTTGCTCTGACCTGCTTGCTCAACTAAGCGGATCATACGGGCTAATGTAGAATCAGCCCCCACTCTTTCCGCACGAATCTTAATATATCCTGCTCGATTAAACGTACCACTAATTACTCTATCGCCCACGGTTTTGTCTGCAGGCAAACTTTCTCCGGTCAACTCCGACTCATCCAATGCAGCCTGCCCTTCCTCAATGGTTCCATCTACCGGAATCCTTTGTCCTGTCTTTACTATCACCAGATCCCCGGCTCGCAATTCATTCAAAGAAACAAAATATTCAGCTCCATTTTTCCAAACTATCGCTTTCTGTGGCACTAAACTCACCAAGTTTTTTATAGTAGCATTTGTCTTCTTATAAGAGCGGCGTTCAAGATACTTACCTAGAGAAATCAAAGTGACTATCATTGCCGCCGACTCAAAATACAAATCCATTACGTTCATGCAGCCATCAAAGCATAATGCTTTTAGCAACAAATATATGCCATACAAAAAAGAAGCACCAGAACCGACGGCAATCAGAGAATCCATATTAGGAGATAACGCCACCAACTGACGAACCCCATTAATTAAATAATGGCGGTTTATCCATAAAATACACCCTGTCAAAAAAGACTGAACTCCAGCATTTATGCCTATTTCTTGCGGAATAGGCCAATGCCACATAGCTCCCATGGACAAATACATTAACGGAACAAGTAACAAAACAGATTCTACAAGACGTCGAGTTTCCGTTTCCCGACTCTTATCAATTTCCTCCACCATAACGGGGGGCTCATCTTGCCAATTCGTCAATTGAAACCCACATTTTTCTACCGTTGATTTTACTTGCCCTATAACATCGGAATCAGAGCTTTCAAATAAAACGATCATTTTTCCCGTCAACAGATTCAATTCCACCCGTTCAACACCACTCAGTTCTTTAACGGCTCTTTCCACCTTAGCTGCGCAGCCGGCACAATGCATCCCAGATACCAAATAATTTCTCTCTTCCATGGTCATTAAAACAGGTTCATTTGATTTTTTAGAGTTGAAACAGAGCGATATTGTTAGGCGACACTAACACAATTCATCTATTTCTCAAGATGATTTCACGATTATTCTTTTCACCTAAATCAGATGACAAAAAAACAAGAACACCACCGTACCTATCATAAACCTATCTTTGTATCTATGAAGAGTTCTTCCTTATTCCAGATTTTGACGTGTGCGTCTCTGTTGTCTTCCCCCCTTCAAGCACAACTTTACAGCCTACATGGAGACGGAGTAAAAAAAACAGAACGGGCCATAGAAAAAGCGGATTATTCTGAATATGAGCTTATTTGGAATGATGAGTTTGATCAGGACGGACGACCTGATCCCGCCAAGTGGAATTACGAACATGGCTTTGTCCGAAATAAGGAAGCTCAATGGTATCAGCCGGAAAATGCCTATTGCAAAAATGGCTTACTGATTATTGAAGGTAAAAAAGAAAAACATACTAATCCTCACTATGATCCAAATGGGAAAACCTGGCAAACTACGAGAAAAGAAGCAGACTACACGTCTGCCTCATTAACCACGCGCAATAAGTTTTCCTGGCTATATGGACGGTTTGAAATCCGTGCCAGATTCAATCCAAGAGAAGGCATGTGGCCGGCATTCTGGACATTAGGCGTTAAAGAAGAATGGCCCAAGTGTGGAGAAATAGATATCATGGAATACTACCAATCCACCTACTTAGCTAATCTCTGTTGGGCATCTCCAAAGAAATATGTAGGCAAATGGAGTAGTACCTATACGCCCCTTAAATTATTACAAAAAAAACACCCGAATTGGGCAAGTGATTTCCACATTTTTCGAATGGATTGGGATGAAAAGGAAGTACGTCTGTATGCAGATGATATCTTATTAAACAAAACACCTCTGAACAACACAATCAATGCTATTTACAAAGAAGTACCCAACCCATTCCAACAACCGCACTTTATCATCTTAAATCTGGCTCTGGGATCTACAGGAGGAGACCTAAAGAACCTACCTCTACCCCAAAAATATGAAATAGATTACGTCCGTATTTACCAAAAAAAGAATTCAGTCCACAAAGGCACCATTTCATGCCAAACCAAGGAAAAATCCTCTAACACTTAAAAACAATCATCAATTAACAATAGCTCTGTATCATTCTTTTTCTTTACCTTTCAGAACATTGAGGATGTGTTCTGCCATTAAAGCGTGCCCCTCAGCATTGGGATGAACTCCATCTTCCAACAGATGTTCCTTGCCTTGGAGCACCTTATTTAGATTGATTACTTTAGAATTTGTATTCTTTGCAACCTGACGAATCAGCGGAATAATTTCCTTTTCAATACATTCCCGGCTAATTCCATCATCCCTGGTTTCCTGTGATGGAATGGGGAGTAGGCAGTATACTTTCAACTTAGGATTTTTCTTACGGAAATCCGCAATAATCGCTTTGAAATTGTTTATGAACTCACCCTTATGTCTCCAATTCATCTTTTTACTGTCATTAGTCCCAAGCCCAATCAACAACACATCGGGATGAAAAGCCAAAGCATCTTTATAAGCTTTTTCCCGTACAATAGGACGATCTCCCTTAAATAATAAACACCGTGCGGAAACACCAAAGTTCCCTACTTCCGCCTTCTCTCCTAGGACCTTTGCAATTTGAGAAACCCAACAATCTTCCTTCTCCACTCTCATTCCAGCAGTAATACTATCCCCTAAACACGCCAATTTAACCGTAGCAAAACAATCCAATGTAAGAAATGTAACTAACAGCCCTGCCCACAATACGGTAATAAACTTTTTCATATCTGAAAATAGTATGGAATAAAGAGGAATGGATAAATAAGAATCTTGCCCTTACCTACTTCTTGTTTTTAAACAAATCATTTAAAACATAAAAGCCCCTGCCGATCAATCGGAGGGGCTTTGTAAAAAATAAAAAACGGATCAGTTCACACGCCCCAGGTAAGTACCGTCTTCCGTTTTAACGGAAATCTTTTCACCAGGCTTGATAAAGAGAGGAACTTGTACAACCAAACCGGTAGACATTGTGGCGGATTTGTAAACGTTGTTTGCACTATCCCCTTTAACACCTTCAGGAGCTTCAGCAACTTCCATCGTGATAGCTGCAGGAAGTTCTACAGAAACAACCGTTTCATCTGTGAAAAGCAGAATATAAATATTACCTTCCATCAGATAATCCTTAACGGGATCTACAATATCCGGAGATACAGTGATGTCCTCATATGTTTCCGGATTCATGAAATGGTAGCCCATACCGTCAATATAGCTGAACTCATACTCCTCACGAGCAAGGTTCACACCTTCCAAAGATTCGTTAGAGGTGAGACGGAGGTTGTACACTTTTTTCGTAGAAATACTACGGATACTCATTTGCACATAGGACGCCATGCGGGGGGGGCATTTGTGCTCCATGCTGACTACTACGCAAACATCATTGTTATAATTGACTGCGTGTCCCTTACGAAGATTTATTACGGGTACTTTTGCCATGCGGCACGTACCATATCATTTTTCTTCATCCCGTCAAGGCGAAAAAAATGAACAAGCCATTGAGCCGCTTGAAGAAAACACTCTTTTATGAGCCGGCAAAAAGAAGGGAAAAATAACACCGTCTCTATCGACTAAGATCTTGCTGAAACAGAACTTTAATACCACAAGTATTCAATACTGTACGCCCAAAATTAAGGTCATCCACATGTAGAGCAACCAAAGCACTCCGCCCCACACACGGCAACAAGGGATACAAAAAGTTAACATTCAGTTCTGCACCATACAATGCATCCATACATTTTTTAAGGTCTGCAGGTCCATTGCGAAGAGCGGCAACCAGCACTTCCGTCTCCGTATAACAAATACCTTTTTCCAAAAAAATCTCTGCGGCACAATCCGGATCACTAACAATAAGACGAGCTATCGTTGCCTCATGGCAATCCTGCATACTAAAGCCTAAGCAAAAAATGCCGTGCATATCCAATAATCCAAGAAGAGCGGTTAAAGCCCCCACTCGATTCCTGAGCATAATGGAATATTGCTTTATTGCACTACCGGGGACTTGAATCATTTCTTCCTGCATGGCAATAAAGCAATAAGAACCAGGCGTATTTTATTTAACGTAAGTCTTAAGCACCCGCTTAATAATGGCCAAGGCCTGTTGAACCTCATCTTCACTCACATTCAGAGGAGGCAACAATCGGACGGTTTCCGGCCCAGCAGGAACAGAAAGCAAGCCCTCCTGTCGTAAAGCTTCCACCACGACGGCAGCAACAGTCTTTCCCTCAGGCGCCTCAATCATGGCCGGATTTAAACCAATACCCAGTAATAGCCCCAATCCCCGTACTCCCTGAACAACGGGTAAGTTCCATGATTCTATTTCTTTTCGGATTCCGGCACCTACACGTTGTGCTCGTTCAGGAAGTCTCTGAGAAACCACTTCTCTCAACACAGCCAAACTTACAGCAGTTCCAAGCGGATTTCCACCATACGTGGACCCATGAGAGCCGGGATCCATGATAGAAGAAAGTTCCGTACCTTGTTCATCAATAACACGGTCAGAAATCCAAAAACCACCGATAGGGAAGCCTCCTCCCAATGCTTTAGCCCAAGAAATACCATCCGGTTCCACATCCGGAGCCACGGCACGCCATCCCATGATATTTCCACAACGCCCAAAGCCACACTGCACCTCGTCTATTAACAATAGCAAATCATGTTCACGACACAGTTGGGCTAACCCACGTAAAAATTCCGGAGTTACACAATTAACACCACCCTCACCTTGCACAGGTTCCAACATAAACGCAACCGTTTCTGGCCTAATAGCTTTTCTAGCTGTTTCCAGATCGTTAAATGGCAAATGTCGAAATCCGGGCAACATAGGATCAAAACCAATCTTGATCTTATCTTGTCCTGTTGCAGACATGCTACCCAGCGTTCTTCCATGGAAAGATTTATTGAATGTAAGAACTTCATAACGAGGCTTCCCGTCCGGCTGCGTTTTACGATGGCCATAACGCCGAGCAACCTTAATCAAGCCATCATTGGATTCCGCTCCACTATTGGAAAAAAAGATCTTCCCCGGACGTTCCACACACTTGGTTACAATAAACTCCGCCAAATCTGCCTGCTGAGGGATCTGATACAAGTTGGAACAATGAACCAAGGTTGCTGCTTGCTTTTGCAAAGCTTGTGTCATCACAGGATGACAATGTCCAAGCACACAAGTTGCAATACCAGCACAGAAGTCCAGATAGCACTTCCCTGCACTGTCCCATAAACGGGCACCTTCTCCTCGCACGGCGACCATGGGATAACGACCATAGGAATGAAGTACGTACTGGTTGAGTTTTTCTTCTGTGTTCATAGCTGAAATAAGACGGATGTAGTTTGCGCTTCTACTCTCGTCTGTAAATAATTTTTTTTACTCACTGCGTCACGATAAGAAAGAAATCTATCCGCGCAAAGACATTCATTTTTCTTTTCTTTTGCCATTTTGACGGCAGAATCGTTCCGCAACCATCAACAATTTACTATGGCTCATTTTTTCAATCCAAAAGGTTTTCTGGAAGAGTTTAAGGCATTTGCTCTTAAAGGGAACGTCATTGACTTGGCAGTGGCAGTCGTCGTAGGTGGCGCATTTAACAAAATCGTTTCTGTTTTTGTCTCCAGCATTATTACCCCCATCATTGGTTACCTGACATCAGGAGTCAATATGGCTGATCTTTCTCTAAAACTGGGAGAAGTTGAACTGAAATATGGAGAACTCCTTCAAGCTACGATTGATTTCCTCATTATTGCCTTTTCTATTTTTGTGGCTATCAAGCTTGCTACATCTCTGCGGAGTAAGAGCGAAGAAAAACCTTCCGAACCCGCACCCAAACCGGACGATGTTGTCCTTTTGGAACAAATCCGTGACATCCTCCAAAAACAAATGGAGAACAAATAATTTCGGGTTTAATAAGTCTTAGCCGATTCCTGAAGGAATCGGCTTTTTTTCTTTACTTGCCATTGAGCAAACGGGAAAATGCTTTTCTATGGATACCTCAGTCTCTCGTTGGATTTGTTCCCTATTGCTTGCACCGACGCTGTCGTTCGCAGCAGAGTCTCAGCAATTTATTTTGCCCAAGCCTCTCCCTGTAAAGACAATTACGGAAACGAATCGTCATCACCCCGTAAAAAACGTCATTTTAATGATTGGGGACGGGATGGGTATTCACCATCTTTTTGCCGCATGGGCGGCCAATCACGGTCGCTTGTGTATTGAAAACTGCCCGGTTACAGGAATCTCCAAAACCTGGTGTGCTAATAAACTGGTAACAGACTCCGCTGCAGCCGGGACCGCTATGGCCACAGGGACAAAAACGCTTTATCACCGAGTCGCGGTATGTCCCAACGGTAACAAGCTGGACTCTTTGGTAGATAAAGCAGCAGATTTGGGTAAATCTACCGGGGTTATCGCTACCTGTGAGCTGAATGATGCCACTCCGGCTTCTTTCTGTGCCAATAATGAAGAAAGATCAAATGCATACGAGATTATAGGTAATTACCCGGATTCTCGTGCTGATTTTATCTTTGGAGGAGGAGCCAAATACTTCACTCAAAGACCTGATGGAAGAGACATTTTCCAAGAAATGAAATCAAAGGGCTATAAAATAGCTCATACTTGGGAAGAAGCAGCAGCACTACCTCTTGGCAAGATGTTGACCGTCACTGCTCCAGGAAACCTTCCTCCGCCTTCCAGTCGCGGCGATGTTCTCCGCAAAGCTACTGCTAAAGCTCTGGAAAGTCTTTCAAAAAATCCAAAGGGGTTCTTTCTAATGGTGGAGGGCTCCAACATCGACAAAGCGGCACACCGCAACAATTTGGAAGAAATGATCGAAGAAGTTCTCGATTTTGATCAAACCGTCGGTATCGTCTTGGAATGGGCATCCAAACACCCCGGAACTTTAGTTGTTGTCACAGCTGATCACAATACGGGAGCTTTCGCTCTCACCGGAGGCGATAAGGAAAAAGGAGAAATAACCGCTCAATTCGGTTCCGGTAATCACGATGGAGTTTCTGTTCCTGTTTATGCTTTTGGCGCAGGCAGCGACTCTTTTTCCGGGATTTACGAGAATACATCCATTTTCCACAAGATTTTGACCGCTTTTAAAAAAGGAGCTAATCAACCAACTCGCTAAAAATTTTAACACCGTGGTTCATCCATATGTCGAGCAATCAGCCCGACTCCTATGGGTTGCCAATCCACCCTATTAAAAACACGGTTTGTGGGCCACCCCGGGGGCATTCAGATAACGCCGTCCAAAATACGATGCCACATCATTCATGGCTAATCCTGTTTCCATACTCGGTGTCATATCCTCCGGTGAGTCACAAATACGAGCTACATAAGCACTACGAGCCATACCCAACGCAAATAGTAAATTATCTAGCACAAAACAACCGGAGTTACTACCACCGCCCCTTGCTGTGGGAGTAACTCCGGTGTAAGACATATGCCAAACACAAAAAAGATAGTGCGATACTATCAATTATTGACACTCTCCTCTCTCCTTCATGTTTAATGCTCAGTCCTATAAGGGGCTAGGGCATACATGCCGCCAAACATCAGTAAACACGTAACTCCGGCTATCTGTATTTCCTTCCATAAGAAAAGCAAACCGGCCACAAAATCAACAATATACCGGATAATTCCCGAGGAAACTCTATAAGTCAACGTGTTTCAAGAGTCAGATGTTGTATATCTCGCAAGAAATTACGGGAAACGAGATCATCAATACCACTTCCAAACCGGCCTAAAAAAGAACCATTCATTCAAACACCATGATTTTCCGAATCCGATGAGAATCAACGCCGTTCATCATGCAAAAAAATATTCTCATAGGATGATAGAAGCAACAATTGCTATGTTTCTCCCCAATCTTACCTTAAGCCATAAAAATTATTTTATTTCTGAATTTTTTTATCGTTCCGGACGTATTTTCTCTATGGTTTTCAAATGTTTGTTCGCTACCTTGGTATTCTACACTCCTTTCCTTTGCTGGGGAGTGCCATCTGCGCCCATTGTTGGCTCCCCTTATATTATTCCGCGCCCGGCTTCTGTACAAATCACCCCTGAAGGGGCTATCGGTTTTTCTCTAAAAAACGGGATAAAGCTACCAGCAAAACACCCATTTTCAACATCAGCAGAACGAATCTTACAACTCAACGGAATTGAAACAACAAGAGACAACGAACATGGGGAACTTACTTTTTCTGAAGATGTTTCTCTAAAAAAAGAAGCCTATCGTCTTATCGTTACACCAACTTCTATTACCATCGTTTCAGGAACCAAAACCGGAGCGTTATACGCTCTTCACTCCCTGACGCAATGCGTTGGTACCGATAAAAATGGAGATCCAGCAATACCAACTCTGCTCATTGAAGATACCCCCCGTTTTTCATGGCGCGGACTCATGATGGACAGCTGTCGTCACATGATGCCTATTCAAGACATTAAAAAGATTCTCAACCTCATGGAACGATACAAGTTCAACACTCTGCATTGGCATCTAACGGACGACCAAGGGTGGCGATTACCTATTGCTAAGTATCCAAAATTAACGACCGTAGGTAGTACTCGTGCTCAATCCCCTGTCATTGGTAATCGTAATAAGCCAGACCAAACGCCTTACACCGGTCATTACACAGCCGCTGATATCCGAGAAGTGGTTCAATACGCAAAAGAGCGTGGTATCACCATTATTCCGGAAGTGGAGCTGCCCGGACATGCGTCTGCCGCTATTGCAGCCTACCCTGAACTAGGTAATTCAGATATTCCAAACTATGCCCCCAAAGTGCAAGAAAGCTGGGGTGTACATCCTTATACATTTGCTCCTACGGAAAAAACATTTCGCTTCCTAGAAGACGTGATTGATGAAATATGTATTTTGTTCCCGGATAGCCCTTACATCCACATTGGAGGAGATGAAGCCCCAAAAGAACAATGGAAACAATCTCCAACTGCTCAAAAAATTATGAAAGATAATGGCTTAACTAATGAATACGAACTTCAAAGCTACTTTATTCGCCGCGTAGAAAAAATCATCAATAAGCATGGGAAAAAACTTATTGGTTGGGATGAAATTCAGGAAGGAGGACTCTCTCCCAGTGCTACCATGATGGTATGGCGCAGTTGGATACCAAACGGAGCTAAACAAGCCCTTGAACAAGGTAACGATGTCGTCATGACTCCTAACAGCCACTTGTACTTTGATTATGATCAAGGTTCGGGGAAACCAAATTCTCCGGAATATGAAACCATCAATACCGACAAGCTAACTTGGCAACATGTCTATAGTTTGGAACCTATTCCTTCGAACATTACACAAAAACAAGCAAAGCAAATCTTAGGCTGCCAAGCCAACGTCTGGACAGAATATATTCCTAATCTACCAAAATGGGAATACCAAGTCTTTCCCAGAGCTCTGGCCCTGGCGGAAGTCGCCTGGACTCCTAAAGAACTAAAGAATGAAGACCATTTTCTCAAACGGCTCTATCTCCAACTTCCTTTTTTAGATTCCCTGCATGTCAATTACAAACGCCCGGACAACGGAGCTCCCGCACAACCTGATGCTATTATTACACGCAAACATAGGTAAATAAATAAAACGACCTATTCAGCCTAACTGAGTCCGCATTATGGGCTAGCCATCCTTCATAAAAACTATTACATTAACGCCATTATGAATTTGGAACTGCTTCGTCAAGTTTGCGAAACTCCGGGAGCACCGGGGTTTGAAGACAAAATCCGTGACTTTATCATTCAAGAAGTAGCACCGCTAGCAGATGCTGTGCGCGTAGATAACATGGGTAGCGTCATTGCCATCGTTGAAGGGAAAGATACGGAAAAAACCATGATGGCTGCTGCCCACATGGATGAGATTGGCTTTATGGTTCGCCATATTGATGAAAACGGCTTTATTAAGTTTTTGCCGCTTGGCGGTTTTGACGCCAAAACTCTGACTGCTCAACGCGTCATTGTTCATGGGAAAAAAGATCTCATTGGCGTTATGGGAGTAAAGCCCATTCATGTCATGTCTCCGGCAGAACGCACCAAATTGCCAGAAGTAACCGATTTCTTCATTGACTTAGGCATGAGTAAAGAAGAAGTAGAAAAATACGTTTCCGTAGGAGATTCCGTTACCCGTGAACGAGACTTGGTAGAAATGGGTGATTGCGTCAATGTTAAATCTTTGGACAACAGAGCCGGGTGCTATGTACTCATAGAAACCTTGCGTGCTATTAAATCTTCTCGCAAAAAGCCGGCCTGCAATTTTGTTGCTGCTTTCACTGTTCAAGAAGAAGTAGGTCTAAGAGGCGCTCAAGCAGGGACATTGGACATTCAACCAGATTTTTCTATTGCTCTAGATGTCACTATTGCCTGTGATATCCCCGGAACACCGGCACATGAACAAGTATCCCGTTTGGGAGATGGAGCCGCTATCAAGTTATATGACGGCTCTGTGATTGCTGACCGACGCATGGTGAAGTTCATGAAAGCTATGGCAGAAACCAATAAGATTAAATGGCAAACAGAAATGCTCCCGGCAGGTGGCACTGATGCAGGAGCCATGCAAAAATTCGTACCGGGCGGTTCAATTGCAGGTGCAATTTCTGTCCCCACTCGCAATGTTCACCAAGTTATTGAAATGGCTCACAAAGATGACTTAGACGCTTCCGTTGCGCTTCTGACTGCTTGTGCCATGAACGTGGATAAGTGGGATTGGTCTTGGAACTCCGTCAATGCATGTTCTGCAGAAAAACCTACCAAGGTTGCTAAAGTCAAAGCTACCGCTAAAAAGAAAAAGGCCAAATAACTAGTTTTTGTTAACTCTGTTATACTCTATCAGGCCACTCCGAAAAAATGGATGTGGCCTGATTCTTTATACACCTCTGTCAATTCCCCTAATTATCAAATAGGAGAGATTCCTCTCTTTTCTGTATATCGCACATAAAAAGCCCCGGTTATCAAAATAACCGGGGCTTCCTCCTTAAAGTGAAAAGAAAAAACTACTTAGTAACAGGAGTCGAATCTTCTTCCTCAGAAACATCGTTTTGCTCAATAGGATCGATGGGACCCATTGCGTCTTTTAAAGCCGAGCTTCCAAAAAAATCTTGTCCTTGCAATCGTTGCGTATTTGTCATCAGCTTCATAAAAATAGGTAAAAGCTGAGCCTGGTACGCCTGCATTGCTGCGTCCAGTTCATCTTTCAACTCTTCTGAGCAACTTTTCTCAAGGGCTTCCCCCTTTTCATTAATCTTTACTATCTTTTCTGCCGCAACGTCTGCCGTAGCTTTATCCTTCACTGTTTCAAGTACGTCAGATACTTCTTGAATCAAAGCGAACATTTGAGCGGCAGTTTCTTTTGCTTCCTTGGAAACTTCAACAGAAGCAGCCGGTGCTGCGGCAGGAGTTTCTGCAACAGGAGCGGGAGTTTCTTGGGAAAGCCCGATCCCTGTAAATGCCATAGCGCATACAGAACTAATTATTACAATATTCTTCATAACGTTTCTGTTGTACAGATTCTTGTGGCATGCGTCAATGACACATTCCGCAACAACTTACCGGCATGCCACAGAAAAAATATTTTGTCTTTTTGGAGCATACCGTTTTTTCAGTTGCATATTTTTAGAATTATTATAAATTCGCTCTCCGATGACTAAAACCATAGAAAACCTGAAAGCCGCCATTACAGGCGAAAGTACCGCATCTGCAACATATGCAGCCTATGCCGCAAAGGCAGCACAAGAAGGGTTTCCTCTCATTCAGAAACTGTTTGAAGCAACCTCCAAAGCAGAATCCATCCATGCAGCCAACCACAATAAGGTTCTAGAAAAACTAGGTTCTAAAATGACACCTATTGATATTCAAATCCATGTGGGCAGTACTGCTGAAAATCTGAAAGCCGCCATTGCCGGAGAAACCCATGAATTTGAAAGCATGTACCCAGAATTTATCGCTGAAGCAGAGGAAGAAGGGCAAAAAGCAGCGGTACGTTCCTTTACTTGGGCCATGGAAGCGGAAAAAGAGCATGCCAACTTTTATCGTACAGCTCTTCAAGCGTTAGAAAATGGCGATACTGAAGCACTACCTAAACAATACTGGATTTGCTTGCTTTGTGGAGACACCTTCAATTCTTTGAACGGAATAGAAGCCTGCCCACTTTGCGGCGTCAAAACCGAACAATTCCTCGTCATCGAATAAACCTTATCAAACTCGAGGAGCACCATTTCCTTCAACTCAAAACCGTCCGGATACATTTCGGGCGGTTTTTGTTTAAATTTACTACAAGTCATATATTCACCACCAACTCTTTGTCACCAAAAATCCTACATATAACATACTTCCATTATAACCCATTCCATACCAATTTCTACCTGAAACGAAAACTATAAACTGTTTCGTTTCATTTAAAGTAATTTTGGCTACATCATTTATTTGCTTATTCCTTACTTTTTGTTCACATCATTGTTTAGCCGTTTTATTTCGAAATAACATCGGGGAAGGAATCAAGACACAGTTCTGACACATTCTGCTTGAGTGTCATGCTAAGACTCTTATAATATTTTCCGCTTATACCTAAAAGGAAGATAAATCCTTTCTTTGCGATGACTCCGCCCCATGCACCTGCCAATACCGAAAAAAGGTATCCAGCAATATACAGCTTATTAAGCGATATTTGCCGTGCTTTACGCGTTACATTCGTTCCGCATCACATGCGCTACTTGTGGGCAGTCAGCTTAATAATAACGTTAATAGCCAATCCTTATGTGTTCAACGATGGGCAAAGCGTACTGATGAGCAGCATTGGTATTCTTTGTTCTATCACTCTCATCTGTGGCGTCATTTTGCTTTGTGTTAAATACCGTTTTACCTCATATATACTACTTCCGGGCATCATCCTGTTTAATGCAGGACTATATATAATACAAATGCGATATGGACTAACTCTCAATCTTTCCATTTTGTCCAGCATAGCAGAAACAAACTTCCAAGAAGCCGTTCATTTTTTCACCCTTTCATCCATCATTGGATTCTTATTATTAACCGGATTCGTTTATTTGGCTATTTACCGAATCCGGCAGTCTTTACGCCCGAAAACAACATGGAATACTCTGGCATGTATCTGGATCTTATACGGATGCTGTTTTTTACTCAGTATTCCGGCAGCATCTTACAGCACGGAACCTCTTTATCTTTTCTATACGTCGGACAAGGCAAAAGGCTGGCCGCTTGTAGATTTTGTAATGACATATAAACTTGTTAATGAGTATCTTACGCAAGATGCAAGAAGTTTCAACACCTTACGAGATCTACCATCGTGTGCAGAAGCCTTTTCTCAATGTGACGCTCCGGATAATCTAACGATAGTCTTTCACATGGGAGAAAGCGTACGTGCTGACCATCTCCCCTTTAACGGGTATCATCGAAACACAATGCCTCTGCTTTCCAAAGAAAGTAACCTCATCTCTTTTCCTCACACAACCTCATTTGGTATCGTAACCAGGATTTCTGCCATTGGGATGTTTACAGATGCAGAACTTTCTCAACGACGCCCGGAGCATTCTTCTTTTATTGATTTGTTTAATAAACATGGATTTCACTCTGTGCGCATCATGGATCTAAGCGGTGAATCCATTCATGATTATTCTTTAGGCATTCTAACCCGCAACTGCCAAGAAATACAACAAACACCACCCTTGCATCAAACACCAGGAATGATCCAAGAACGAACAGCCCTGGTCATGAAAGAGGTTCTGAAAAAACATGGCCAAAGCAAGCAGTTTTACGTTATTTATAATGACGGTAGCCATATGGCTTTCAGATACCCCCAACAAGCAGCTCATTTTGTTCCGGCTTCTTGCAATATGGACGATCCCAAAGCGCATCTGAAAGAAACCATCAACGCATATGATAATTCTATTGTAGATATGGATGCCTCTATTCATTGCATGATTGAAGCACTAAAAGACAGGCCGGCCATTTATTTCTATTGTGCTGACCATGGGGTAGCTCTGGGAGAAGAAGGAAAAATGTTTCAGGGGCATGTGCTGGCTCCGGTATACCATCCGGCTATGTTTATCTGGTATTCAGATGACTTTGCCATGCGTTATCCGGAAATAATAAATACGTTAAAGAAAAACCGCCTTAAAGCAGTTTCTCACGATCACATTTTCCATACACTGTTGTCTCTGGCATCTATTCGTTCAGTTATTGTAAAAGACAGTCTGAACTTAACTTCCCCAAATGCTAAGGAAACTCCTGCTCCCATTCAACCGGAAACACTCGGAGAATGGGGAGCACGCCAATCACACACAACTTAAGGCTCTCTATAAAACGAACACGTAACTTACTCTTATCACGCAAAAAAGCAAATCCTAGAGAACATAGTAGAGCATATATGGTAGCATGATATTCAAAATACTTTATTATCAACTACCCATTCCCTTCGCATACTACATCTTGTATACAGAAAAATATTTAACACATTATTTACACATTTTTCTTGCAAGGTGGGTATGTTATATGATTCATTGCTTTTCAGCGCAGGTAACGGAAGACGGTGAAAATCCGTCGCGGACGCGCCGCTGTAACCGGTAGACGATGGACCGGACACTGGCTGTTCAAACAGCTGGGAAGTCCCCATCACATGTCACACCGGAAGCCAGAAGACGACCTGATGCTGCCGTATTCCCATCCCGCGGACAGGATGAACATACGCACAGGTCTTCAGCATGCTCCCCTTCCGGAGATGCTAGTATGCAGTCGACCCTTGCCTATGGTTTTTCCAGGCCTTTGCCCAAGCTCGCGGATGAGCGGACACAATCCCCTTTCCAAGCGAGACATCCACCACCATGGCAACAAGCATCATCAAACGTTCCGGGAAAAAGGAGCAATACCAGGGCTATAAAATTGAAGAGGCCATAAAAAAAGCCTTCCACAGCTCCGGAACAGCCTATAACCGTTCCATCTACGAAGAGGTAGAAGCTAAGCTGAGCCATCAGGACAGTGCACATGTGGAAGAAATCCAGGACATGATAGAACGAGCTTTATTTCGTTCAGGATACTTCGACACAGCCAAGGCTTTCATCACCTATCGCTTCCTGCACAAGATGCAACGCGAACAACTTGGTGGTCTTTACTCCGGCAACACGTACGTGGATTGCAAACAAACCGTGGAAGAATACATTGGTCAAAGCGATTGGCGCATTGCTGCCAATTCCAATACAACGTATTCTAACGCGGGCCTTATCAACAATACAGCCGGCAAAGTAATTGCTAACTACTGGCTAGATCAAGTTTATTCTGCTCGTGAGGGAGCTGCGCACCGTGAGGGGGATTACCACATCCATGACTTAGACTGTTTAACCGGATATTGTGCCGGATGGAGTCTTCGTAATTTGCTCAATGAGGGGTTTAATGGCGTTCGCAGTCGTGTTAACAGTAAACCACCACGTCATTTTCGTGAAGCATTAGGGCAAATGGCCAACTTCTTGGGTATTTTGCAAAGCGAATGGGCCGGGGCACAAGCTTTCAGTTCTTTTGATACTTTTTTGGCACCTTACGTTTTTAAAGATCAATCAGATTTTGCCCGCGTTAAAAAGGATATTCGTAGTTTTATCTATAATTTGAACGTGCCATCCCGCTGGGGACAATCTCCATTCACCAACGTTACCATTGACTGGACCGTTCCTCGCGATTTGCGTGATCAGGCGCCATTTAGCGGAGGAGCACATCTGTTTGAAGGAATAGAGAATGAACACTTGACCGCTTTGGCAAAAGAACGCGGAGCAGAATCTCTAACCAAACTGACCTATAAACATTTCCAAAAGGAAATGAACTTAATAAACAAGGCCTTTTATGAAGTTTTGACAGAAGGAGATTGCACCGGGCAACCATTTACCTTTCCCATCCCTACCGTTAACATCACAGAAGATTTTGACTGGGAAGGAGAAAATGTACCATTGTTATTTGAAAACGCTGCTAAAATTGGTTCTTCTTACTTCCAAAACTTCATCGGTAGTCAATACACCATTAATGAACAAGGGGAACGTGTTCCGGATGAAAGAGCTTATAAGCCGGACGCTGTACGTTCTATGTGTTGTCGGCTTCAATTGGATCTTCGGGAGCTACTCAAACGAGGTGGCGGACTTTTCGGTTCCGCAGAAATGACCGGCTCGATTGGGGTCGTGACTATTAACCTGGCTCGACTCGGATACTTGTTCAAACAAAATCGAGAAGCTCTGTTTGCTCGGCTCTCTGAGTTATTGGATTTAGCCAAGTCCTGCTTAGAAAAAAAACGCGCTTTTGTACAGGAAATGTATGACCGGGGTCTATATCCCTACACCAAGCGTTACTTGCCAACTTTCCGCAACCACTTCTCTACCATTGGAGTCAATGGTATGAATGAATTACTGCGTAATTTCTCTTATGATACGATGGACATCACCTCCGAAGAAGGACGGACTTTCGCCAAAGAAATCCTAGAGTTCATCCGCTTACGCTTACAAGAATACCAAGAAGAAACCGGCAATTTATACAATCTGGAAGCAACTCCTGCAGAAGGCACAACTCACCGCTTTGCCAGAGAAGACCAAAAACGTTATCCGGACATTATTCAATCCGGCCCTATAGGACAACGTTATTACACAAACAGTTCTCAACTCCCTGTAAACCATACCAACGACTTATTCCGCGCGCTTCAACTTCAAGATGAACTACAATGTTGTTATACGGGAGGAACCGTTTTCCATATGTATATGAATGAAGCCATCAGTTCCCCGGAAGCCTGTCGGGACATTGTACGCAAGGTATTAACTCGCTTCAAAATGCCCTATCTAACCGTAACCCCTCTCTTCTCCGTGTGTGAAAAACATGGTTATTTGCGAGGGGAACATGAATACTGCCCTTTCTGTGATGAAGAGCTATTACATATCCATAGGTATGAATAAATATTTTTCACAACCAACTTACATCCAATAACATTCTTCCATTATTATGACCAAACAAGAAATACTAACCAAATACGCTCAGGATCGCACTCGTTGCACCGTTTACACACGCGTTATGGGGTATCATCGCCCTGTAGAAACCTTTAATGCCGGAAAGCAGGGAGAGTTCCATGACCGGGTTCACTTTGTAGAACCGGGACTTCCTAACACTACTCAAACGGAACAACCTCGGTAAATTTTCCCAATAACATATGCGAAGTCGATGGGAACGGGTCGGGGCATAACAGACATTACACCGCTTACTTTGTTGGATTTTCCCAATAAAGTAGCCTGTATTTTTTGGCTAAGAGGCTGTAATTTGTTTTGTCAGTACTGTTACAACGTCTCTCTAGTCAAAGAAACGGGGTCTTCTACCGGAGATAGGACAGATTACCTGGATTTTCTCAGAGATCGGGTGGGATTTCTGGACGGGGTCGTCTTGTCAGGCGGAGAATGTACGTTGTGTCCCGACCTTATTCCCATATGTCGTAAAATACGGCAACTAGGCTTTGCAATCAAAATAGATACCAATGGCACAAGACCCAATGTCATCAAAACATTGGTAGAAGAGAATCTTTGCGATTACATTGCGTTGGATTATAAAGCTCCTGAACACTTGTTTGGGACTATTACAAGAAGAGCAGATCTATTCCCTTACTTCTCGGAGACCTTGGATTATTTAATACATAAGGACTTTCCATTCGAAGTCCGGACAACAGTTCATTCTGGTCTCCTAGGGGAAAAAGAAATCAACTTGATAAGCGGAGACTTGTTATCCCGAGGATATCGGGGGACCTACTACCTTCAAAACTTTTTCAAAACTGAAGAAACGCTGGGTAACATAAGTGAACCGGAACGGTTAATAGACCTATCCCTGCTCAATACACACATTCCCTTAGGGCTGCGCAATTTTCCCATTTCAGAACATTCTCCTTTATCTCAAGACAAACGATTGATGTAGCCTTCTGACATATTTTTTTGAAATAAAAGTTTCTATTTACAAAATCGAGAGTACCCTCCCACCGCCAACCATATTGCCAATCATTATTTATGAGTGAGACCCAATGCAAATTGCTCAAAGTAGCCATTAGTTTAGCTGCTGCCGGTGTTGTCTTTTTCCTGCCATTCGCCTCATGGGGTGTTCAGTTAAGTCCTATTGAAATTCGTGTTATCGCCATGTTCGTCATGGCAGCACTTTTTTGGATTCTGGAGCCTATCCCCATTTGGACCACATCCGTCATGGTTATCACGCTTTCCCTGTTATGTATATCTAACGGCTCACTTTCTTTCCTCATGCCGGAACGTTATGACAAAGTAGTCGTCTCCTCTATTCTGGATGATGCATTAGGACAAGGAATCAATCCGGAAATCGTCAGTCAATTAAAGGAAAATGTTCATAAACGCTTAGATAAGAAGACCAAGCTGGATGCAGAAGAAGTACGAATGACTTTAGGCTTCCAGCTTATGGACGCTTATGAAAAAACAGATTTAACAGCTCAGGAACTTATACGTGAAGGGAAAACGGAAGAAGGTACTGTTCAACAATCCACAGCCACACGGCTTAAAGAAGCCGCTTCTCGTTTATATAACAAAGAACTGACCCGTCGTATTCAAGGTCTGCAGTTTGTTAATACAATGCAGCAAAAATCCACGATGGCAACCTTTGCGGATCCCATCATCATGCTTTTCCTGGGAGGCTTTTTCCTAGCAGCAGCTGCAACTAAATACAGATTGGATATGAACTTGGCAAAAGTTCTCTTAAAACCATTCGGCACCAATCCCAAGTTTGTACTATTGGGGCTTATGTCCGTAACAGCTCTTTTTTCCATGTTTATGAGTAATACGGCCACAGCCGCCATGATGCTCGCCATCTTGACGCCGGTTCTTGCCTTATTTTCACCGGAAGATAAAGGCCGCGCTGCTTTTGCTCTGGCAATTCCGATTGCCGCCAACCTGGGAGGCATTGGCACACCAATCGGAACGCCCCCCAATGCCATTGCCTTAAAAGCATTGCAGGGCATGGGGCTGGATGTCTCCTTTGGTAAATGGCTCATGTTTGGCGTTCCTTTTGTCATTATCATGACTCTCATAGCCTGGCTTCTACTGCTGTGGTTGTTCCCCATTTCTCAAAAGAAACTGGAATTGCAAGTAGGAGGAAAGTTTCTAAAAACACCTAAGGCTATCATTGTTTATGTTACCTTTGCCGTAACCGTATTATTGTGGGTCACAGGAAAAGGTGTTCATGGTCTGGATTCCAACACAATTGCCATGATTCCTATTGCCGTCTTTGCTATTACAGAAACTATCACCAAAGACGACTTAAAGAAAATGGGCTGGGATGTACTTTGGCTAGTAGCCGGTGGTTTTGCTTTGGGCTTAGCACTTCAAGATACAGGGCTGGCAAAAAATCTGATCGGTTCCATTCCTTTTGCTGAATGGTCTCCCTTCCCACTCATGGTTGGTACCGGCATTATTTGCTTGTTTATGGCTACATTCATGAGCCATACAGCCACGGCATCTCTGCTTATTCCGATTATTGCTGTCGTTGGTGTCAATATGGGAGATAACTTGACATCTCTAGGCGGCGTCACAGCTCTGCTGGTTTCAGTAGCATTTGCTTCATCTTTGGGAATGAGCCTCCCCATCAGTACTCCACCAAACGCCTTGGCTTACGCCACAGGCCTGGTCAGTTCCAAGGGCATGGCTATTACCGGTGCCATTTTGGGCATTTTAGGTATGATTTTAACTTATGCCATGATGATGCTTCTTGCCCAATGCCATGTTTTTTAACTAAGATAGTAATTCATGCTGAGGCACGATATGCCTCAGCATAAGCAACATCACAGGAGAAACCGCCATATGATTATTGAACAAGAGGAGTTTCAAAAAAAATTGAAGCGCATTAATCTGGCGTATTTCTCTGACCCCAATCGCATCATTTCTATCAGCAAAGGAAATCCTGTCGTCCGGCAGGGAGAACAAAATCAAAGGCTTTACCTGATTTTATCTGGTAGTGTGGTCTCTTACCGCCATGTGGTTAAAGAAGATCCAGAAACAGCTTCTACCTCCCACAAGATTTATAAGGCATTCCGAGCAGGTCCCGGAGATTATCTGGGTGTACAGAGCTTTTTTTCCGGCTGGTTTCGAAGCTCTTCTGATTTGATTGCGGAAACGGACCTGGAATTGGCCTACATTGATACTTCTACCCCAGCCATTGACACGGAACACTACGGAACGCTTCAAGAACAATTCATTCCGGCTATCGTGCATGAGTTGGCAGCTCGTAATACGCGTGTTTTTGACCGTACTGCTGAAAAAGAAGAAGCTCTACGTATGCTCCACCGCTCAGAAATGGCCGCCACATTGGGGCAATTATCCGCCGGCATTGCGCACGAACTTAATAATTCTCTTGGAGTTTTGGCACGCAAAACGGACTTTGTCTTAAACTTCCTCAATCAGATAATTCAGCAGACTCCCTCCGTTTGCGCAACCTTGTATAACAAAGGTTTGGAAGGATCTTCCGCCATCTCCACCTCGGAGCAACGTAAATTAGCACGCCACCTGGAAAAAGATTATCACATCTCTCAAGATACAGCTAAAATCCTTGCTCAAATACCGGATATCCAAACGCAATCAGAATTACTGAGCCCAGATTCTTTAAACCGGTTGGAACAAAACCTTCCTTATTGGGAACTGGGACATGATCTGCACGATATGAAGCTGGCCGTCAAACACGCCTCTGCCATTGTGCGTTCCGTTCGTCTACTGGGAGGCGGTAATACTAGACGAGAAGAAGGAGTCAACGTAGTAGATTCCATTACAGAAGCCGTAGCTCTGGTTAAATCCGGATTACGCGGTGTCGATTTTACCATATCCTTGCCAAGCAGAGATGCCGTCCCCGGAATCTTTGCTGATATGACGGAACTGGTACAGATATGGATCAACCTGCTTCAAAACGCTTGCGATGCCTTAAAAATTGCAAGTACCCCCAACCCCTCCATTCACGTGGAATGCCATGTAGAAAAAATCAGTAGCAACGGTCAAACCTCCCACACCACTAAAGAAATCTTTGTATCTGTCACAGATAATGGACCCGGTGTTCCCAAAGATTTGCATGAAAAGATTTTTCGGCCTAACTTCACGACCAAAAAAAAGGGACTTTCCTTTGGACTGGGGCTGGGTCTCACTATTGTTCGCCGCAT
Organism: uncultured Akkermansia sp.; assembly: GCA_964525305.1. GTDB lineage: Bacteria > Verrucomicrobiota > Verrucomicrobiia > Verrucomicrobiales > Akkermansiaceae > Akkermansia. The sequence goes on from CAZGGR010000004.1 coordinate 112,365, forward strand.
TGTAGACAACTACAACGGAAGAATCCGCTTGGAAAGCATTCCCGGACATACAGTTTTTACGATCATTATACCAACCATCAATAATCATGGAAAAAATTAATATCATTTGCGTGGACGACCAACCAGAAGTCCTGGATAGCGTTCTGAGAGACCTTCGGCCGCTCAGTCCCTGTTTCCGTATAGAGGGAACAACCTCCGCTACAGAATGTCGCGAATTATTGGAAGAGCTTGATCAAGACGGAGAATTAACAGGACTCATCATTTCTGACCATGTCATGCCGGGTGGGTCAGGAGTAGAACTGTTAGGAAACATCGCCAAAGACGACCGTTTTGCCGGGACACGCAAAATCCTGTTGACCGGCCAGGCCACCCACGCAGACACAATACAAGCCGTGAATGATGCCCACATTGACAACTATCTGGAAAAACCGTGGGATCCCGCCGTTCTTCTATCCACCGCAAAAAAACTGCTGACTATGTTCATTATGGAAAAAGGCATCAATCATATGCCTTATATGAACTGTTTAGATCAAACTACCCTGTTGGATTACCTTCGTAAAAACTAACTTTTCGGCAATAACTGTCGCAAGAAAGCCTGTGTTTTTTTATGTTTGATATACTACTTAATCACCAAACATTGGTTCTTTTTGGCATTATCTTCTTTGGCATTGCGCTTGGTAGCATTAAAATATATGGATTGAACCTGGGTCTTTCCGGCGTTCTGTTCGTAGCCCTTGCAGCCGGTCACTATCGTCTGGCCATTCCGGATGGTGTAGGGCAATTAGGCTTAGCGCTCTTTGTATACTGCGTGGGACTCAGTGCCGGGAACCGCTTTTTTTCTGCCATTGCCAAACAGGGAAGCAAGCTGGCCATTATGTCTGTGGTAATCGTAGGCATTTCTGCCTTATTTACTTGTCTTTGCGGGGTTCTTTTTAACGTTCCCGCCGGCATCTCCTCCGGTATCTTTGCCGGGGCATGTACCAGTACACCGGCTTTAGCCGCTGCTACAGAAAGCCTACCCGGCACGGCAGGCGGTGGCGTCAGTATTGGTTATGGCATTGCTTACCCATTTGGAGTTGTAGGCGTTGTACTGTTTGTTCAACTTCTTCCGCGACTACTACACTTTGACCTAAATAAAGAGGCCAAAGCCATGAACTCCAAACAAGAGGTAAGTATCATTTCACGACTTGTTCGCGTCACACAACCCAACCTGATCGGACAGAATATTGCAGACTGCAAGCTGTTGGACGGCCTACACTGTATGGTCACCCGCGTTGTGCGCAACGACAGACTGATGCCCCTCACACCGGCAGACACATTCCGAGAAGGGACAGAAGTACTCATCGTTGGTAATAGCGATACCATGCCGCATGATATCGCCTTTCTGGGCGAAGCTTGTGACAATCCTTATCCCATGGATTCTCAAAAAGAACGTCGCAAGATGATCCTGACAAACAAGAATTATGCCGGCCGTAGCCTCCGTGAACTCAAAACCCTGCGCACAGATGGAATCATCATCTCCCGCATTTCTCGTCTGGGATTCACCTTTGTTCCAACCGGAGACACTGTTCTTGAACGTAACGACGTATTGACCGTGGTAGGTTCCCCGGAAAACCTTACTCAATATGGTGACAAAATCGGCCACCGCAGTCAGGACATGAACCAGACAGACCTGCTTTCTCTGGGCTTTGGCCTCTCTCTGGGTATTATTTTAGGCATGGTTAATTTTAGCTTAGGCAATGGCGCAGGCATTTCCCTGGGGATTGCCGGTGGTCCCATGATTGTTGCCCTATTGCTGGGACACTTTGGGCGTCTTGGCCCCATTGTAGGGTATATTCCCCGCCCCACTCGCCTTCTATTACAGGATCTGGGGCTGGTCTTCTTCCTGGCTGATGCCGGCATCAAGGGCGGAGCAGATCTGGTGGATACGGTAGCCACACACGGCGCGGCCGTCTTCATCATGGGCGTCATCGTCACCTGTACAGGAATGATTGCCGGCTACTTCGTGGGCATGAAGGTCTTCAAGATGAACATTCTGGAATGTCTGGGCGGCATCTGCGGCGGCATGACCTCCACCCCGGCCCTGGGAGCCATTGCCAGCAAGACGGACTCCCAGGCTCCCGTGGTCAGCTACGCCACAGCCTACCCCGTGGCCCTTATTCTGATGACCATCATCGCCAAGGTCATCATCCAGACCATCGGCGGCGTGGTGGGAATTTGACACCGATCACCACGCACTAAAAAAGTCAGGGAGAAAAAGGAATGTAGCCGTCTACTGATATCCCCTCTGACTTTTTAGTATAGGAATAAAAGATATACACAAATGATACCTTAATAAAATAGCGCAGATTTTAACACCTGCGCTGTAAAATCAATTGTTATACGTATTGTTTATTGACGGCGGCGGCGCAACGCTCCTCCGGCTAACGCCAATAAAGAAAGCATTGCCGTTGTCGGTTCAGGCACTACTAAAGATTTTATTTCAGTTTCTGATAAAGCTCTATTCCAAAGAGACAGATTATCTATTTGCATGGAGCTCACAGAAGATCCCCCCTCTCCTAGAATTGCACCAATCTGCATCGCATCAATATTCTGAGACCCTATCCAACCGGTACAATCTCCTTTCTTTTCTCCGTTAATATATAAAGACAACGTTTGATTGGAAGCATTAGAGGCCAATTTGGAACTCGTGAGAGTAACCGTTGTCCATTCCAAACTATCGACATTTACACCCGTTGTGATTACCTCTTGACCATCAAGCGTTAAAACCAACTCCTTATTGCTATTTGCTTTCAATAGAATCGGATTTTGCCCATTTTCGCTACTATTATTCCAACAACTAATATTAAAAATCGGAGAACTTCCGTCACTATTCAACGTCAATCCATTAACATCCAAAGAAATCGTAAAGGAACTACTATCAAATCTACCGGGTAGATTAGAATTTCCAGTCAGACCTGTGTGATACATAGTTCTAGAAGAAGAATTTACAACGCCGTGCCCATCTTCTACTGTCGGGAGATTTTTCCAATCACTCCCAATTTGGCAACCATCACCAATGTAACTAGGAGAACCGGTTGTTTCAAAATCCCAGGAAACACGAAGTTGTTCTTTCAACGAATCACTATATGTCGAAGGTGCTACAGAAGCAGCGCAAGCAACCCCTGCAGATAACACCAAACATAATGTTATATGCTTTACTTTCATTGCTAATTATCAATAAATTGTTTCTGACAAAACCAGTTCCTTGTATTTATTTAATACAAGAAAAAACCACACAGATAAAAAATAATACTTTGTATGCTGTGTCAAGTATTAAGCGATGAAAACCAGTTAGAAACTTGAAAAAATTTTGTTTGACTTTGTTTGAATATCCTATTGTTGGTGGCGGGCCTTTACCTCTTGTCTGTTACATCCGATTTTCCCATACAGCATTTGTTTCCGCCACCTCCAGGCAGACGGACTGGAAGGCCTTTTTCCAGCGGATGCGGATGCCGGCGTCCATCAGGAAATCGCCGCCCAGCACCTGTTCGTGAACGTTCGTGAGAGAGCCGTCTTCATTCATGTTGATTTCCCTCACCAGGTACCTGGCGGCAGGATTCAGGCCTTTCAGGCGCAGAGGCGGAGGGGAATCCGCCAGCCATTTATCCATCAGCCAGGCGAAAACGACAGCCCGTTTTCCGCATACATACATCAGGGAGGCCACCCGGCTTTCATACGGGGAGGAAAGCCGGTACAAGTCACCGAACTGGACTACGGGGCGGATGCGCTTGTATTCCGACAGAGCCCGTTTGGAAAAGGCCATATCCTCCTCCGTCATGTCGCATGGCTGAAGTTCAAAGCCAAGCCGTCCGGACATAGCCACGTCAAACCGGAATTTGAGCGGCGTGGGGCGGCCCGTCTGGTGGTTGGGGGAGGCTGTCACATGGGCGGCCATGGAAATAGCCGGGAACAGGTGGCCTATGCCCCACTGCATGAACACGCGTTCATAAGCGTCCGTGTTGTCGGACGTCCAGAATTCATGATGCCTCCGCATGGTTCCATAGTCGGCGCGGCCTCCGCCGGAAGAACAGGCCTGGAATGTCACATCCGGATACTCTGCTATTAATGAATCAAGAATACTTTGATAACCACGAATATAATCAATACCTAGATTTCCTTGATGTTCAGCGTCCAACCAAAAAGATCCGGGATCGGATATTTTGCGGTTGCAGTCCCATTTAACATAAGAAATACCAGGATGGGTTCCAAGAAGCTTTCGCATAGAGTCAAGGATGTATTCACGCACATGCGGATTGCTTAAATCCAACAAATATTGACTACGTTCCAATCTATTTTCACGATTAGGGAGGCCAATAATCCATTCTGGATGCTGATGGTATAGTTCTGATTGAGGGTTCACCATTTCAGGCTCTACCCAAATGCCAAAGCGAATACCTAATTTTTCCGCATATTGAATGAGACCATTTAGTCCATGAGGAAGTTTAGTATGATTGACCTGCCAATCTCCCAACCCGGCACGAGCATCATCACGAGGGAATTGATTCCCAAACCAACCATCATCTAACACAAAAAGCTCTATACCGAGATCCGCCGCACGTTGCATCATACCGTGTAGGACTTCCTCTGTAAAAGTAAAATACACCCCTTCCCAAGAGTTTAGGAGAGTCAATCGTTCCATATCACCGCCCCGTATTCCATAACGACGAGCCCAACGATGAATACACCGAGAAACCTCCCCTTTCCCTTTGTTGCTATGAGCCAAGATTAAAGCTGGTGTTTCAAACACCATTCCGCCATCTAAAACATAAGAAGCAGGGGAAATATCTGCTCCAGCACCAACATAAAGATAATGATACGGACTATGCCGGAACCATATCCGGTAATTACCGGACCACGCCAACGCCCCGGCAATCACTTCTCCGGAATCTTCTTTCGCCGGACCATCCAAGGAAATCATAAATCCCGGACTTCCTTCTTGAGCAACACGAGTACCGGTACCGGAAATCAAAGACAACTCATGTCCGCGAGCCACTTCTTCCTCACTCATTAAAGACTCTCCCCCCCATGTTCCACGAAAACCGGTAATAAAATATCGTTCTGCCCGTAGATTTAATTGAGCGGATGAAGCACGATGTAAACGAATGCTTTTACGGCCTTCATTTCGAATCACCGCCCATTGTAAGAAGACATCCGAGGCTTTATGAGAACGTACGTGAATCTCCACTTGTACAGGATAATACGGGTCTTCCTCATAAAAAATGGCTTCTTCCCGGTCATCATCCAGTTGTAATACTTCCCACCTCCGACATTCCAAGCACAGGGAAAGCACTCCGTCTGCCTGCGAAATACCAACACAATACTCATCTGTAGCATTGGGAAGTTCTGCAACGGAATCCGCTACGGTCGCATACAAAAGAGGCGAATCAGCAACGCCTTCCATAACATCATCCGGCCGGTGCAAGCGTACACCATAATATGCGCGACGTATACGACCCTGTTCATCCTTAAACAGGGTCATTTGGGAAGAACAAGTCAATAAATGAATCGTTTCTGGTAGCATGATCATACAAGCAATGGAATCCTGACAAGGATATCTCAATCCTTCATGAATAAGGTCTTTTATTGAATGAGAAGTCAACCATAAAATTTCCGTTTTTCACACCCGAAAACAAATTGCAGGGGAGGATATTTTGGAGCAAACAAGCAAACCGATCCTTATAAAAAATCTTTGATATTAAACAAATTATAAAAACATCAAAACAATGTTTACCCGTTAATCGTATCATTAACATTCATGAGAGGGAGGGAAGCGATTACTCCTTGCTCCGGAGGGGCATAATCATTAAAGTTTGAGAGATGCATTCTTCTGCTATTGACGCACCAAAGTCAAAACAAGCTCTCAGCCTAACCACCTTAAAGAGGCATACTTACATTTGGCTGTTACTTCCCGTCTTTGTATTCGCAGTCGGATGGATGCACTGGTATATCGCTCTACCCCTTATCATCCTAATGGCGGCAGGGCTTATTCCCCGGAAGCAGCTAACACAACGGAACACCCCCTTTTTGACGGCATTTCCACTGTTCACTCCCGCCTCATTTTGTGTTTTAGCAGTCTTTATTATTCTGATGATTATATCCGGCTGGGGAGGATATGGTAATCAGCACCCGGATCACATTGTCAGAAATGCCTGTCTTCATGAACTAGTCAATAGTCCATGGCCTGTGACTTTCCCAGATGGCGACGTATTGATTTACAATACGGGATTTTGGCTGGTTCCAGCGTTAGCAGGAAAATTAGCAGGGCTAGAAGCAGCTCGGATATTAACCATCTTATGGGGAGCATGGGGACTGTACCTAACATGGTTATGGCTTTGCATCTTCTGCGGAAAGCGATCTCTACTATCAGCCCTGATCATGGTCATGTTTGGTTCTATGCTTAACCTCCAAAGCTGGCTAGGAATGGATTTTTTACGGCTACACTATTTTGGCACAACAGAACAAATCATGTGCAGTGCAAACGCTTCTATTCCGGTTTTTCTTTTTTTCATCTTCTTGGTGTCCGGGCATATACCTTTGACTCATATTCCTCTTTTGTTTTCCACCATCGCCTTTTATTCCCCACTTGCAGCGCTTGGCGGACTGCCATTAGTTATTTGCCAATGGCTACAACAATGGAAAGATGAGCGAGTTTCCATTCACAAGACACTGATTCATCCATCCTTTTTAGCGGCCTATTTACTAGGGATATGTTTTTTACTCTATTATATGGCAATAAAAGCACCATCCTCCCATATGGGAATAAGGCCTTTTTATACCCAAGGAGAGGATTTTTTGCTTATAGCGACCTCATTCCTGCTGTACGCCCTGTTCTGCCGGCGGGATTTCCGGAGGAATCCGCTCTTTATCTGTACACTGGCAACCGGCCTGATTCTGCCTTTTTTCTACGTGAATGGAGACGTCAATGATTTGCTTTGCAAAGGAAGCGTTCCGGCCATGGCCTGCCTGCTCGCCTTTGTGTCTTTTTCATGGGAAAAACATCCTAAAATCCGAATATGGATATGGATTTTACTGCTATTAGGATTCGCGCCACGGTTCAATCTCCCTTATTACTGCTGTGCCGTGGAAACACTCCGTACAAAGCTAACACCAAAAGAGACAGAATCCGTATCCCTCATCACTCAAGAATGGCAACGACTCACCTATACCCCACTAGCCCGCCATCAAGATCAATGGGGACGCACCATGCACCACCCCGGGCACAGATGGTATCCCTATTACGCCGGTTCACCCCAACCATGGAACCGACTCATCTACCGTTTTTAATAGACATATTATCACTTCAACAAGGATAATAATCTAACCAAGCATCCACCTCTGCCCCCCTTACTCTGCACAAAGCACAAAAAAAGAAGAGGGCAGAGAGACTAAATGCTAAGAATGTTTATTTACCCTTATTAGAAAAATCTTTCCAGACTTCTTCAATAATTTTAGCAAGTGGCTGTCCGTACTTATCCACTTCACTCTTTGTGAACAAACTCTTAATCAATTCTCCGGAAACGGGATCAATGATAAATACAGCGGGCGGGCCAAGCACTACATATGGAGCACCGGCAGAATCTGCACAACCAACAATTTTTGCAGCTTCCTCCGGAATCATCTTAAAATTAAACGTACCCTTTGTTTTGCCCTGAACCTGTTTTGTATCTACCAGCCAAAATATAAACTTCTTCCCGGTTGCATTCTTAAAGTTGGTTTTCTTGATATATTCCCTAGTGAAAATATTACATTGAGAACACCATGAAGAACCGGTCAAATAAATCACCAAAGGCAACTTTTTCTTAATTGCCTCATTACGAAGCTTATCAAAAACAGGACTCCCTGATTTATTAACCGCAGGTATTTTACTTTTATTGGAAAAGCCAAAAATAGGAGGCAACTGCTGAGCCATGCCAGAAGAAGAAGCAAACAAGCCTAAACCAACAACAGAACAACACAAAAGAAAGAAAGATTTCATACGCGTTTTCACTATAGACCATCCATTATGGATAGTCAAACAACAAGCCTCATACCTACCACACATTCAATAAACTGTACGTAAGCACTTTTATTCCAGATTACGCCATTGCTATCATTCACCGTTCCATGTATATATATTCGCCATGCGCCATTCCAATCCCTATCATCAAAAAAAATCACATAGCAAGTGGCGTTTGATTCTCCTGCCAATCGTAGCGTTTCTACTCTTGAGTGGAGCCCTTATTTACTTTTCCCCAAAAGAAGACTGGAAAACCGCCGACCGCAGCAGCTGCGGTTTAGCACCATTACCCGAAGATGAACCGAATGCCGTTGTTCAAGTTTATTCGGCACGAGCTTTCAATTGGCGCAAATATTTTGCCGTTCATACATGGATTGCCGTCAAAGAACAAAACGCTTCCTTTTACACAGTATATCAAGTCATGGGGTACCAACTTCCATTGTGTGGAACAAGCGTTTCCATAACCCGCGACATTCCTGATCGCAAATGGTTCGGAGCCCAACCGAAATTGATTCAGGAATTACGAGGCACGGCGGCTCAACGTGCGATCCCTCTCATCCATAAAAAGGCGCAAGAATACCCCTATGCAGATACCTACATTGCCATACCCGGCCCTAACAGCAATACATTCATTGCAACGCTGATGAGAGAAGTTCCCGAATTAACAGTAGAACTCCCACCCCATGCCATAGGCAAAGACTATCTGACCGAGGGTATTATCGGGCCAACAGAAAGCGGCACAGGATTTCGAGTTAATTTATGGGGAATTGCCGGCTTCAGCTTGGGCCTGGCAGAGGGGATAGAAGTCAGTCTGATGGGGCTTGATGCCGGCATAGACTTATTACGCCCCGCCCTTAAACTTCCTATGCTCGGCCGCATTGGCGTACCGGATGCTCCCGTTGAATGGGACTGGTGGAACATTACTCTGATTTTTATTGCAAGCGGACTTATTTTCATTCGTATCATCTCTCACATTCGCCAAAAACGCAGGCAAGCGCACCGTATTCCGCACTTCCGTCATCCACGCACTAAAACAAGCGAACGAATTTAACTTCTTTCCAGCCAATCATTTCAAGTTTGCAGGAATCCATCAAAGCCTCTGCTGAAGACCACACAAACAAGGCCACAAATCTGAATCATCGCCATCCGAAAGCCGACTCGAAAAGAGCAAAAAAGAATCCATTGCTTACCCGGCTTTTCAGATTAAGCTTAATAAGTAAAAAGCATAGGTAATTCACTTGCCAAGAATGCATGAAGCTGTAAAAATCCGCGCCATGAAAGAGAACCTGATCCGCTTCTGTCTGATTGCCGGGCTAACATGGTGCGTTTCCTGTACCATCACCAAAGAGGGAACAGGTCCTCAGGAACTCGCCCCGGAACCAACAATTCAACCAACATCAGCCCCTCCGACAAGCACCATGGATATCCGTTTGCCGGACACGACACAAGAATCTCTACCACAAGAAGAAAACACAGAATCTGCGCCGGGGCCGACAGTATTGCCGGGAGATTTCAGACCCGGCTTACGAACCCCTCGTCTTCCGGACACCTTACTCTACGATCCTGACGGCAAACTGATAACCCCAGAAGCCTCATAATTTTCATCATCCATCATGAGTACAACCGCACCCAAGGGATTTCAACCCGAACCTTTTTCCTACCACCAAGAATTAGAACTGGACATTGAAGCTTTGTCTAATGCAGGCGATGGCATCGGCCGAGTGAACGGCTGGGTGGTTTTCGTACCTTTTGCTCTTCCCGGGGATCGAGTAAAAGCCCGAATCTGGCGCAATGATAAGAACTATTCTTCTGCAGACCTGGTAGAAGTATTAAAACCAGGTCCCAACCGAGTGGAGCCTAAATGCCGTCTATTCGGAACTTGCGGGGGATGTCAATATCAACACTTCTCCTATGAGCAACAGCTTCTTTGGAAAACACGCCAAGTAGCAGACTTGCTCCGTTTGCAAGCAGGGCTGAATCTCCCCGTTAATCCGGCCATTGCCTCCCCCCGGCAATACCATTACCGCTCCAAAATTACACCCCACTTTGACAAGCCGAAAGAAGGAGGTAAGCCGGCTATCGGATTCCTGAAAGCAGGATCCAGAAGAGACGTCGTAGATGTACCTCAATGCCCGATCGCCATGGAGTGCATAAACGAAGCTTTACCCTTAGCACGCAAAAGCGTTTACCAAGCCGCCGCCAGATTCAAGCGGGGAGCCACTATTCTGCTGAGGGCATCTGAAGAAACGGTTATCACCAATAACAACGCCGTCGCCTGTGAACACGTCGGCGACTTGGAGTTCCACTTCCTGGCAGGGGACTTTTTCCAAAACAATCCTTTCATCTTACCTCATTTTACAGATTACGTAGCTCAACAAGCAAGTATGGACGGAGAGGAATACCTTGTTGACGCCTACTGCGGATCCGGCCTATTTGCCCTGAGCTTGGCCAAGAGATTTAAAAAAGTACTGGGGGTTGAAGTCAGCGAAACCTCTGCAGACTGGGCCCGCAGCAATGCCCGCAGCAATGGCATTGAACACGCTGAGTTCCTGGCAGCAGATGCCGGAGCCATTTTTGCCCAAGTAGATTTTCCTGCAGAAAAAACAGCCGTTGTCATTGACCCGCCCCGAAAAGGTTGCAGTATGGAGTTCCTAACCCAGCTATTCGCCTTCGGTCCCGGTAAAGTCGTTTACGTTTCCTGTAATCCAGCCACGCAAATACGAGACTTGGCAGAATTTGACAAAGCGGGATACATCGTCACAGCCGTTCAACCCTTCGACCTATTTCCACAGACCAAACACTTGGAATGCGTTGTCACACTTAAAAAGAATATCTGACTTTCTCCATGCCCAAGCTTTATATCAAAACCTACGGTTGCCAAATGAACGAGCGGGATTCCGAACAGGTAGCCCGAATGTTCGTGCAAAAAGGGTACACCATAACGGACCGCGAAGATGAAGCGGACGTCATCCTATTCAATTCCTGCTCCATCCGAGAACAAGCTGAACAAAAAGCCCTCGGGAAAATGGGATTGCTAGCCAAACAACAACGACACCGTCCCCATGTGGTGTATGGCATGATGGGCTGTATGGCTCAAAGCAAAAAAGAAGCTTTATTTAAAGAGCTGCCTCAGCTGGATCTCGTTATCGGAACTCAAAAATACCACCGCGTATTTGAACACGTGGACAGCATTTTGAGAGCGAGACAAGAACGCCGCATGGATGAATTGCAAACCGCATTTTCCGGCTCCCACGTATGTGACGTAGCTGAAGAAGCTGATTCCCAAAACTACATTCGGGACCACCTGAACCCCGGAGCCCGCTCCACCGCTTATGTCTCCATCATGCAAGGGTGTGAAATGAAGTGTGCTTACTGCATCGTCCCTTATACTCGCGGCACAGAACGTAGTCGCCCTATACAAGACATTGTCGATGAAGTAAAAATGCTGGCAGATGCCGGCGTCAAAGAGGTCACTCTGTTAGGACAAATTGTCAACCGATACGGCCGACAAATGGAAATGATCGATGGCAAAGGAGGCTTTGTCCAATTGCTGGAAGCCGTACACGAAGTGGAAGGCATCCGCCGTATCCGCTTTGTATCTCCCCATCCGATCGGCTTCCGCCAGGATCTGGTTCAAGCTTTCACATACTTACCCAAACTGTGCAGCCATATTCATTTCCCGATGCAAAGCGGCAGTGACCGCATTCTGAAAATGATGCGCAGACCATACAAGAATGAAACTTATCTGGATCTTTGCGCTCAAATGAAACAGGCAAGGCCTGATCTGTCGATCACCACAGATATTATTGTAGGGTTCCCCGGAGAAACGGAAGAGGATTACCAACAAACCCGCCAAGCTGTGGAACAGATTCAATTTGATAACGCCTTCATCTTCCGTTACTCCCCGCGCCGCGGCACTCCTGCCGCCGTCATGGAAAATCAAATCCCGGAAGAAGTAAAAGAAGCCCGCAATCAGGATCTTCTGTCCGTCGTCAACGAAATTGCCATCCGAAAGAACCAGGAACTCGTTGGTACTGTGCAAGAGGTCCTTCTGGAAGGGCCATCCAAAACGAATGCCTTGCGCCTTTCCGGCAGAACATCTCAGAATAAACCGGTTATGGTAGAAGCATCTCCTCATTTAATAGGAGAAATCCTTCCCATCCGCATCGAGGAAAGTACAGGCTTCACTCTGTACGGAGTCCCCTGCTCCACCGGAGAATAATGTTACCCGATTTTCCCCTCATCAAAGGGAGCTTTTAAAGCTCCCTTTTTTATTTTATCCGTGCAACACGCCGATTCCCAATATGAATCTATCACTCCTTCCAAGGAAGGATTTGCACTCCCTTTTCTTCCATCCTTAAAACAATAGTCCCTGTCTCTCGTAGACGAAATACAGTTATCCCCTCCGGCACAGGGCATTCATATTCCGTTGTAAAAATAACCGAATGAGCCCCGGTGGATTTAATCCAAGAAAGGCCATTCACCGGATCTCGCGGATGATAACCAATAAGGAGAACATCTGCCTGTGGCACGGCCTCTGCACGCGCCAAAGAAGAAAAACCGGCATTCCCTATTATCAACACACGCCGGCCACAACAGTTCCATGCCAACACACGGCTCCGATCCTGATGTATACCTGTCAGAAAAGGCTCCGGTAAATCTTCTATAATCAATTCGTTATCTGTACTTAACACCAATTTCCGCACATCGCCGTCCGTTACAATCTTGCTCCATTTACGAATACCGGGATATTCCTTGGCCAAGGCTTCCAATCCGCTACGTTCTGACTTGGTATTGCTAAAAACAAACACGCTACAGGGCTTAAACCCATATGCATTCAAAACGGGCAAAAGGGTATAACGCACGGCACTCTCCGTACCGCACCCCACCACAACCGCCGGATTAGAAATAACAGATGCCCATGCATCCTTCTGCAAGGGAACGATCAGTGCTTCATTTTTACCGGCAGGAGGCGTGGCAGAAAGATAACTGTACGGCATAGCAGACACACTCTCTGTTACACTCAGCATCAGAGAAGCAAACACAGACGCTACCGTATTGCATGCATACAGCATCCCGGGAAACCATGCAAACATAAGCCCCAACAGAGATGTCCCCATCAGGGGAAAGACCAATACACTTAGACATAAATTGGTTAACGGGGCATACAGATTCCATGTCCCAAAGTGCCATACCGTCAACGGGATTGATGCTAACCAAGCACCAACGGAAACAACCAAGGTACCACGAAATGCTTTTTCAGACCTCATCAGTAATTTTTCCCGTTTGTTGTAAATCCGAATCGGTATCAACGGATCCGGTCTCCAGACCGGATTTTCCCGTGTCAAAAGGCTTGCCAAAAAGACAATCACAGCAAAGACACAAAAAGACAGCTGAAATCCCGGTTGAAAAACCTGAAGCGGATTCATCAAACATAACAGAATAAAAGCCACCGCCAGAATATTAGCCGGATGCCCCTTCCGACGCAGGATAAATGCCAATAACCAAAGCGCCGCCATGATAAATGCCCTTAGTGCTGAAGCAGCCATCCCGGTAACAAACACATACACAGCTAATAATAAAATACAAATCAACCGGGAAATCCGAGGCGGAACACGCAGGAATCTCAACAGCCCCATCAGCAACATAGCTACCACCCCCACATGCATCCCGCTCACGGCAAATACATGCATGCATCCGCTCTCCAAAAACTTAGCCATGGTTTCCGGACTCGCATCCGTCTTATCCCCTAGCACGGCAGAGACCATTACCTGCCGTGCCTCATCATCCGCTGGAGCTCCGTCCCTCAACATTTCCGCGGCACACTCCCGCAAGTGCATGGAACAAGCCAAAAAACGGCTGTACCGGTCGCCTTCTCCGATCAGAACAGGCTCATCAATCCGTATTCCGGCAACAATGCCACGTAAATATCCCCACCGTTCCCGATCAAAAATACCCGGCCCTTCCGGCGCACGAAAGGCGTATACTTTTCCTTGCATCCGATAACGGTTCCCCACTTTCGGAGCCGTAGTTCCCTCTTTGGAAGAAACAATATACAGCCAACGGGAACCATCCGGTCTAAACAAAACGGATTTACCGGAAACGGCATCGACAGAGCCTTCCATAACAACATATCGCCCGTCTTCCACAGGCACCCCGGCATATTCCCGCTCATAAGCCCAAAGATATATCGCCGCCCACATTGCCAGAGCAACGGCTAACAAACTCATGCTCGGCGTACGAAAAAACCAAGGCACGGCCGCCAAACCAAGGCATGGAATCCAGAACCAACAGGAACTATCCATTGCCGCACAGGCACACAACATGGATAAAGCCGGTATCAGCAATGGCGCAGAAGCCATTATCCGTTCCGGCCATGACCGCAATTCCTGCTGTGTCTTTTCCATGCCGGGGATAATTTACGACAAGGCATCTGCCCCGTCCTCTTCCAAGGAGCCAACGGATGGCAGGGGAAGAACAATGTTTGCCGGCAACGGTGCCTTACGCTGAAGAATTCTTGCGGCTAACGTTTCACTTGTCTCATACGCACCACGGAACATTTCCAATTTGGCATCCAGATTATCAATGCTATGCAATGCTATCGCCTCCGGCGTTTTAGGAAACACCGGTGAACCAAAAGCTAGTTCTCCGTGATGAGAGGCTATCAAATGTAACAAATGCATGCGCACATCCGGAGACGCCGGTTCCAAAGTCTTCCAATCGCCCGCTTCCGGAAGTGCCATAATGCGCTTCCATAAATTATTGACCAACTCAATACCAAGAGGAATATGCCCCAGCATTTCGCCTGCCTCTGAATACGGCATGGTGAAATCTTCTTTCGGATAACAGTTTTCCCACAACTTCCCACAATCATGGAATAAACAGCCTGCCAATAATAAATCACGGTTCAATTCCGAATACACCTGACAGATGGCAAATGCCGTTCGCATCATCCCGGCCACATGCTCCACCAGCCCTCCACGACGTGCATGATGATAAGAACGTGCCGCTGCCGCACGCTGAAACCGCTCTCCGAATTGTTCCATAAACTCAACACATAAATGACGGAGGCGAGGATCTTTCATCCCCTTAATCAGCAGACAAATCTCTTTCAGATCAGCCTCTTGTTTAGCTTTCAGAGTGGCAGAACCGGATAAAAAACTCTCTTTTTCCTGTTCATCCAACAAGCGAACATTCAACTCAGCCACTTCCATCCCAAACCCTCCCTTGGCCCACAGTCCGCTCAAGCACACAAAACTGCGGACAGGCAAAGATCCCAAAGTTTGAAACCAGGGCTTATCCTCCCACACTTTCAGCCCCATAGAACCTTCCGCATCAGCAAAAGTTACATCCAGATAAGGCTTGTTTCCCTTTGTCATCTTTTGAGAACACTGGGCAATCTGAGCAAAAACTTCCGCTTCTACCTGACCGTCCTGGGCTAATTTGCCCAACTCCATGAGGCTGACTTGTTCCATGCATGCCATCTTGCTCCTCTGCCATCATCACGTCAAGTAAACGCTGAGATTCCCCTGCTCCCTGATGTTGTTCTGCCCGATGCGTCTTTTCTATTCGCATTCAGACCTTTTAACCCCACATTTACCGTATCACTGCGTCATTGTACCTTCCTTTTCGTTAGAAATATGCCATGCTGTGTGCTCTCGTCCTCCGATACCATGTTTTCCGGGTTCCATCTGTCCACACGCCCCTTGTTAAGCGCAGGGGTGCTGTACTTGGCCATCCCTCCCTTTCTCTTTTTGCTGGGGTGGCTGCAATTATTTGTTGCTGTACCGCTCTGCATCGCATTGGTATATGGCCTATATGCCTGTATCCGACAACTGCCTCAACAACGCCTATCTCTCCATGGCACCAAAACGGCCGCGTTACTGTTCCTGTCTGTCCTATGTTTGTTAATGGCTCTGCTGTGCGGTTTTACTGGACACTTTCAACAGCATGCGGATTTCATGGTTCGCAATGCCGTTTACGAACGGCTGATTGTCGCAGACTGGCCCCTTACTGCAGATAGCGGACAACCTTTTATCTACTATTTCGGACATTGGCTTCCTCCGGCATTGGTTGCATCATTCTGCCCATCCTCATGGGCTTCTTGGATACTGACTCTGTGGACTTTTCTTGGAATGGAATTAACCTTGCTGATTGCTGTCTCTCGCTGGGGATTCCGTCAAACAGTCTGCTGGTCATTGATTCTTTTCTGCCTGAGTTCCCCGCTTGTGGCATTGGAATGCTTGGGAGTACCTCTTTCCGCCTGGTTGGCAGACTATCATGCTCAGCTTGTCTTATTGATCGGCATGCCTGCCCAACTGTTTCATACGTTCAATCACGCCATCCCCTCTCTCCTGTGTACCACCTTGCTGCTAACCCGCTCCCTGCCTGCCGTCGGTTGTTATTTCATAGGAGCTTTACTGCTGGTTTCCTCACCGATTGGAGCAATTCTGCTATTAGCATACATTATTAATGACTCCTTGTTCCGTAACCCATCCGTATCTCCCCTGCCATCACGTCTTTACAATTTGTTGGCCCATCCTGTATGTTGGATTGCGTTCTTCTATACCATCATCATGGCCGTATTTTACAGCCACTTGGATGGCGGCGGACAATTTACCTGTTTGTTCAGCGGCTCCTATGCCGAACTTTACCATTACGGAGATAACAACCTTCAGCTTTACCCCTGCTCCGTCAAATATGTCAGTTTCTCGTTAGCTTTAGCTCTGGGTGTTTTTCTGCCGGGTCTCTTACTCTTCCCGAAATGCCATAAAAATCCGCTCTATGGCATCACACTGGCATTGATGGCAAGTTGTCTGTTCTTCCGCACCGGTATTATGAATAATGAATTGCTCTTCAAAGCTCCGGCCGTCCTCTATCCTTTTCTGGCTCTGCTTTTCCTCCATGCATTACGGGAGGGAAACGCCCCTTACCGCGCTCTGTTAATGGTTTATCTACTCTGTACATCTCTCCCTTCCCTGATGTGTATCATAGAGCAAACAGCCACATTCTCTTCTCAGCCCGTGTCCATGCATCAGAATCGACAGCCGGCGGACCAAACCATATTTTCTAATTCGCCAACGCCTGTGAGCCGTCAGTTCATGAAAAAAGCCGACTGCCATTTGCCTTCCTGGCTTTTTAACAATAAAACAAAGCCATAATCCCACAGATGTATGTATTAATCTAACTGAATACCAAACACATCTGATAGAGAATGGACGTCCTGAGACAGAGTTCCATCTCCTTCGGCGGCTATATCTGGCAAATCCGGAATCAAAACGGATGCCTCGATCCCGCGTAAGGTAAACAACAGCTCCGGCTGTTCATCCAACATCACACCAAAAGCATACAACGCCGCCGCTGCATGTTTGCATAAATCTGCCCAATCGGGACAAGAACAGGAAAAACGCCAATCTTCAGGTAACGGAAAGAGTCCGGATTCCGGTTCACACAAAATCGCTAGTAATTCAGGGGACAAGTTCCCTTTCAATAAATCAATCCAGGAACCGATTCTCCCGGCACACTGCGTCCGCAATTGCTCCAGTACGGTCTCATCCGGCGGCGTCACTTGTATACAGACTTCATACAAATGTTCTCCCATTACCAATGCGTCAATCCTGCCGGATCTTACTTGGATATCCAAGACACACCCATATCGCAAATACGTGCGACCGGGGGACAGTCTCATCCCATAAGATTCACATGCCGCCAAACTTTTCATCCAGGCTTTTCCCCAGAAATTTTTTGCCAAATTGCGGCTGCAGGCCGTTACCGGATGCAATTCCTCTCCTTTCGCTTTCAGTTCCGCGGCCATCTTCTCGGCTCGCTTTCGTAAATCAGCCCGCTTCATGGGCATTTCATCATCCATGCACACGGGCTGATCATAACATATCCGTTCTCCTTCTCCACTGGGAAAAGACCGCCGAGGAAACATTTTATTTGCGCTCCTCTTGCCGGTAATGAAAGTCATTGCTTTTCTTCGAGATTCGGAATCTAGCTTCATTACCCATTTCAGGCTTTAAAAATGAAAGTTTCTGAGGCACAACAAAGAGGTCATGTGGAAAGGCAGATTTTCTAAACCAACCGCCGATCTGGTTCAACGCTATGGTGAATCCGTCTCTTACGACTGGAGGCTGTACCGCCAAGACATTGCCGGATCCATCGCCCATGCTCGGGCTCAGCTTAAGGCAGGCTTGTTAACTCAAGAAGAGTTTCATGCTATTGAATCCGGATTAAAGGGTATCCTTCAGGATATTGAGGCAGGTCAATTCTCATGGAGTCGGGAGCTGGAAGATGTGCACATGAATATTGAAAGTGAGCTGACTCGCCGCATCGGTGCTCCGGGTGCCAAATTGCACACGGCTCGCTCCCGCAATGACCAGGTTGCCACAGATACTCGTCTTTACTGCCGAACTGAAATTGATGAAATCCTGGAAAAAGTACGCCACCTTCAGCGGGCTTTAGTCATGAAAGCTAAAGAATATGCGGACGCCATGATGCCGGGGTATACGCACCTTCAGCGAGCCCAACCCGTCACCATGGGACACCATCTGCTGGCTTATGTGGAAATGCTTAATCGGGACGCAAGCCGCCTCTCGGACTGCCGCAAGCGACTGAATATTTCTCCACTGGGTTCGGGAGCCATTGCCGGTTCTACCATTTGCTTGGATCGCCACAGTATCGCCTTAGAACTTGGCTTTGATGCCGTCACTGAAAACTCTATGGATGCCATAGCAGACCGGGATTACATCATGGAGTTCCTTTTTGACCTCGCAGTTATAGGTACGCATCTGTCTCGTATGAGCGAAGACCTCATCCTGTGGTGTACAACGGAGTTCGGCTTTGCCACGCTATCTGACGCCCACACAACAGGCTCATCCCTCATGCCTCAAAAGAAAAATCCGGATGTAGCCGAACTCACCCGAGGCAAAACAGGACGTTTGTATGGCAACCTCACGGCTGTGATGGTCGCCGTCAAAGGTCTCCCATTGACTTATAATCGAGACCTTCAAGAGGACAAAGAACCTTTGTTTGACTCCATCGACACCATTAAGCTGGCTCTTGATGTTAATGCAGAAATGATGGCTGCCATGACGGTCAACGTTGACCGCACCAAAGAAGCAGCTTCTGATCCCATGCTTCTGGCAACCGATTTAGCGGATTATCTGGTTCGCCGAGGAGTACCTTTCCGCAAAGCACATGAGCTGGTCGGAAAAGCTGTTGCCTTAAGCGTTTCCACAGGTACTCCGCTCAATCAATTGAGCGATGATCAATTTGCTTCCATTTCAGAAGCCTATGGAACAGACGCTCGTGACGTATTTGAATTGACAAAAGCCTTTGCTCAGCGTACCAACCCCGGGGCTCCCAATTCCGGGAATACTAGTCGCCGCATTGCTTACTGGGAAGAAGTCCTTTCCAAATAGCATTTCCTGCGGAGACGGACGGGATAGAGAGCTTGCCGCCCGTCTCCGCGGCGCGTTTGATCCAATAACGCAATCAGGAGGGAAAAAACTCAACCATATCCGGAGCGCGTCATGCGCTACCGGCATCGGCAGCTATGTTCAAACCCGCTCTCGTTTCTTCACTTAAAACTTATAATAAACGTACGTTCCTGGCAGACCTCTTCTCAGGGTTAACCGTGGGCGTTGTGGCTATTCCCTTGGCCATGGCCTTTGCCATAGCCTGCGGCCTTTCTCCTTCTCAGGGTCTTATCACTGCCATTGTGGCCGGCTGCCTTATTTCCTTATTCAGCGGCAGTAAATATCAGATCGGCGGCCCAACAGGGGCTTTTGTCATCATCATCATGGGCGTTTTGGAGCAATACCAGGCTTCCGGTCTGCTGACTTGTACGCTGATGGCTGGTCTCTTTCTGATTATTTTCGGGTTCTGCCGCATGGGCGCGTTGATTCGGTTCATACCGTTCCCTGTTACCACGGGCTTTACTTCCGGTATTGCCGTCGTCATTTTCTCCACCCAAATTAAAGACATCTTCGGATTAACCATTGATGGCAAAATCCCGGGTGACTTTATTGATAAATGGGGCTGTTACTTCCAGCATTTCCACACCATGAACTGGTCTGCTCTGGGATTGGCAGCCGGTACCGTCATCATCACTTTGCTGAGTCGCCGCTTCTGGCCAAAAAGCCCGGCCATGCTCATTGGCATGCTGACCATGACCGTCGTTTCTGCCGTCTTTTCTCTGCCTGTAGCCACCATCGGTCAAACTTTCGGTGCCTTACCCAATACCTTACCTTTGCCGGAACTTCCGCAATTGGAATGGAGTAACTTGGGTGCATTAACGGCTCCGGCTTTCACCATCGCTCTCCTGGCCGCCATAGAATCTTTGTTAAGTGCATCGGTGGCTGATGGGATGACGGGTAGCCGCCATAAACCAAACATGGAATTAATCGCCCAGGGCATCGGTAATATCGGATCTGCCCTGTTTGGTGGCATTCCGGCAACCGGGGCTATTGCCCGTACTGCCACCAATATTAAAGCCGGTGCAAAGAGTCCTGTTTCCGGAATTATTCACGCCATCACTCTGCTGGCTATACTCATGGCCTTTGGTCAGTATGCTCAACAAATCCCCTTGGCCGTTCTTGCCGGCGTTTTAACAGTCGTTTGCTACAACATGAGTGAAATGCATACGTTTAGCCGCTTGCTCCAAGGTCCGCGCCAAGATGCCGCCGTCTTGGTGATCACGTTCCTGCTGACTGTATTTGTGGATCTCGTTGTTGCCGTAGAAGTAGGCGTAGTTCTTGCAGCCCTTCTGTTTATGGGCAGAATGGCTCAAATCAGCGATGTCTCCGCTATTAAAAGCGAATTATTGGATGATGATGCAGAAGACAGCGGTGAACGTTCTACAGCCGGCTTGAACATTCCGGAAGGTGTCGAGGTGTTTGACGTAAAAGGGCCGTTCTTCTTTGGTGCGGTGGAACAATTTAAGGATCAGGTTCTGGAAACGCTGGAACATGATACCAAGGTTGTTATTTTGCGAATGCGTCTGGTTCCCGCGCTGGATGCTACCGGATTGAATGTGCTGTCCGATTTCTGCCACCAATGCCGAGAACATGGCTCCACGCTTCTTGTCTGTGGCGTTCAGCCTCAGCCCATGGACGTTATTCGCCATGCTCCGTTCTACAGAGAATTGAAGCGTTATAACATCTGCGAAAACATTGATGCCGCCTTGCAACGAGCGGACAAAATCTTGAACGGCCCTGCCCCCAAACACCTGTAATAAGGTGACAGGCAAGTCCTGATCAATACCATCAAAAAGCCCCGGATTGTTCTTCAACAAAATCCGGGGCTTTTTTTGATATCTGTAATATACCTTTTAGCAACTTGGGGTGGGCTCTTGATACCGGGAAAGAAGAAAATCCAACTCAGCCAACATGCTTTGACAAGCACTATTCCAGCGTTTTCTCCCCTGCAATGCCATCACACATTCCTTCCTGTCAATAAAGCAGTATTTAGTAATACCGCGCCCCTGCAAAGCTTCTACCTGCTTCTTCAATTCGCAGGCGAAAAATAACCAAAACGGCACATCTCGGGCAATCTCTGCCACGCTGACCGTCATAGGTGGGGTTTCTTCTCGTAGCTCTTTCGCCAAATGCCCCAACCCTACTTCTCGTAGCATACGGCGCAAGCGTTCATACAGCTCAGACACCGGCATAACGGATAAATCGCATTCATGTTCCAGATAATAGCGCACGGATGCCAACAGGTCTTCTTTAAATGGCAACGTCGTGCCGGCTCGACGAGCCGCATGTTCCAAGGCGTCTGCCAGCCACTGTTCTCCATACTCGGATATCAGACAGTCTCCAAGCTGGAGCAAAGGTCTGTTGTTTCTAAAGCCTATCATATGTGCAGAACCTTTTTAAAGAATGGGAAGTTTCCGCTGTAGCGGATCTATTAACGACTGATGTTGCATTTCCGAGATCTCTTTGATGAACTCTTCCACGTTGGAAAATTGACGGTATACGGATACGTAACGAATGTAAGCCACGGGATCGATGGCATACAATTTCTCAATGACTTTTTTACCAATTTCACTGGATGGTACTTCTCGCAGGTGATCGCGATGGAGTTCAAAAATAATCTCTTCCACGGCTCGGTCTAGCTGATCCATGCTAACGGGACGCTTTTCACACGCTTTCACCAAGCCACGTAAAATCTTTTCTCGATTCAACGCTTCTCGCAAATTGTCCCTTTTGACAACGCGCAATTCCGTGCGTTCGATTTGTTCATAGGTCGTGTATCGATAATCACACCTCAAGCACACGCGGCGGCGACGGATAGTCGTCCCGTCTTTTGACATTCGGGAATCGATGACTTTATCCTCCAAATGACCGCACTGAACACATCTCATGTCCGAAAGATACCACTACATAGTGCACTTATAAAGTAAAAAGCACGCCAAATATAGTACAGACGCCTTAATAATACGGGCATATCAACAAAACGTTTCCCTGTGAATAAATCTGCCACCGAACTCCCTTACTTACGGTTCTTCCAAGGATGAACGTCCTTCATGCTTTTGTGAATAAGAAGTCAGAAAGTCAGTTTCTCAACCCCTCCATCAAGGACATATTTTTTCTTTCTTTCGCCGCCCGCATTCTCTTTCCCGAACAGGGATTCACCATTTTTTACTCAAAAAAAATAAGCCGGAGAACGAGGGGTATTTCCCCAGATCTCCGGCTCTGTACGAATAAAAGAATGATCTTCTCTTGTTCTATTCCATCTCCTTACGCATTCGTCCGACGACGGCGAACGACCGTAGCCGTCAGCGCAAACAATCCGAACGCAACAGCGGATGGTTCAGGAACATTCTGATGGGTTACTTCAAAATACAGCGTACTGCTTGAAGAAAGAGTGCGATTCAATTCGGTTTCATTTTCTTCCCACAATCCTTCAAAAGTTATATCTCCGTATTGAGCGGAAATATTGGAGACTCCGGATAAATCCACTCCTGCTGAATTGAAATCAAAACAGAAGTAATCGTACCCTTGTATCTTGGCCAACAATTCGGAGGATGTGATGGAAAAGATCAGATTGGATCCCGTCACGGTAACGTTTGTCAGGGAAAGGCTGTCCATCTCCAGAACAGAGGCGTCATGTGTCAGCACCGTATCGCCTTGGTTGACGGCAAAGGAGGAAACAAGCACCGTATTTTCTGCCAGAGTCCCTTCAGTAAAACTGCTGATACCTCCAACGTTGATTGTTAAGTTCGATACACCCAAAGCACTGTTTTTACCGGCTCCCGCAATGCAAGATCCCGCATCCAGGATCGTAGAGTTCAATGCCAGCTTGGAATCATTGGATAATGTTAAGTTTGTATCCTTAATCAGGGCGTTGTGTATGCTCACTCCGGTAGTGGCGGAATATTCCATCTCTCCGCTCACGGACGCCATGCTGGCTGTCTCATTGGTGGAAACATGCACGGCCGCAGTTCCTGTACCCAACTGTAACGAGGCTCCACTCTTAACTTGCGCCCCACCGTAAAGAGCCCCTCCGCCACTCAGAACAACCTTACCGGCCTGAACGTCTGCCTTCGTGAAATCAACCGCTCCGCCGCTGAATGTCTGCGTTCCTGTCCCCTTCATCAACAGGGCAATCCCATTGCCGGTATCGATGTCGCCGCTGACATTTCCCTTAAAGTCATACGTTCCGTCTCCGGTAATGGTCAGCTGAGATTGGCGAGTGGATGCAGGAATCGTAGAGACACCGGATGCGGAAGATTCCGGCACATCTCCTGCAAACAGCCAGGTCTTATTATTCGTACTGTTCAACCCCTTGAGATGAGCATCAGCTGTATTCACGGCAAGAGATGCACGGTCGTTGGTAGATTGATTCCAGCCTTCCAGGGTAATCGTTGCATTCTGAGCCGCCAGATCATGCTTCAGTTCAATGTAGGACTGGAATACCTTTTGGGAAAGAGCTTGGCTTCTGACCAAACGAATATCTCCCGAAAAGCTCCCCTCACCATCAAGAACCAAACGAGAAGTATAAGATCCTGAGTTGGAAGAAGACCAAACAACATTACCTTCCCCGGCAAGTTCATGAATCGTCCAAATGGTATTCGTGTTATTGCTTGAGATATAGGGCTCTTCCAACGTCAGCGTGGAACCGCCATCTATCTGCACTCGATTCAAGGTCAGCGCTTTGTTGGCACTGTCTTTGGATCCTTTCACTGTTGCATCTGCCTTAAACACCAAGTCGGAATGAACCACTCCATTACTGCCGGAGAACTCCAGAGTTGTCCCTTGGAATATAATCGTGCTGGCATCTGATCCAAGTGATGATGATGAAACGTTAAAACTGCCACCGCTCAACGTCAGCGTGGAACCGCTCGCCATATCCAGATCCCCGCTAATCGAAGCTGTCTGATCGGCGGCGTTGGAAATCACGTTATTGCTTCCTCCCTGCACGCTTATATCTCCGCTGATACTGCCCGCTCCGGCATCAATCGTGCCGTTATTCAGCACAATATCTCCGGCAACCGTATATCCATTCAGACGCAATGTTGTGCCGGATTCCATGTTCAATTGACCGCCGGATCTCAACGCAGCATCGGAACCTAGCACCAGTGCACCACCCAACAATTTGATGGAGTAGTTATTACCGGCGTCTCCCAGAGTTAATGAACCGGCTCCGGTCTTGCTTAATGTATGCCCCTGCGTATCGATCGTTCCGGTAATGGAAGCAGAGTTGTTATGCACATGTACGCCCGTGTCTGATTCCAGTGTCAGAGTTCCGGCCAACACAGCTCCATTACCAAGGCGAAGTGACCCCGCTTTGGCCACATCGTTGGAAGAGTTCCAACCGCGCCCCGATACGATTAGCTCGCCGTTTTGAGTCACTCCATCGTCTATCCAGAACTGACCGCCATCTTTGACGCGAATCGTATCTGCCTGAATATCACTCATTGCCTTATAACGGCCACTAAGAATCTGCAGTTCTCCTAAACTACTGATATTCTCAATACTACCGCTTACTGCACCCCAGTCGACACTCAAGGTTCCCTGACCGGTAACGCCGCCTTGCAGGATACCCGTACCTCGCACCACAAGCTCACCGGAATCAATAGTCGTCTGACCCGTTACCTTCACGCCGGATTCCAGCGTCGTTGTTCCGGTTCCGATGTGCTGCAGGGAGCCGGCTGTAAGCTCACTGTTATTTTCCGTCGTGAGGACACTGGCTCCCGTTGTATCAAACAATAATGCTCTTACTGATGCGGATGATGTAATCTGTACATTCCTGTTGAGAGAAGAGTCATTGAATACTGCCGTATCGCTTGCACCCGGAATGGTAGAAGAATGGCCAAAGGCTGACGCACTCCATGTATGGGCACTGTCGGTTCCATCCCAAATAACGTATCCGTTTTTGCTCTGCAGGGTCATGGTCAATCCGTCTGCACTCGTCACAAACGTTGCGTCCATGTAATCCAGTGTCGTTGTAATCCTGCTGGAATCCAGATTGCTCCAGTTGCCACTAGCTAACTGATATGTCCCCGCTGTCAGCGAGGATGTTTCAGATAAGCGGATTGTTTGTCCGTCAAAGGTGTCGCTCACTGTAATGCCGCCGGAAACATTCAGAGCTGCAGAATCTGAGGTTAACGTATCCCCGGAGAAAGCAAGCGTACCGCCGGCCAGACACAAAGAAGCATTCAAATTCGCCGAACTGCCTGCAACACCACCTTCTGTCACGATCAGGGAATGTCCGGTGCCCAAGGTATAAGTGCCGTTAGCCGTAAATGCGCCGTCTGCAACTGTTCCCATTTGTACCGTAGCTCCGCGAACAAGGGAAATGTCCCCGAGAATGTTCAAGCCTGCCGTATTCAGGTTCAATGTCCCCTGCTTGGCTTCCACTCCGTTGAGGGTAATAGAACTGCCGCTGAACGTTTGCGTGCCGGTTCCATCCATCACCAATGTAATACCGTTTCCGGTAGTCGCATCGCTGCCCACGCCTCCCTTGTAATCATAAGATCCATTGCCGGTGATCGTCAGACGGGATTGACGGGTAGAGTCCGGGGTAGCACTGCCGGATTCCGGCGCAGCGCCGGCAAATAACCATGACTTTTCATCGGAGCTGCTTAACCCCTTGAGATGGGCATCATCCGTATTTACGGCAAGAGATGCACGGTTTGAAGCAGAATACCCCGTTAACGTTAACGTAGCATTCTGAAGAGCTTGATCATGCTTCAATTCAATATAGGAGGATTGAGACCCGCCTGTACGATTCAGGGTAAGATTCCCGGAATAAGATCCTGCCCCATCCAAAATCATGCGAGAGTTTGAATCCGTGGAAACCGAAGAGGTCCACGTAATATTACTTGTGCCGGCCAATTCGTGAATGGTCCATAGGGTATTGCTGGCAGTTTCTCTTAATGTCAACTTTCTGCCTCCTCCCAAAGCCGCCTCCAAGCAATTGAAGGTAACCGCAGAACCGCTTTTACCATTAGCATGGACAAGAGTATCTCTCGATGCATTAAACTTTAATGAGGCATTGATCGCAGTATTGGTGCTGTTTAAAGATAATTGGCTTCCCTCATAGATAATCGAACTGCCGGCTGAACCAATAGAAGAAGCACCAAAACTGAATAACTGCCCTCTTAGGGTCAATACCGAGCCTTCAGCCATACTGAGCGAGTTCCCGTTAAAATAAGCCGTTGAAGTACTATTATTAACAATTAAATTGTTTGTTCCTCCCCGAACAAACATGTTGCCTTCCTGACGTCCTGAGCCACCGAGATTGAGCGTACCATTATCCAAAACGAAACTCCCGGAAACGATATTCCACCCAATATTCATGGTTGCCCCTGAACCGATGGTAAAGGTTCCGCCATTTATTTTCTTCTGGGAACTACCGCTCGCTAAGTTCAACGTAGCACCGGATTCCACATAGACATTCCCTTTGGAGTTCAATGCCGTCTCTGTTTCTACTGTTACCGTCCCTTCCTTTACGGTAAAGGAATCATAAGTATTAGATCCCGTCAAAGTCAGAGTGGCACTGCCTGTTTTCTCAACGGTGGCAACGTTAAGAGATCCTGCAAGGGTTGTATTGGCAGATGATGCGATGGTTAATTTACCGTCACCCACTGAATCAACAATAGAACTTCCGGCCACTGTGGAAAGGTTGCGGAAAGTCTGTGCGGTACCATTGACATCCACAATACCGCCTGACATGACATTCACGGACGAAGCTGATGACAAAACATGATCAGCTAAAAATGACATCGTTATATTACCTTCCGTCAACGATGTTTGGGAAGTATCACGTCCCATGATGGAAACGGAACCATCAAAATCATGCTGTGCTTTGGCAAAAACAACTTTCCCTCCGGTATAGGTCTGTCCATCCAGAATCATATCATGTCCGGACTGAAGTTTCGTATCCAGCGTCAAAGATCCCGTCACACCACCAAAACGGTACGTTCCATTTTCGGCTACCGTGATATTCCCGGTATAAGTGATATCGCCATCAGCTCCTAAATAAACCCCGGGAGTTGCGGAAAGATCCATATCCTTATCTGCCACTCTGTCTAACAAGACCACACCGGTAGCGGATGTTTCCACGTTGGTTAATTCCTTCGGAGCGAAAATCCGGTTGGTGTAATCCAGTTGAATCTTGGAATTACCCAGAGCTGCTTCATCGGTGTAATCAAGTGTCACTCCTCCTGCCAAGATGATATTGCCGGAAAAATCATTGGCGGCATTCGTCAGCGTCACACTCCCCTTTCCGTATTCATTACCGATAACAAGCCTGTTATCTCCGCTGAGTTTGAAATGCACCACCAAATCACCGCCGCCACCGCCCAGGGTCCAGCTCCCATCAACGGCAGTTAATTCGGCATCGGCCGTGCCGTACTGTACGGTATGTCCCTCTAATGCACCAATAATCAATCCCTTGTGATTGACCAAAGATATCTCTTCCGCGATATCGGATGTCAAAGCCAACACCCCTGTGGATGAACCATCGATATATTGCAGCGTTTCGGTAATCCGATCGGCTCCGGTAAATTCCATAAGAGCGATACTGCCCTTTTCTCCTATCTTCCACTGATGAGAAGAAACATCTCCCAATGCAGCATTGGAGGCTGCAATCAGGGTACCGGAAACAATCTCTTTTGCCCCACTGAAGGTATTATTGCCGGAAAGAATCAATTTACCTCCGTCATTCCCCAGGTCGCCCATGAACGATCCGGTTCCGGAAATGGTACCTCCATAGGTCAGCGTGGAATCGGTTCCTTCACTGAAAACGACTTTCATCGCTGCATTTCCTTCCAGAGAAACATTGCCTTTCAGCCCAAAGAAATCACGAATCAAATCCGTGTTTTCCTTCACTTGGCCGCCTTCAATGTATTCATATTGGTGCCGGACCCCTTCATTCATCACAAAGGTACCGCCATCTTTAACCGTGACATCGCCTGTCCATCTGGCATGGCTTCCCAATTGCAATGTACCGCCCGACTGTACTTCCACAGCTGATTTGACATCCGCATAATGCCAGTCATCTTCACTGCTGTAACGATTGGAGTTTTTGCCGTTTAAAGATCCCATCCCGTGTATGGTATTCGTGCCCTCCAGCGCGAGCGTTCCGCTCTGTACTGTAATTCCGCTTCCTGACACATGGCTCAAATCGGTATAGATGCTCCGCATGGTCAGCACGGCTCCATCTCCGCCATTGTAGATAAAACGAACAGCACCCTTACCGCTTTGATCCGTAAACGATCCCAGCCATGTTTGCTCTCCGCCCTGCGTCCATGTTAACGTGACATTCTCCGAGCCACCGTTGGTAATGCGTGCGCCTTCATCAAGTGCATGAATGGTAAAGCCTTCCGCATCGGCTGCATTGTCGTTATTCCATGTCATGGAATTACCGTTCATATCGAGATACCCGCCACGGAATCCAAAGGTAAAATCACGCTTGATTTGATTGATATCCTTAATAACGACAGTGGCACCGTTATTGGCCAACACGTTGTAGGCAGCATAGCCGGTTTCTCGTTCCAAATATGTTGTACTGCCACCATATTCGGCACCGCTGCCACCTACGTTCAGAAAGACATCATTGTTACCCGTCCCTTCAATATATAAATTACCTGCTCCTATCTTGCGCCATTCCCGCATATATTCGGCGGGATTGGTCAATTTCAAGTGCAGATCCACCCCGGCATCAACAACATACCCGGCAGAGTTCAGCAGATAATTGTTGCCATCAACGGAAGAAATGGTAAATGAAGCACTCTCTTGGCCTTCCCCCTTGCTGAATTGGGCATATCCCAATCCCAAATCCACATCCGCATTCAGAATCACCTTCTGCGTTTCTGAAGAAGAGGCGGCGGTAAAGACCAAATTTTCCGTCATGTACAAATCAGCGTAGTTCAAGACGCCGTCTTTTGTCGCATCAAGTCCGCTGTTCGCATTCAAGTATTCGTTGCCGTAACTATACCAATTCTCCGTATCCTTCAGTCCGCTAAGATCTTTCCACGTCTGAATTCCGCTTTTCACGCCCACAAAGTTGGTAAGCACCGTTCCGGATGCATTCGTTACCGTGCCACTGTAAGGAGTTGCCGTGTAGGTGCCATCCGTCACCGATTCTCCTGCCGTTGTTACCGCATTGATGTAAACAGTATGATCTGAGCCAATCGCTACGTTTTTATTATACGCTGCCATGGCTTCTGCCGTATATTGGGGACCACCACGATACTGAGAATAACACACAACATCACCGGATTGAAGAGCTGCGATATATTCATATTGCCCGGTGTCTTCATTCCAAACCCAGGCAGGACTTCCGGAGTCGCCGCCTCGTGCTGCATAAGGCAAGGGCGAGCGATCATTAACCCCGGCAGAAGAGGTATTCATATTATTGTGAACGGAAATGGCTCCATTGGTATTGTCGGTTATCCCAATGCCCGTAATTTCCTGCATGGCTCCGATGCTATAGGAATAGGCTCCGCAAAGACCGGTTCCGTTTCCATTCGTATCATATTTCCCCATCGTTCCGGAACCGGTACGATACAGAGTTTGTCCCTTTAATGACCCATCGGTCAATCCGGAATAATCTCCCGTAACCGAACCGTATACCGTAGAACCGGTCACATCTGTAATCAACTTACTCTGGCGTGTGACCTTGTAGTCATTATTGGTCGTGATTAAAAACGAACTGCTGGTGCGATATTCGATACCTTGATAATGAATGGCATAATTATTACCCAGATAATTCGCCGTATAGGTGTTGTTGTGAACACCATTGTGCTGCACCGTCGTATAAAAATTATATCCGATAGCCGCACCATAACCGCCATCACATTGGCTGGAAAAGTCAATCATACCATGTTCCATGGTATAATCTGCCTGTCCTCCCGTATAAGTAATCTTTACTCCGTCTCTGTTAATGTAATCAAGCAATGCATTTGTATTGCCTACAGAATAACGCCCCATATTCTGCCCAAAATCTGTATAAGTAAGCAAGGATGCGTCTCCATGCATATAGCCGGCAGTGGCAACGGAAGCCATGGCAGCCATAAGCGCCGATAACAAAAGACAAGGAAGGTGCGGTTTCACGGATAAAAACACCTACTCCTAAAAAAATAAGAGTCAATCTCAAACTGTCCCAAGATGCAAAAAGACCAGAATCTCAAACTTATTTTTTTGATTTCCTTGCTGTTTTTATCTTAAAAACAATGCTCTACGTCCGCTAAACAACGGCAGGTGAACGCATATTTAGAATATAATACCTAGAGAAGGAGAAAGGACTTACAA
>CAZGGR010000005.1:0-138359 GCA_964525305.1 uncultured Akkermansia sp.
TGCCATATGCACAATTTTTTTATTTGTGAAATTTAGAATGTTAATTCAACCAATGAGTGAGAAATATTAAGCACCTTACTTTTTAGGTGTAATATTACGCATATTCTGCCCTTTAGCCTTGCGCTGTTGTTCTTCCATGGCTGCTCGTTGTTGTTCCATCATTTTTTGGAAGAACCCTTTTTTCTTTTTCTTTGCCTGTGTGAGTACCGGCATTGGTAAGCGACGGATAAGGGCAGTCTGGCCAATAGAAATTAAGTTTTGCGTGGTCCAGTATAAGGCTAAAGCCGAAGCAAAGTTATAACAGAAGAGGAAGAACATCAACGGCATCAAGTTCATGATAATACGCTGTGAACGTTCTCCTGCTTGTGGCGTCATTCTCATCTGAATAATCATGGTAGCGGCCATGATGAGCGGCAGAATGTTGATCGGAATGCCAAAAAGATGACATACGGTATCTGGTAATGAGAGATCAGTCATCCACAGACAGAACGGCTCGCCTCTCAGTTCTGCAGAATATTGAAGTACACGATAAAAAGCAAAGAAGATGGGAATCTGAATGAGCATAGGGATGCAGCCACTGGCAGGATTGATGCCGTATTTCTGGTACAGCTTCATCATTTCCATGTTTACCTTTTGTGGATCATCCGGATATTTTTCCTTAAGCTTCATTAATTCCGGCTGTACCAGAGACATCCGTTTCATAGCCATATAGGACTTCTTATGCAGAGGCCAGATGACGGCTCGGACGACTATGGTCATGCAAATGATGGCTATACCCCAGTTGCCAAACCATCCGTGGAAGAGATTGAGCAACCAGTTCATTGGCACGCTTAGGAAGGTAAGCCATCCGTAAGACATGATGTCGCTGATATCAGGATAGGAGAAGTTGAGGTCTCGCAGGTAGGCGTTGAACTTAGGTCCCGTATAAATGTCATAGGTGAGTGTCTTGATTTCTTGCGGGGCCAAAGTAAGGTTGGGAATCCCCATGGCTACAGTAACGCCGGGGACTAGTGTATTGTCCTCATGTTCCAGCGGAAATTCTTGGCGTGTAGCATATACTGTGGATCCTTTAGATTGGTCTTGTGGCAAAATGATGGTGGCATAATATTGGCTCATTACGCCGGCATAGGTCAAATCTTGTAAGGGGCCTTCCAAAACTCGTGCTTTGGCACTGCTAAAGAATCCTCCCGTGAAGAAAGATGGAAGTTCTTGTTCCAGAGACCCGTCTGCATGATAGAAGAAATGAGTGTAAGTATCGCGTGGTTCGCTTTTGGCGATGGGATAGGCACTCCCTGCAAAAATCCCCATATAGCGCAGGTCTTGGAGATGTGAAGCACTGTTGTGCAGAGAAACCGTCAGACGAATAATATATTTGCTGCCGGGCAGAATTTCTCCTTCGGTATCCTTGACCGGATGTAAGGTGTATGTCTTGGAAATGAAGAGCTGCCGATTTGCATCATAGCCTTCCAAGGTGATGGAGTCTTTTGTCTTCTTAACTTCCTTATAGACGGTTGTCTCATAGGTCGGATCTTGAGTGGCATCCATATTGAATACCAATTCCCCAATACCTTGGTGCTGTGCTTCATTAATGGTGACATTGTGGTCAGCTACCTTTTGTGAGTCTACAATGTCATTGTGGAGGGTTACGGAATTGATGGACCCTCCAATACGATTAAATCTGTATGTAATGAATGCTTCATCCTTGCCATCAGCTTCTTGCGAAACAACTAAGGTAATCGGGTTTGTCTTGTCTTCTTCAAGTGCCTTGCTGATAGGAAGTTGTTCCGGTGTCGGCTGTACAGTCGTGCTGGCTGTCGGACTCGATGCAGGCGTTGTTACCGGTTGTTGCGTAACTGGGGGGGGGGAGACTGGTTCTTGTTTATTATCTTTAGCTAGATAAATATTCAGTCCTAAAAGAGCTGCACAAATGGTTGTGACTATCCATGCGGTACGATCCATGATGTTGATATAGATTTTAATTAAAGTTAGTTGGTAGAAAGAGCAGGGAAGAAAATTGTTTTATTTTAATGAGGATGTCGTGGCGGTGGTACAGGATCATACCCTGAACCTCCCCACGGATTGCATCTTAAAATGCGCCATGTTCCAAGAAGAAACCCTCGCCATGCTCCGTGTAGTTGTACGGCTTGAATAAAGTACTCGGAACAGGTCGGAGTATAACGACAACCGCAACCGGGCCCGCACAGCGTATGCAGAGGGGCACTGATAAAGGTCTGATATCCTTTTACAAGGACTATAAGTAACCATTTTATCATGCGGTGTTTTTTGGAAGGGAAAGAAGTTGTAATTTAAGTTTGCGAGCTGCTTTGTTCCAGTCTCGTTCTAAGTCGGCATAACTGGCTTCCACTGCTCGCCAACGGAGAACGCATACCAGATGAACTCCGGTTTCAAACGGCGCTCCGTGTGCTCTTAATATTTCTCTGATGCGCCTTCTTAGCTTGTTGCGGATGACGGCACATCCGATTTTTTTCGTGCAGATGATGCCAAACTTGGATGGCTCGTCTGGAGTTGTCAATGGCGCTGCACTCAAAACAATAAGCCGACCTGCTACAGATGGCCCCTCGTTGCGTACCCGGGCAAATTGAAATGCCCTGGTCATACTTTGTTTACGAGTAAGACGCATCTCCCGCGGGTCGGCCCGTGAAAAGAATTTTACCAGGAGGCGCTAATCAATCTCAATGGACTGAATTAACGGCCGTGCTGGATGGTGTGACGCTTGTATTGAATCTCTGCTCCCTTGGGGAGTAGACGCTTGCGGCCCTTCGCACGACGACGACGGATGATGTCTGCTCCGTTTTTAGTGGCCATACGCGCACGGAATCCGAACTGACGCTTACGGCAACGTTTGGATGGTTGATAAGTCCTCTTGCTCATGATGTTGAAAGATGCTTCTTGTGAATTACTAGATTCAGTGCCGTCCGTCTAAGCGGCCTATGCACAACCGGACGAATAGGATAACTATTTTGACCGTTTTGTCAATCCGTCAGGCTGTTAATTTGCCGTTTTTTCTTATGTATAGGATGGTTTTGTTGTTGATTGGTGTTGATTATGAGTTTGTTGTGTTGAAAAACAAGCTTCGCGATTTACAGGAAAAGCAATTCTGCATAGGTCGGAACGGGCCATAAATCAGCATCGGTCAGACTTTCTAGTGTATCTACGGTACTTCTGAGACTGCTCATGCATGATTGGATGGAGCTCATATCAGAGTTATCCATGGCGTTTCGAAGCTCTTGTACCTGAGATGGCAGAATATCCAATAGAGAGCCCACTCGGGTAGCTCTGTCAACTGTTGCTTTCATGCCTGCTTGAATGCCGGCCGCTTTCATTTGAGCGATGGCTGTGGTAAGTTGGGTAAGTTGTTCTGTCACAGCAGGGATGTACAGAGTTTCCACCATAAGAAGGGCCGTTTCTGCTTCAATGCTGATTTCCTTATAGAATATTTCCGTTTGGATTTCATGACGGGCATGCAGTTCTACAGGGCTGACGACTTTATATTTTTCAAAGAGTTCTTTAGCTTTGGTGGTTTCTAATGCAGCCAGAGCTTCAACTGTTCCCGGTATGTTGGGTAACCCTCTACGCTTTGCTTCTTCAACCCATGCTTCTCCGTAACCGTCACCGCTAAATAGAATACGCTTGTGTTTCTTAATAATATTTTGAAGAATTTTATTAAGAGTAGCATGGAATTCTTCTGGCTTGTCTTGAACGGGTTCCAGAATGGAGCAGATCTCATCCAAGCTTTCTGCTACAATGGTGTTAAGCACGGTCATGGGCCATGCACAGGTTTGTGAAGATCCCACGGCTCGGAACTCAAACTTATTACCGGTGAAGGCAAACGGGCTGGTTCGGTTCCGATCTGATGCGTCCAACGGGAACATCGGTAAGGTATCTACACCAATGTTGATTGTTTTTTGGGTACAAGCCTTTTTAGTGCTCCCTTTTTCTATTTGTTCAATGATGTCGTCTAACAGATCGCCAAGGAAGATGGAAATGATAGCTGGGGGGGCTTCATGAGCTCCCAAACGATGTTCGTTGCCGGATTTTGCTACTGATGCCCGCAATAAATCCGCGTGCTCATCCACCGCTTTAATAGTGGCGCAAAGCATGGTGAGGAAAATAGCGTTTTCCTGTGGACTGGAACCAGGATTGAGCAGACTGCCATAACCGGGTGCAGAAAGAGACCAGTTGTTGTGTTTGCCGGAACCGTTCATTCCTGAGAATGGTTTCTCATGTAGCAGACATACCATATCATGTTTGTTCGCTGTCTTCCGGAGTACTTCCATAACCAACATATTATGATCAACCGCCAAATTCTGGCTCTCATAAATAGGGGCTATTTCAAACTGACCGGGCGCCACTTCATTGTGCCGTGTCTTGGCCGGAATCCCCAGTTTCCAGAGCGCTTCATCTACATCAACCATAAACTCCAGCACACGATCTTTAATGGAGCCAAAGTAATGGTCTTCCATTTGCTGGTGTTTGGGAGGTACATTACCAAAGAGCGTTCGACCGCACATCATCAGATCCGGACGTAGAGCATACAACTGTTTGTCTACCAAAAAATATTCCTGTTCTGCTCCCAAATCTGCGCTGACGTGAATATCTTCCGGCCCTCCAAAACAGGCTAGTAAGCGTTTAGCTTGGCGTGTAACGGCAGACATGGAACGCAAAAGCGGTGTTTTTTTGTCCAATGCCTGCCCTTTGTAAGAACAGAATGCTGTTGGGATGCAGAGCGTGGCTCCGTTGCCTGTACGCTTGATGAAGGCCGGACTGGTCGGATCCCATGCTGTATAGCCCCGTGCTTCAAAGGTCGCTCGAAGTCCACCGGATGGGAAACTGGATGCATCGGGTTCTCCTTGGATGAGGCTTTTGCCGGAGAATTTGAGTTCCAGATTGCCTTCAGGATCTATATCTACAAAAGAATCATGTTTTTCTGCAGTGCTGCCGTTAAGTGGTTGAAACCAGTGGGTATAGTGGCTGGCACCTTTTTCCAGAGCCCAAGTCATCATGGCTTGAGCTACTTCATTGGCAATATCTGGATCTAGTTTTTCGTCTTTACGAATAGTTGCCTGTAGTTTTTTGTAAACGGGGCGAGGCAGGTAATCGCGCATGGTCTCCATGTTAAAGACATCCTGACCATAAATCTCCGCAATGAAAGTTGCGGCGTTGCCAAAATCGGAAGGTGGGTTCGTATGCATCTTGGTAGGTAACGTGCCAAAAGGCTCGGAATCTACCAAACCTTAAAAGAGCTCTTTTGGCAAGCCGAATCCTGTCCAATTTCTTCAGGAAAAGAGTTCCTGTCCGTTCTCCTTTGTTTTTATAAAGAGTAAATGTTTTTAGGGGAGAGTCTGTGTAGTTCTGATGTTTTTTCTTTGTGCATTGTAAGAATGTCTTCCACACTTAAGTAAATAGTAAGTATGACCACATTGTTAAAAATACGGTTATTGTTAATACTTAGATATTTATTTTTGTTTATACTGAGTTGTTTAGGGCTAGGAGCATCAATTCATGCACAAACCTCGGAACAAGGCCGTGTCGCGATCTTTGGGGATAGTATTGCTTATGCCGGTCGTTGGGTTAATGAAGTGGAGAATGCCCTAAGAGCAGATAAGAGGTTTGTTTCCTGTAAAATTGTTAACTTTGCCGTTCCCAGTGAGACTGTTGCCGGATTAAGTGAGTTCGGTCATGCGGGGGGGAGGTTTCCTCGCCCATGTTTGCATGAACGTCTTAATCGGATTCTTAGTATGTATGAGCCACAATTGATTTTAGCATGCTACGGAATGAATGATGGACTCATGATGCCATTTGATGAAGCTCGCTTCCAGGCATATCAAATAGGGTGTAGTCGTCTTAAAGCTGCGGCTGATTCTGCAAAATCAAAGATTGTTTTTATTACGCCACCGGTATTCCAAGGTGATGCCGATAAAAAAGCTGAGTATGATGCCGTATTGGACAAATATGCGGAATGGTTGATTTCTCAGAAAAATTCTGGCTGGCGAGTCATCGATATTCGTCCTGGATTGCTGTCTCGTATAGCTGAGGCAAAAACTAAAAATCCTGGCTTCCTCTACTCTGGGGATGGAGTTCATCCCTGCTCTTTGGGGCACCATATGATAGCGCAGGAGGTTATTAACGGATTGGTTTCTGAACTTGGGCTTGATCATAAGGTGATGGAGAAGGAACATCGCCCTACTTCGGAAACACTAAAAAAACACGAAGACATTCGTAACGAATGGTTGATAAAAACAAAACATGCTCGTCCTGGAGTACCGGGGTATGATCCGGAAATGGCAAAGCAACAGTTGCCTAAAATGATTTCTACTTGGAATGGCTTTATTAGGGAGGAGTTTGTTATAGGTGGACGTAGGGCTTGGATCGTATTCCCTCGCAATGCTGGAGAATCGACTAAGAAGCAATTATGGATATGGCGTCCACAGTTCTTCGATTACAAACCGATAGCTGATCTTGAGCTGTTGAAACGAGGTTTTGCCTTAGCCTTTATTAGCATGGAAGATCTCTATGGCTCTCCAAAATCCATGGAGATAATGGATCAATTTTATAAGTATTTGGTAAATGAACGTAACTTTGCGCCCAAAACGGTGTTGATTGGGTTGAGCCGTGGCGGTTTATATTCTTTGAATTGGGCAGAAAAAAATCCGCAATCCGTAGCTGGTATTTATGTTGATGCTCCGGTTTGCGATTTCAAAAGCTGGCCGGGTGGTAAGGGTAAAGGAAACGGTTCTTCTGCAGACTGGGAAAAATGTTTGAAAGCTTATGGATTCACTGAGGAGGAAGCTTTGGCTTATCAAGGGAATCCGGTGGATAATATGAGTAAAATGGCTAAAGCAGGTGTTCCTTTATTATTTATTTCTCGAACAGAGGATAACGAGGTCCCTATAGAAGAAAATACGGATATTTTTGCTAAACGGTATACTAAGCTGGGGGCTCCTGTAAGAGTGATCCGTCGTCCTGGCGGGCATCATCCGCATGGTTTTAGCAATCCTGCTCATGTTGTAGATTTTGTCCTTTCTGTTACCGGGCAAACCTCTCCGTTGCGGGTTGTTTGTTTGGGGGATAGTAATACTTTTGGTGCCGGTGTTGCTGGGGCAAATAAAGATGTGTTGCGCTGGAGTTATCTTTTAGCTCAAAAATTACAGAAAAAATCTGAGGGAAAAGAAGTGGAGGTGTTAAATTGCGGTATTAATGGACATACTCTTTTGACGAAAGGGGATCTTCCTTATGTTAGATCGGGTGAATATCAGAATGCCCTTAATTCTCACGCTCAAATTGCTATTATTGCATTAGGTACGAATGATGCCAAACCTCAGAACAGAAAGTTTTTGTCTGAGTTTAAGCAGAATTATGCCGATATGATTGCTAAGCTGAGAGAAAATATGCCGGGCATTCAGATTTATTGTGCAATACCGTTGCCCTCATGGCAATCTGCTGATCAAATTGACAAAGAAACGGTAAAGAAAACAATCGTGCCTCTTGTGAAGCAAGTCGCAAAAGAAAATAATTGTAAGACTATAGATTTTTTCACTCCTTTTCAGAATCATCCGGAATTTTTCCCGGACGGTGTTCATCCTAATGCTGAAGGCCAAGTGATGATGGCAGATGTTGTTTTTAACGAGCTCGTGAATAAATAATTCCTTAATGGGTAATAAGCCTCAAACAAATCGTCAGCTTGTTTTTTTGAATGAGCCCACAAAAGAGAGCTCCTGTTGTTATGGTGTATCTAGTACAAATTTATTCTTAAATTTCTCCTTGCGTTATTTGTATCGGGGGAAAAAGAATATTCTGTTTAGAAGCTGTATTGGAAAAGATAAACAACGATGTTGTAACCATTGTGGCTACAATAGGTATGTTTCATGAAAGTGAAGAATGGGATGTGGCTATGTTATTTACAGAAATCTTTTGCCAGAAAGTATGGGTTTGTCCCGGTGCAAGGGAAATGATGTTCGGGGAGGCATTTCCTGTTTCAATGCATAAGAATTTATTCCAGGAGTTAGCTCCTAGGTCTGCCATATTTTTTGCTCCTTGTTGTCCTGGATTCCACACAATAATAGAAGTGGCTTGTGCTCGTTCTATGGTGATAGTGCGATTCAGAACGAGGTCTTCTAGTATTGTTTTCCCGGAGGATGTAGGGCAATTATAAACACGATCCAGACATCCCAGCGGAGACAGCGGTCGTTCTCCATGTTTCATAGGGTTGGAAGCTTCTTCCCGGAAGGGAATATTTTCCAGCCCATGAACTCTGCATTTGGTCAGATTCCCAATAGCAAAGTAATTATGAAATGCCTCTGTGAGTTTGCATGGTTGCATACGAGCTGTTGTTTCCAGCTTCATTGTTAACGTGCTACCTAAAGTAAGACGAAGAATTGCAGCAGGATAGGATTCGTCTTCTGGATAAAAGGCTAGGGAAAGCAGAATATTGCCGTTTTTATCTGTTTCCTGATGATGGATTTTCCATTCTGATATGCGGGCTATTCCATGAGACGGTGCTCCGGGATGGGCGCCAAACCAGGGCCAGCAAATGGGAATACCTCCTCGAATGGCTTTGCCTGGGGCAAAAACAGCATTGGGTGAAAGGAATAAACATTCTTCTTGTCCACTTGGTTTCCAAGATGTGAGGTGTGCTCCTTGTAGACATAGAGAGGCTGAGCAGAGAGAAGTCTCTACATCGAGAAAGGTTAGTCCTTGTTGCGTTTCTCGCCGGGTGATCATGGTTGAAGTCTTTCGATTGACCAACTGGCATCGTCTTGAAGTTTGTACATGAATCGGTCATGTACTCGTCCGGGGCCTCCTTGCCAGAATTCAAAGGCGTCCGGAATAATTCTAAATCCACCCCAGAATGATGGAAGGGGAATTTCTCCGTTTGAAAATCTGTTTTTTAGCTCCATGAGCTTCATTTCCAATAGTTTTCTTCCGGAAATGACGGAGCTCTGGTGCGATACCCAAGCTCCCAATTGAGAGTCTTTGGGACGGGTTAAGAAATATTTGAGGGATTCCGTGCGAGAAACTTTGACGGCTTTCCCGTAAATGATGATTTGTCGTTCTAACATCACCCAAGGCAACATCATGCAAACCTGTGGATTTTCCGCTATATCATGAGCCTTATGGCTTCCGTAATTGGTAAAAAAGACAAAGCCTGTTTTATCAAAGTACTTGAGTAAAACGGTGCGTAAAGATGGTTTGCCTTGAGCGTTTGCTGTAGCTAGGGAAAATGCATTTGGTTCGGGAATGTCCGCTTTCAGAGCTTGCTCAAACCAAGTTTGAAATTGTTCAAAGGGGTCTGCAGCTAAGTCTTTTCTGTGCAGTTGCCCTTTAAGATATTCTTCTCGGAAATTGGACAGATCCATGGTGAACTAGGGATAAAATGTTATTCTACACTGAAGTCTAAGCCTAAATCTAGAGATGGTGCGGAGTGAGTTATGTAACCTACTGATACAAAGTCTACACCGGATTCTGCAATAGCTGCGACTGTATCCAAATGAACACCGCCGCTGGCTTCTAGCAAGGGGGTGGCTCGGTCTCCTCGCATAGCTACGGCTTGTTTCAATATTTCTGGCGTCATATTATCCAGAAGAATGTGATCTACTCCTTTCAATTTGAGAAAGGCTTCCACTTGTTCAAGTGTGTCTGCTTCTAGTTGGATTTCTACTTCCGGGTGTTCTTCTTGAAGCTTGTTAATACAGTTCTGAAGGTGTTCTGTATTGCCATCCGTCATCAGGTGATTGTCTTTCACCATAGCTCGGTCATAAAGCCCCATCCGATGATTGGTCCCGCCTCCATGGGCTACTGCTGCCTTTTCCAGTAAACGGTAGCCTGGAGTGGTTTTCCGTGTGTCCAGAATCTGAGTGCTGGTATGGGCTATGGCCTTAACGTATTTTCTGGTAAGCGTGGCTATACCGGATAGTCGTTGGATGAAGTTAAGAGCCGTACGCTCTGCTCCCAAAATAGAGCGAGCAGAGCCTTCTATAAGCATGACAACGGCACCTGGGGCAACGGCTTCTCCATCGTGCAGATAAACTTCAACTTTCAGGGATGGGTCTACCTTGCGGAATACTTCAGCGGCTACTTCCACTCCGGAAAGTACTCCCTTTTCTCGAGGGGTCAGAATGGCTTTTGCTGTCAGGTGTTCTGGCACGAAGTAGGTGGAAGTGACATCTCCTGTTCCAAAGTCTTCGGTCAGAGCTAGATTGATCAGAGTTTCTACGTTGTCAGATACGTTTTTTGCGGACATGAAAGAAAATACAAGATTAGTATTCGCGGTTAAGAAGATAATTGGCTAGTTCCATCAAACGAGTGCGCCGTTCTTCTGGGAAAATCATCAGGGCATCCAAAGCCGCTTGGGTTCGGCATTTTGCTTCTGCTCTGGCTCCGTCTAGTCCGATTAAGGATGGACAAGTCGATTTTTGGGCATTGACATCCTTGCCTGCCGTTTTGCCAAGTTTTTCCGTAGATGCTGTCAGATCCAAAATGTCGTCAATGACCTGGAATGCCAGACCAAGATTGTATCCGAAGTCGGTTAATGCTTCCAGTTGGGCTTCTGACGCATTTGCGGCCATGCCTCCGAAACGGAGAGCTGTCGTTAGCAAAGCTGCTGTTTTCCCTTCATATACAGTACGAACTTCTGGTTCTGAAAGTTGTTTGTGTTCGCCTTCCAAATCCAAAACTTGCCCACCTATGAGCATGGTGCTACCTCCGGTGTTTGCTAGTTCTCTCACATAATCCCGAACCGTATAACGCTCTGTATTGTCTGCTTGAGCAATCACTGCAAATGCTTCCGTTAGAAGGGCATCTCCTGCCAGGATTGCTATTCCTTCTCCGAATACCTTGTGGCTGGTTGGCTTGCCTCGACGCAGGTCATCGTTGTCCATGGCCGGTAGGTCGTCATGAATGAGGGAATACGTATGCATCATTTCTACAGCACAAGCAGGAATCAAAGCATCAACTGCTAAGCCGCCGCACGCTTCTGCTGCTGCCAGACAAAGAACGGGACGCATTCTTTTGCCCCCGGCAAACATACTGTAGCGCATAGCTCGATGAATCGTTTCCGGACTTTCATCTTCTGCCGGTAAAAGACGATCCAGTGCAGCATCAATTAGTTCGCAACGTTCTGTGATGTAGTCATTTAGAGTTTGTTCACACATGACGGTTCAGAAAAGGATAGTTTTTAGTGTTTTTCTTAACGGTTAACTAGTAGTTCCGCAATTTGGACGGCATTGAGAGCTGCTCCTTTCCTGACTTGGTCTCCCACTACCCACAGTGTCAGAGCATTGTCAATGGCGATATCTTTGCGCATACGCCCTACGTAACAGGTGTCTCCATTGGTGCTGTCCAGAGGTGTCGGCCACACTCCTTCTGATGGATTATCCATCAGAGCAACGCCGGGCTTCCCTTCATAGGTCTGCTTGGCTGTTTCTACGTCTACGGGCTTTTCAAATTGTGCGGTGACGGAGATGGAGTGGGAGCGATAAACCGGTACTCGCACACAGGTGCAGGTTACTTTAAGTTCCGGGAGGGAAAGAATCTTGCGCCCCTCATTGAGCATTTTGAGCTCTTCTTTGGTATAACCATTTTCTGTAAAGGAATCAATTTGTGGAAGTAGGTTGAAAGCTATCTGCTTCGGATAAACGTTGTTGACCACGGGGTGTCCGTCTACCACAGCTCGTACTTGTGATTCCAATTCCGAAATACCGTGTTGCCCACTGCCGGAAACTGCTTGATAACTGGAAGCAATGATAGTTTTTAGACCAAAGCGTTGATGCAGGGGAAATAGCGCCATCAGAGTAATGATGGTTGTACAATTCGGATTAGCAATAATGTTGCGTGGATGGTCGAATGCTGCTTCCGGGTTGATTTCTGGTACTACTAAGGGAACATTCGGATCTTGGCGGAATGCAGAGGAATTATCAATGACTACGCAACCTGCTGCCGCAGCAATGGGGGCAAACTTCAGGGAAATGCTTCCTCCTGCACTAAACAGAGCAATGTCTACACCTTCAAAAGATTTTTCTGTTAATTCTTCGACGGTTAACATTTCTCCACGGAAGGCAACTTGTTTTCCTGCTGAACGAGCAGAGGCTAAAAGTTTTAATGAGCCTATAGGAAAATGACGTGTTTCCAGGCAGGATAAAATCTCAACGCCTACTGCTCCGGTGGCGCCAACAATGGCAACGTGGGGTGCTTGGTTCATGATTGTGTCAGAAATCTGCAAATGTTCTTCTGCCGTGATTATACGTTCCCTTAAGTCATATGGCAATACGATTGCAGGCTTTTATAGATAAAAATAAGAAAACTGCCTGGGAATCCTCCTGGTAGTTTTCAGATAAAGAGATTACTTATTGGTAAAGTAGTTGCTTCTGCTTAGAAAGAACTCTTCCCATCAAGATATCAGGCCAATAATTATTGAACCCATTTCCCCGCTCCCTCAGGCAATCTTCCGGACGAAACGGGACCGTAACGGGTCGATTCTGTGTTGCCCCAGAGAGGTACTCCCACAATACGCTTCCACCAGGCAGACATACTGCCTCCGGTATAGCACCCAAAACTCCAGCAGTCTGATTGTGGAGTAAAAATATCCCGTCGAATGCGGGTCAGGTCTGTTTCATGAATCCATGCAGTGGAAACAGCCATGATGTGGTTGCCGTAATCCAACATCCAGGCATAACAGTTAGAATGCCCAAAGTAATAAAAGGATTCCACTTTGTCGGTTCGTGAACGCGGAGAGGTGTTTAAGGCTCGAATGGCTTGGTCTGCGGAGTCAACCCAGACAAGTTTGATTTTATATTTGGCTGCCAGATCCGCAATCCAACGAGTATAAGGTTTGTTGTCTTCTTTGCCTCTGGTTACATAACCGGGGCGGTAAACGATCCATGTGATGTTTGCCTTAGGTGATTTTTGCTGAATCTGGGAAATGCGAATGGTGGATGCTCTGACAAAATTGGCCCACCAATTGTCATGCCTGTCAGCCTTTATCCTCAGTCCTTCCCACTTCATAAGAGCCGGACCTCCACACATAACGACATGGACGGCTTGTGATAGTCCCGTGCTGCCTAGCAACAGAGCCAGAGTAAGGCAAAGACGTAAAAACATAGAGAAACCCTACCTTTGTGTCATTTGTCTGTCAATCCGGTTGAGCGTTTTTAAGAGGAGAGCCATATCCGAAATACAAAGAAAATGGTTAGCAATTGACAACGTTAACCGCCAAT
Organism: uncultured Akkermansia sp.; assembly: GCA_964525305.1. GTDB lineage: Bacteria > Verrucomicrobiota > Verrucomicrobiia > Verrucomicrobiales > Akkermansiaceae > Akkermansia. The sequence goes on from CAZGGR010000005.1 coordinate 13,233, forward strand.
CCTCCTTGAGCCGTTTCTTTGTATTTGGATTGCATGTCTCTTCCGGTATCCAACATCGTGCGAATGACTTTGTCCAAAGGAACAAAGTGCGCTCCGGTTCCCCCTAGAGCAATGCGTGCAGCATTAATGGCTTTAATAGCGGCAATGGCATTGCGTTCAATGCAGGGAATCTGAACAAGCCCGGCTATGGGATCACAGGTGAGCCCTAAATTGTGTTCCATGCCTATTTCTGCTGCGTTTTCCACCTGATGAGGGGACCCTCCCAAATATTCCGCAAGTGCTGCCGCTGCCATAGAACAGGCGACTCCAACTTCTCCTTGGCATCCTACATCAGCTCCGGAAATAGAGGCATTTTTCTTGTATAAGATGGCAATCCCTCCGGCTGTGAGTAAAAAGCGATGAATGGCATCCTGATACGGAGAAACGCAAAACTTGGTGGCATAGTTGAGTACGGCTGGGACGATCCCTGCCGCTCCGTTAGTCGGTGCCGTGACAATACGTCCACCTGCTGCATTTTCTTCGCTTACCGCAATGGCATACAGATTGATCCAGTCCATAATGGACAGTGGATCTTTTAAGGCAGATTCCCCGTGAGCCAGCAGAAACTTACGTAAGGTTTTTGCTCGGCGTGGTACTCGCAGAACACCGGGTAAATGTCCCCTTGCGTTCATGCCGTTGGTAATGGATTGTTTCATGGTATCCCATATCAGATCCAATTTGCTCCGGACTTCCTGTTCTGATAAAATGGCACATTCATTTTCCATCACAACGGACGAAATCGGGCATTTCTTTTGGTCTGTTATGAGTAAGAGCTCTTCCGCTGATTCATAGGGTAAGGGATAGTTTGGTGCGTCTTGATCATCCGGATGAAGAAGTTCTTGTTCGGATGCGACAAAGCCGCCACCCGTTGAATAGAAGACGGCATCCTCTACCGGTTCGTTATTAGCGTTGATCGCGGTAAATAACATCCCGTTGGGATGCAAGCGTAATGGTTGATAGTGAGAAAGATCCAGGTCTCGTGTGGGAGAAAAGTGAACGTATTTCTTTTCCGTGATCTGAAGCGTTTCTTGCTGGTGTAAGCGCGCTATTTTTTCAGGAATCCCACGTGGTTCTACAGTCTGGGGCTCTTCTCCCAGCAACCCCAGCATGATGGCTGTATCTGTGCCGTGACCATGTCCGGTAGCTGCTAATGAGCCGTAGCATTCACAACGAATGCCTGTGATTTCTTCCAAATGTGGGGACTGCCGAATCTGTTCTAGGAAACGGTGCGCTGCCCGCATAGGCCCCACGGTGTGGGAAGAGGATGGCCCTATACCAATGTTGAAAAGCTCAAAAATGCTGTAGTGGTGCATATGATTTTCTGTAGAAGTGCAGACGGAGAATCCCGCTTCTGGGGAAATCTCTCCGCCTGTGGTCAGAAAAGGGAGGCCTTACATTTCCAGAAGGTAACGTTCCGCTTCAATGGCAGCACTACATCCCATTCCAGCAGAGGAAATGGCTTGCCGATAATGAGGATCTGCCACGTCTCCTGCTGCAAAAAGCCCCGGTGTTTTGGTTGCCATCATGCCTTCTTTACGGATGATGCATCCACTGGGATCTCGGTCAACCAGGTCGCCTAAGAAGGCCGTGTTGGGGGTATGCCCGATCGCCATGAAAACGCATTTTACCGCCAGTTCCTGCTCATCTCCTTCCACGAGATTTTTTAGCATAACGGCTTCCAGCTCGCCCTGAGCATCTGTTTTATAACTGACAATGGTAGAGTTCCAAATGGGGAAAATCTTTTCATTGGCGAGTGTCCTCTCGGCCATGATTTTGGAGGCACGGAGTGTATCACGGCGATGAATTAGGTATACGCGTGAGGCAAAGCGTGTCAGGAACATGGCTTCTTCACAGGCGCTGTCTCCTCCTCCAACCACACAAACGGGCACGTCGCGATAAAAGGCTCCGTCGCATGTCGCACAAGCGGTGAGACCGTGTCCGATCAGTCCTTTTTCTCCCGGAATTCCCAAGTAACGGGCAGATGCCCCCGTTGCTACGATAACACTCCGGGCTTCATAATGTTGTCCGCTGGTGGTTACGGTGAATAGCCCGCTGGTTTCATCCTTGGTGACACATTGGACATCTTCATACGCAAAGCGTGTTCCGAACTTTTCCGCCTGCTGTTGCATTAGAAACATGAGATCCGGCCCCATGACTCCTTCTGGGAAGCCGGGGAAGTTTTCTACTTCCGTGGTCGTTGTTAATTGGCCTCCAATTTGAGAGCCCGTGATGAGAAGCGGAGAAAGATTGGCCCTGGCGGTGTAAATAGCTGCCGTATAGCCAGCGCAGCCTGCACCAATGATAATGACTTGTTCGCTCATAACGTGGGGGAAAGTAATTGAAATCAAGATAGAGAACGGGCGTCTTTTTTGCGAGTATATTTTGCGCTATCGTTGGCTTATCTCAGTGCTTCAGAATGTCCCATTGTTGATGTGAAAGATGGTATTATGAGGGAATAAGGAGAACTCCGGAGTAGATCAAATCCGTATGTCTTACTGACACGGTCTTTCTCATGAAACGGCTGGTTTTGGTTCCATGACGGTGAATATTATTCCCTGTTAATGGTCTCATTGATGGGAGCATCTGTTCGGTGTCCGTGCCGTATGATGTTTGGTGTAGCTCGTTTTGTCATTAGATTAAAATGATTATGAATATAGTAACTCGTATGTTGGCGTTCGTTTGTGCATCGGTGATTCCGATGTCCGTTGCATGGGGGTCGGCAACGGTGTGTAGGGACCTCTCTTACCATTTGAAAACAGCTTGTCGCCATCCTCTTTCTTTGGCGGGATCTGCTGATGAGCAGGTTTATTTCCGCTTCCGTACGGGGTGGGCTAGTAAGTATGAGTGTGAGGGTATAGATTTATGGGATGGTTCGCTTTGCTTATTCGTCCCGGAAATACAATATCAGGAATGGGTGGGTAAGGTGTGGTATGGTTTTTCTACGGAGAATAGAAACCATGCAGAGCTAAAGTACCGATTGGATTATGTGAAGGAATTGGGTAACTGGACGCTGATGCCTTGGTATGAACATAGTTTTGTTTTTCCTGGTGATAAAGGAATACCTCGCCCGGGTGTTAAGGTAACTTACCATTATTCTCCCAGATTGTTTGGCGGTGCTGATTTGTATTGGCAGTACAACAATCATACTTTCCGCGGATATTATGCCGTTTTTGCCGGGATTCATGAGGAGCTTTCAGATTGTGTCCGACTCGATGCCGTAGTGCGTTACGGATATAATGGAGGGTATGTGGGCCCGGCTGTTCATCATGGTTCCAACGCCATGGATTACAATTTGAGTCTTAATTTCCGTATTTCTGAATGTTTGAGCGTGGAGTTGTTTGCCAATTATAGTCAGGCGTTGACCGTACTAAGGCAGAAGAGGTTGGGTGATGATTTTTATTATGGGATTAATTTGAAATATACGTTTTGATGAGGGAATGGATGGTAGTCTTTCCATAATGGAAAAAATAAGACCTTGATATGAGCAAGCGTTCGTCTGACCAGATGCCTTCGGAGTCCTCTGTCTGCTGTTATAGTTGGATTTTAAGGGTTTTGAATCGGTGTAAGGTCGGAGAAAGGCAGATTACGTATGTGTGGGCTGTTGTTGTGGGAGTGTTGGGTTCTTGTATGTCTTTGTGTTTTGAGTGGTTGGTTGAGTGTATTCAATGGATGTTGACGGGGATTCGAGCAGATTCTCACGTAAGTGTTTTTGCCGAAGTTTCTTCAGGTTGGCGTATGTTGATCCCGGTGGTCGGCGGCTTGGTCGCCGGGTGTATTTTGTTGTTTTTGAAAAAGAGAATGCCGGGTCAGGTAACGGAATACATGGAAGCTATGGCTATTGGAAATGGCCGTATCAATGTGAGAGCTTCTGTCCTGAAGGTCTTTTCTTCTGCTTGGAGTATTGCTTCTGGGGCGTCAATCGGTAAGGAAGGGCCTATCATCCAATCTTCTGCATTGATGGCTTCTGCCGTAGGCCAACGATTGCATGTGTCTGTTCCTCGTTTGCGGCTATTGGTCGGGTGCGGTGCGGCTGCTGGGTTTACGACTGGGTTTCATGCTCCTTTTGCCGGTTGTTTGTTTGTGAGTGAAATTATCATAGGTACTGTGAGTATGGACATTTTGGCTCCTTTACTTATTGCTTCCTGTACCGGTTTTGTTGTGTTGCACGTGTTGGGAGAGCCGGCTCCTTTATACAGTGCTCCGATAGAGGCCTTTACTGATTTTTCTCAGTCTCTTTGGTGTATTGTGCTTGGTGCTGTGGCGGCTGTTGTTGCCAAGGTGTGGGTGTGGTTGCTGAATCAGTCGGATAAGTACTTAAACGGACGGCAGTCTTTTTTGCCGTTACGCTTGATGGCTGCCGGTTTTGTTGTGGGCTTGTTAGCTGTGTTTTTCCCGGAAGTCATGGGAAATGGGCAGTCTCTTATTACCGGTCTGGTTCATGAGGATTATGGGGTTCGTACTGCGATTGTGTTGCTGGGGATGAAGGTGTTTGCCGTTGTTGTCGTGGTAGGGTGTGGAACTGTGGGGGGAATCATGACTCCTTCTTTGTATGTAGGTAGTATGGTCGGATTTATTTTCAGCTCGCTATTGGCTTTTTTGGATATGGGCGGCGGTTCCACGGTGGCATACGCCATGGTTGGAATGGCTGCTTTTTTTGCTGTGGCGGCACAAGCTCCCCTGACTGCTCTGGTTATGGTGGTGGAGTTTTCTATGAGTGGTCAAATGATTTATCCTCTGTTAATTGGTGTTGTTAGCGCTTATGGTACGGGACGATTGATCAATGCCCGTTCTATGTATGCCGATAGTTTGGCTGGATCCACTGCTTCCATTGTCAGCCAGCCGATGGAACAAGTACGTGTTCATGATTTGGCCCGGCATGTAGTGCCAAAAGTTTTGCCGTCTGCTTCTCCGGATGAAGTGTCTGCTCAAATGTTGCGCAATCCCGGTGATTTGGTTTTTGTTGTAAAACAAGATGGCTCATATGTCGGTGTTATTTATCCGGAGGATTTTTTATCTGTCCGTAGAAATTTGCGTGATCAGGATTCTGTGGCTACTTTACGGGCGGATTCGTTTATTCGAGTCAATGCTCCCGTTTTGGAGGCGGATGCTCATTTGACGGACGCCTTGAAGTTGTTTGAACAGACTCATTTGCCTGTCTTTCCTGTGATCCGAAAAAATAACGGCCAAGTTGATGGTGTTTTGTATAGAACTGCATTGTTTCAGGTAATTACAGAAATGATGAAGAGAGAATCCGGTGGAGATGGTTGCGTGTGACCAAAAACAGGATTGCAAGATTGTTGTTTTGTTGTTGATCGTTAATTTTTAATTGTTTATATTTATTTTATTCTGGCGGTGTTATTTGCTTGCTTGGCTGGGGACGAAAAAGTATTTGGTGTATAAGGTGGAGGATGGGTAATATGCACTCATCCTCCTTGTTTTCATGAATGAAATAAATGAATCTCCGGATTTGGAAATGGCCGTGCTTAAGGAAATCAGCTCTGCTGTTGTCCAAGAACATAATGGAACGGCTTTGTTGCAACACATGGTGGATTGGTGTGCGAAGGTTGTAACTGATCGCAATTCTGGCAATATGTCTGCGGTTGCTCGGGAATTAGGAACTTCTCCAATGGTTCTTCATTATAAAATGCACAGATTGGGATTGCAGAAAAGATGAAAGGGGTAAATCAGTTATTGTCTGCCGTTTCTCGTTCCTTTTATTTGAGTATGCGGTTTTTGCCACGGGCTATGCGTCCCGGTATAGCTGTAGGCTATCTGTTGGCTCGCGCAACGGACACTGTTGCGGATTCTGTGGATCTAAACCACGGAGAACGGTTGCTTTTGTTGAAAATGATGGGCCAAATCATAGCGCAGGGCGCGTCTCATGAGGTCGCGTCTACTTGTTTTGGTCAGTTGGGGGTTCTTTCGTCTGCTCAGTCTCATTTGGGGGAGGCTGAGTTGTTGGCTCGTTTCCCCGAATGTTTAGCTCTGTTGGAGTCTTTATCTCCCCGGGAACAACAGGCGGTACGCCGGGTGCTGGCCACTATTGTGGATGGTCAGGTTTGGGACTTGGAATATTTCGAAAGTCATTCAGCCGTTGTTTGTGAGGAACAGTTGGAACATTATACTTATATGGTTGCTGGATGTGTGGGTGAGTTCTGGACTAGAATGGGACTGTTGGCTATGGGGCAGGGGTTTAGTACGCAATCAGAGGAGCAGCTTTTGATTTGGGGGCGGCATTACGGAATGGGTTTGCAATTAGTCAATATTTTGCGTGACCGGGCAGAGGATGCTCAGCGGGGTAGGATTTATTTGCCATCGGCAGAACTTCAACCATGGTTGAAACGTGCTGAACATTGGCTTAAAGAGGGCGTGTTTTACGCAGAATCTCTCAGGAATGGCCGGTTGCGGTTCTCTACTGTGTTGCCGGCGTGGTTAGGACTGGATACGTTGTCGCTTCTTTGTAAGGAAGCAAATCGTACTTCATCTGAGAAGGTGAAAGTAACACGAGGTCATGTTTATTCTCTGATGTGGAAAGCATTCCTTTTCTCATGGAAACAGGCTTTGTAACCTTGGTTTGTTTTTTTGTCAGAGTTGACGGGAGATTACGATTGTAAGGGGGGGTAATTGGTAAACTTGGTGCAATCATAGCTCCTCCTTCTTTCTTCTGCCCATGAGACTGAGGTTTATTGGCCGCGTCTTGTACGGGAGTTGGGGTGACAGGGGAGAGCTTGGGTGCTAACAAATCTTCCCATTGATGCAGTTGAAATTTGGTGTTTAGCCCACCTATTTCGTTGAGTAGCGTCAAACATTTAGATGTGAGTTTTTCATAATCCGGTGGCCCTGCTTCTGGATCCGCAGAGCCGGGAAAAATGAGATAGCTGACTTTCAGGTCGGAGACGGGGCGGCTATAAGGCCCTGCTTTGGGGTTGATTTCACGGCTGAGGCGTAGAGACCCTTCCCCTGTTTTATAACGGGGACCGGCATCGCCGACCAATGCCGGGAATAGTCTGTCCCTCACGATGACGACAGCGTAATCTCCAAATTGTGGAGAAAAAGGAGTGGATTGATTAACAACCCCCAGTGGAATAACGATGAACGGATCATATTCAGAAATCAGAAAACTGTACCGTTTCAGTTCTCCTATCACCCGTTCCGCATGATCGATTTTGCGTCGCAGGGCGGGTTTGTCTGTTGCTGATGCTTTTTCCAGTGTTTTTTTATAGGTCGCCAATCTTTGTTGCCATGGTTTGAGCAAGGGATTGGGTTTGTCTGTGCGTTTTTTCCACCGGTAGGATGTGCTGGGTTGGTAGAATGAACTTTTTAAGATCTTTTCCGACATCGTGCTTAAACGATCACCGTCAGAGCCATCGGAAACCACATCCATTTCGCTTTGCAACCACAAAAGTTTTCTGCCTGTCTCCGGATAGGTGACTTCTAATATTGTTTCCGTATCATAATAATTATGGCGGTCTAATAGTTTGAGAAGGGACGCTAGGTTTTTACGGATTTCAGTTTGTTTTCGGGTATAAATCTGTCCGTAGTAGGGGGAGACTCGGGCATTGTTGAACAGAGTAGATAACCCCGGCAGCATATCTTCCAGCTTGGGGTTGATTTTTAGCATATCTTCTTTTGTTGACAGGGCTGTAGGTTGGTTGATGTCCAGAGAGAGCGTCATCCGATAATTGCCTTTTATTTCCCTATCAATGGAGGCTCTGGCTCCATGATGAAAGTTAACCTGAGTCTTGATGTTTAACCCGCGCGCTAATTCATAGATGTTGGTCATGGCTCCTTCTGCCGGTCTAGTGGGAAGTACCGGTGGGAAGGGTGGGTATTGTACTGTTGGCAGGGCTATGGTGCGTTCCGGAGTCCAAGGTAGAAATTGGCGTGAGGACGCCCCCTCTTGTGAGGCCGTTGTCGGAATCTGGGATGTGTTTTCTCCTGAAGCAGGTTGTTCGGTAGGGATAGACGTTGTTGGTGGATAGACAGATGGTGATTCCGGAGTTTTGTTTTGTCCCCCAAAATGTTTACCTATGAACAAGGTTAGCAAAGAAGATGCTATAGCCGTTATGCAGATGATGATTGTAAGTAGCAAACGGGAAGAACGATGGATGCAGTGACTGCGTGATTTCATGAGATCGGGGAAGTTGTGTCATCAGTTGTTGGGCGGACTTTCCTCGGTCGTTTACTCATGAAGAAACGAATACAGACCAAGGGAAGCAAGTTCAGAAATATGGCGGCTAGTCGTATTTTGAAACCGGGAAAGACTCTGGCTTGATTATGTGTTAAGGCGCGGATGCTGTCTTTTATCACGGTTGATACGGTCGTATCAAAGGCATTGCGTCCCGGCATCATATTCCCGGAAAAACCCGGCCGCCGGGCCGCTTTCCCAAATCCGGTGGAAACCGGCCCGGGACAGACTGCCAGTACCCGGATGCCATGTTCTTGCAGTTCCATTCGCAAAGCTTCTGAAAAACTGGAAACGTAGGCCTTAGTGGCTGCGTAAACAGCAAAGTCCGGAATGGGTAGTAGTGCCCCTAACGAACTTAAATTGATGATGTCTCCTCCGTTTTTTTTCATATGCGGGATGAGCGCATGGCTTAAACGAGTGAGGCTTTCTACATTCAGACGTAGCAGCGATTGTGTTTTTTTCCAGCTACTGTCCGCAAATTCGCCGTAATCTCCTGCCCCTGCATTGTTAATAAGAAGCGTTTTGGCTGGTGGTAGATTGTCGATCTGGATGACGAGTTTGTCTAACGATGGTTCATCTGTCAGGTCACAGGGAAAAATAATCACTTGAAGTCCCAGGTGGCGTTCTGTTTGTTCAGATGCCAGTGCTTGTAAAATTTTTTCATTCCGTGCAATAAGCACCAGTTCTTTTGTTTGAGAAGCTAACGATTCTGCAAATGCTTTCCCAAATCCGGATGAAGCTCCGGTAATGATAACCCTGTCATATTGGAGGCGTGTGAATGGCATGAACGGCGGAAGTGTGCAATATCATGAACCAGCCGTCTTAGAATCGCAATGAAAAAGGGGGGGATGTCTGTCCGATTGGGTAATAAAAAACCGCCTTCCGAATGAACGGTAGGCGGTCAGTTGAAAAGGAAAAATGTGAATTAAGCCTGTGGGGCTTCTTCCTGTACTTGTACTACGCGGAATGGAACGCGAGAGGCCAGTTCGCCATCCACTGTCAAATCAATGGAGTAGTTGCCCGGCTTTTCAAAACGAAGCCCTTGGAAGTTCATGATCAGATTCCGGGTGAAGAAAGAGGCTCCTTCAGGGAATGCTGGTACCGGGAAGTTGATCTTGATGGGCATACGTTCTTTATCAAGAGGTGTTCCATCAGCATCAACGATGCTCAGCCCAAGTTCGTGATTGCCTTCATCTTCAGGGGTCAGGCAGATGCGCAGGGCTACGGCACAAACAGGATGTACTACTGGGAACTGACGAGCAACCAAGGAGTCGAATCCGCCTTGAATGCAAAGCTTACCCTGGTAATCAGCGGCGAAGTCACAAAGAGTAGAGACTAAGATATCCATATTTTGATCGTGTTGATATGTTTGGCATGCCCTCTTTTATAAGGCATGAATATTGAACATGAACTATACTTCATCATGCGCTATTGCAAGATAAAGATGAGAAAATATTGTCATTTATATGTGAACGTTCGGTTACGCTTGAGATAGGGAACGAATCCTTGTACTACTTGTTTTTCAGTAACGTATACCACCTTCATGATTCAATGGTTTTTCGATATTCCTTCTAAGCTGATTCACTGGAGGCTGAATCTTGTTAGAGCATTGGGGGCTTACTTCCCTTGGTTACGTAGGGACGATGGTTCCATGAAGGTGCATGCCGGTACGCTGGTTGATTTGTTTGCTACCATTTTGAGCGGTCGTCGGCATTTGAGTGCTCGTGAAGCAGATGCTGCTTTGGATATCTTGCGATACACTTTCCCGGATGTGGAACACCGTTGGCTTTCTAACCGGTTTGAGCGTTCCATGAGAGCCAATTTGACGATGGCAGATGTGTTAACTTCTGCCGTTTCCGGGAGAGATGAGACAGAACGTATGGCTATTGCTCTGGAGGTTCTTTCTCTGCTGATCAATACGGGGGATTCCTATATGACGGGAGAGCTGTTTGACCGGGTTACGTTTGGATTGGAATTGCCCGGTACGGCAGAGCAATTAAGACGCTTATTGATGAATCCGGATGTAGAAGCTCAGGAGCCGGCGTATAGCGTCAGCTTCTCCTCCGGGATAGGCGGGGAGGTGTCTCTGCCGGAACAGGATCAGGGTATTTCTTTTCGTCTGATTCGTTGTTCTCGTTTGGTGTTGGTTGTTAATGACGGTTCTCGTGCTATTGTGGCTCGTGGTCGTCATTTGCAGCCCGGAGGGGTTATGCCTTTGACGAATGGTCAGGTTGTAGTGCTGCCATCAGGCCCCTTGAGCTTTGAAGACTTTTCTTTCTTCTTGGATTGTAAACGTTCCGGGAAGCAGGAGGCGTGCTATATTTCCTTGGATAATGGTTCTTTGCAAGTGAGTCGCTTGCGGTCTCGTTCCAGTGAGGTGCGTGTGAGTATGGGGCTGGCTTGTGAAGTGGAAGTGTTGAGACCTGATGTGGAATTGACGGTGAATGGGCAGCGCTTGTATCCCGGTGAAAGTGTCCATTTGGCCTATTATTCTTCTTTTATGCTGGATGGAGAGGGACCGTTCTCCATGGGGGAAGTTCAAAGTTCCTTGTCCGATATTGGGCGCAGATTCCGGTTGGATCCCGGTAATCGTAAGTTGCGAGTAACCAACTTAGCGGAAAAGGCACGTAAGGGCGATATGCTTCTGACTCCTGGGTTGGCTGCTGGTGTGGTATTGGAGGTTTCTTTTTCCAGCGCTGCGAATTCCGGCTGGCTGGAGGTTGTTGAGGCTTCCATGCCATTGTTACTTAACGGAAGGCCGGTGAAGGGTAGAGCTGCTTTGCGTGATGGTGACGTGGTTCATTTGAATGCCTACCATGCGTTGCGTTGCCGTTTTTCTGCAGGCGTGTTGGATGAAGAGTATCACGCCATTAGGACGTTGAGCGTGGAGGGAGTAACGAAGGAGTTTTTGCGGGGTGGGCGAGTGTTGGACAATATTGACCTGACCGTAAAGCGTGGGGAAATGGTCTGTATTTTGGGCCCCAGTGGCTCAGGGAAGAGTACTTTGCTTTCTATGTTGGCCGGGCAACTGGCTCCTACGCGCGGATGCATCCGTTATAATAATCAGCTTTTGTATAGTGCGCCGGATCTCATCCGTCCTTATATAGCCTTTATCCCCCGAGAAGATATTTTGGATGCGGCTATGAGTGTTTCTGAGCATATCGCTCAGGCGACCATTATCAGACGGCCTCGGCTGAATCGTTCGGAACGTATGAGGCGTGTGAATGCTATTTTGAAGTTTTTGGGGTTGACTCACATTGCTTCCCGGCGTGTGGGTGAAATGAATGAGCGTACAATATCTGATGGGGAACGAACTCGTTTGAATCTGGGTTTGGATTTAGCGGGTATTGCTGATGTGTTTTTGCTGGATGAACCGATCAGTGGTCTTTCTTCGTCTGATGCCAAGCTGGTGATGCAGACAATGCAGAGCATGAGCCGTGACAAAATGGTGATTGCCACAATGCATCGTCCTAGTACAAGCATTCTGAATCAATTTCAGAAAGTATTGGTGTTAGATCATGGTGGGCAAATGGCTTATTGGGGTGACGTTCCGGGAATGATGCGGTATTTTCGCAAGGCCGCCGCCGATATGGCTATTGATGTATCTGAAGAGGCTCGATTGGCGGGGGGGGCAGATTACGTATTTGAGGTGTTGGAAGCTCCTCTTTCTTGGCATGACCGTCGCAGAAAGCAACATCCTCGCTTGTGGCAGGAGCGTTTTGAAGGGTTTAGATTCCGTAATGTGATGGGATATCATCATGAAGGTGGTGCACCCAGAACGCTGTATGAAGGAACGCTGGAGTTCCCGACCGCTCCCAAACGTAGTGTAATACAGCTTTGGCGACTTTTCCGAATTTGGGTTGTGCGTACATTCTTAGGGCGAGTTCGCAGTCGTATGGGGTTGTACACCATGTTGTTGGAGGGGCCTGTGTTGGCTTTGTTGATTTCCGTGACACTGCGCGCTTCTTCTAGTCCGGAGTATACGTTTGCAACGGCTTTGCATATCCCTTCCTATTTGTTCTTGGCAACTATTGTGGCCATGTTTTTGGGGTTGACTGGTGCTGCTAGTGAAGTGCTTAAGGATAGGGCTCTCCTGAAGAGAGAGAGTAACGCTAAGGTTTTTGTATCCGGGTATGTGTTGGCTAAAACGCTGGTGTTGACGGGACTTTCTGCTGTCCAGTCGGCTCTGTTTTTATGGGTAGGGAATGCTATTTTGGAAATCCATGAAATGTTCCTGTTTTATTTGGGGACCATGACGCTGACCTCCTTTATCGGTGTAAGTTTGTCTTTGTTGGTTTCCGTGTTTGCCAAAACAGAACGAGCGGCTCTGAATATGGTCCCCTTGTTGTTGATTCCTCAAATATTGATGGCTGGTGCCATTGTCCATTTTGATGAAATGAATCAGTTTATCCCGTGGTCCGCTCACCGCACGGATGAACATGGCAGGCTCAAACCGGGACGTGTCCCTCTTGTCGCAGAGTTTTGCCCCCTACGGTATTCTTTTGAAATGATGGAGGTGAATCAGGCTTCCAAAAATGTTTGGGAACGAGAGAGAGAAACAATTCAGGAGAAAGTGGATGAACTGAAAAAACTCCCTAATTTGGATAATAAGGAGTTTGAAGAGTTTAAGTTGCTTAAGATGGCTTTGCTTCATATCGCTGCAATTGGTGCAGATAACCCCCAACAGGCTAAAGAGTTCGTTCGCCGTGTGAGGCGTGCCGCATTGGATGGCTCAGAAAAAAATTATAGAAAAACAATTGAAGAATTGGAACGTCTGGGTAAAGGGAAACCTTCCGTTAAATCATTTTATGTGAATGACCGCGTGGTGATGTTAGATGAGTCTGCTGAGATTCAACGCGTAAGTCGTGAAGCGTCTGATAGCCCGGAAATCTTTTTGGCTCGCCGTCAACCTTTACCATGGGGAAGTTCGGGAGGGAATCCTGATGCTTCTGATTATAGTGCAGATGATGGAACAATTCCCACTCAGTGGAAGGATTCTTTGGTCTTGTTCCTGATGGGGACGGCTCCTCTGTTGCTGACCGGTTTTATTCTCAAACGACGCCTGGAGCAGACCGGTTAGGCTTGAGGGTTGCTCTGTTTAGTGATGAAGTGCCGTTTCTTTTCCCCCTGCTTGGTCGTCATTAGGGATGGTAGGGTATTTTCCAACCGCAAAGCGGGAGCTTGAATCGAAGGAATAAAGATTCTTTTATTTATGTATTGACGCACTGAATGGAATCATTATCCTTGAAAAAAAGCGTTCCCTTATGTTTTCCCGATTGATGAACAGGTGTGTATTCTCTTCCCTTTCTGTGGCAGCTGTAAGCTTCGGCCTTTTTTCCTGTGGTGGCGGTAGCGATAGCGGTGATGGTGATTCTCTTCCTGATGCAACGATGCTGGATTTGAGTGCATCGTTGACTTCTCCTGCTGCTGCTAGTCCATGGCCTCTTATCCTTAAGCTGGTGGGTAATGGCTCTGATCTTCCTGGCGTTAGTATCAATGCTGCCAGTAGTAATGAAAGTTCTCCTTTGAATGTCGCTTCTGTAGTCTATCGCAGAACGGGGCGTACCGCGATTTTACGTGGTAATTTCACTGTCGCATCAGGTCAGTGGACTGAGCCTGGGCCTGTGATTGTGACAAATAGAGATAAGATTTTTGTGAATGCGAATATTTCTTTTGCTTCAGATCGAGCTGATGAGAACTGTGGAGGCTCATTTACCGGTTCCGTTTCTTATGAGATACCTGGTGATGATGATGAAGAAAGTATCATCTATTCTGCAACAGAAGGCATGGTAAGTTATACTGTGACTCGGAGTTAAGATTGTTTTTTAGGGCTTTGCTGATCTTAATGCCAAGCAAAGCCCTGTTTAAATAATATGGAAGGAAAGGCAAAGAAACGTCTTTTGAGTGTATTGTTATGCTCAGGATTGTTTCTTTGTTGTTTGGGTTCTGAATCGGTCGCAGGCGATGAGGTGCTCAAGGCATCGCGGGAGGCTTGTTTTATTAAAGCATTCAGAGCTAAAATTGTCCCGGAAAGGATACGTTCTTTTACCATGCCGGCTGACGGTATTGTCAGTAATTGGCTTTCTGCAGATGGCCGTGTTCCGAAGGATGCCATTATTGCAACGGTTAATGAGGATGAGATTGAAATGGAGAGAAAGGAGCTGGAAGTTAAAATCCTGAAAGACCGTATTGCCAAGGAAGAAGAACTATCAAAGTTGGAAAAGCAGTTGGAGGAAATTAAGTTTTATTCTTCTCTTTCAAGTGAAGAAAAACAATACGCCAGCAAACAACCGGAAAGCGGGAAAAAGGCAGTTAAGGCATTAAAAGACAAAATAGAGCTTGTCAAAAAGGAGCTTGCTATGGTGGAAAGCAAGCCTCGGTTAGATTTCCGTAAAAAAGAGGAAAAGTATATTCTCAGAATGCCGTTTGATGGGCGTTTACAGTATCAATTTTCTTTTCCACGGGATAACAGTGTTTCTTTGTATTTGGATGCTGCTTCTCCGATTGCGACTGTCTGTGATGATTCTTCCTATTATCTGACGATTTCTATTGCAGAACCGGAGTTGACGAATCTTCCTCCGGATTCTCTCTCTTTGATTGTTCCGATGGGAGATGGTTCTGCACTTAAGGGAACATTTGCCTTTAAACGGGTAGAAAAGAACATTTCCGGCGGTGGTGACTTGCTCGCGTATTTTTTCCGCTTACCTCATGAAGATCATGATCGTGCTCATGCTATGCTGGGATCTAATTGTACGGGCAGGCTTTATTATATGCCGAAAGAGCAGGTTTTTCATCTTAATAAAGTAAAGTTGGCTTCTCATCCGGAAGGGAAGAAGTGTTCTTCTTGGCAAGAACTGCTTGAAAAGGTTCATCCGGAATTGGAACTGGTCGTTAATGGGGAAACGGAATTGATCGTTCGAAAAAAATGAAGCTGTTGTGTGAATCCGTCTGTTTCAGTTATTCTGGAAAACAGTGGATTTTTGAAAACTATAATAGAGCATTTGGTTCTGGCATTACCATTTTGAAAGGTTATTCGGGATGCGGAAAAACAACGTTGCTGAAAATATTGGCAGGGTATTTAAAGCCGCAGATTGGCAGAGTTATTACTCCTCGACGAGAAGTTGTGGCTGATTCTCTTTATCGTCGTAAAGAGGTTAGCTATATGTTTCAGGGGCTCAACCTTCTCCCTTTAGCCACGGTAGAAAGAAATTTGCAGTTGTGCGCAGAAATGGCTATGCTCCCCAAAAAACAATGGATGCAAAGAGCGGATGATTTGATCGCTCGATTGGGGTTGGAAGAATTAAGGCATAAAAAAGCGGGAAGTTTGTCCGGGGGGCAGGCTCAACGGGCAGCATTGGCTCGCACGATGATGAAAGATTCGGATGTATTGCTGTTGGACGAACCGACTTCCGGTTTGGATGACGACAATACGGAAATTATTAAGACGTTGATTAGGGAGTATCCGTCGAACAAAATCTGCATTTTAAGTACGCATGATTCCCGTCTGTTTGACCTGACACATGAAATCATTGATTTTAACTTGTCTGTATCTCGTTAAGGATACTTTTCACCGGTGGAAGGAGCGTCCGGCCAGTCCCTTGTCTCGGGTGTTGGTGGCATTTTTCCTTTCCTTGTGTGCTCTTTCGTTTTTAGCAAACTATGTTCTTTCAGCAAAAATGCTGCAAGATGAAATCAGGAAGAACGGAGCGGATCTGATTGTTGTTTTTGATACGATTAAAGACGGCGATCCTTCCAAAAAAGATTTATTGCAGCATGAATTACCGGCTTTGTATCGTTGTGATGTTTTGGCGTTGAATGATTCTCGTGTGGGGGGAGCTCGTATGGGTAAGACTGTGTTGCCTGTGTTAGAGTACAGTATGGAGTCTTGCGCGTTGTTGGCTGATTTAGGCCTGGAAGATGTAGCTTCCGTTCTTCTGTACAATCCTAACCGTAGCCCATTGCATCCGGGACCTTGTGAGGTCTCTATTGCTGATTTTGTTTTTTCATTGAATGCGTCTCCTTTGCCGGAAAATCATTTGTTGTGTAGGTTGTATCCGTTCGGGGTTATTTTAGCTCCGGAAGGAACATTCAGTGCCGGCTTGGATGCTCCGATGGAGAATTGTCGTTATGTTATCCGAGTTCATGAAATGACGGCAGAGAATATTCGGAATATAGAAGAAGCGTTGAATAATATTGTCCGTTATGATGGCAGTATGACGATGGTTCAAACCCATGTAAGATTGTTGGACAGGCTGGAGGTATTAATGGGAAATCAGATGGAGTGCCGAACCGGTTTTTCTCTGGGAATAGCTGTGATTGTCGGAATTCTTTTGACTGCTTTAGCCTCAATGGAGTTCCGACAGAATGAGTATGTTTATACGTTAATGAAAAGCTTTGGTGTTCGTCCTCTGATGCTGATTCTGGCGTTTATCGTTGAGAATATGTTCTTGATCGGTGTTTCTTTTGTCGGAGCGATTCTGGCGTTTATGAAGAGTCAAAAAATTGTGCTGGGTGAGTTTTTTAAACTTGGGAATTCGGTGCTGACTTATGCCGATATACAGCAGGATCTATGGCTGCTGGGAATCTCGTTGGTAGTGTGTGTATTGCTTTCTTCTATTCCCGTTGCCTGTTCTGCCTGTAGGCCTATAGGTAAAGTTCTTAAGTAGTTTTCAAAGGTTAAGTTTTAGTGGACAAAGTCATGAGATGTCCCTTTGATGACTGATGGCTTTTGCTTGTCGAAAGAAAGTCGGGTTTTTCTTTTAACCGATAAATAAAAATCCCTTTCCGTGATGATTCGGAAAGGGATTTTTAGAAAATATGGGTTGAACTTTTTAGGATTCAGAGCTGACGCCTCGGAAATCTCTAATTGTTGCCTGGCAGTTGTCTTGCTGCGTTTCTGTTTGAGTGTATTCGGCATCTCTGACGCTGCATGTCGCAGAGCCAATTCCTTCGCTAAGATTTCTGACGTTGTTTAGGATGACAAGCGCATTAAGTCCGGTTGTGGCTGTCCCATCGTTAGAAGTCCAATAGAACCCAATTTGTTCTGCTGTGTCGTTGGCAGGAACATACCCGATAATGTGAATGGAAGCAACGGAAGAGGAAGGACTGGTTCCTGTGTAAATGGTGGCATTGCTTGCAGACTCAACAATAAAACTAAAGATATAAGGCTCTCCTTCTGGAAGGTTAATATCTACAGTGCGTTGAAGACCTACAGGGAGGTAAACTTGTTCACTGGAGCTTGAACCTCCACATCCGGAAAGGATGCTTAATCCGGTAGCAAGGGCGGCAGAAATATAAAGATAGGATTTCATGTTCTGTAAATAAAAAGTTAAGACTGAGAGATGAAATTGACGCTGACCGTGACGTCAGGAACGGTAACCGGGTTTTGTCTGTCGCTAGCTTCCAAATAGGCAATGTTAGCTCCTCCTTCTCCGGAAGAAGCATGGTAGTCGTCTCTAAAGGTTAATTGCGGCACGTTGATGGAGTTCATGCGGCTGCTGGGCTCTGTAGCGGAACCATCGTTATTGTTGTAAACCAAGGAAAAGGATGCGGTGTTTTTGCCCGTTTTTTGGTAGAAGTATATACCCGCTCCATTCCACATGGAAATGGCTTCTCCTTGGGTCGCGGCGGAGAACATTCCGTTTTCATCGGTATATACTTCCAAAATATCAGCTGGTGCAATATTGGCATCTGTGATGCCTGTGATTTGGATGCTCATTACTTTAGCACCAAGGACGGAGGGAGCAAATCCTTCTGCATCAGAATTACTTCCGCCGCAATGAGTCAGAGCGAGAAGACCAAGAGAGCAACAGACTACGGAAAATGGTGTGGAAAGACGACGCATCATAACGAGGTTAATAACTTTTCGGTAAACTGCTATATTAGATATGATTTGTCAAGATAGGAAGTCCGGAGTAGACGGTTTTTTTGTTTTTCCTTGTGCACGATGATCGTTTTAGATGGGAAAATTGGAAGATCGAGGTGCATTTGTTGTTTGTCGTGTTAGAGCTTGACTTTTCAGAGGTAGAGGTTATGAAACAGTGGCTTGTATGTTTTTTATTTCCCTGAATCCCTCGTTGAAAAAGGCGTGGCTGAGGAGAGCTGTATGTGTGTGCCTCTGTGTAGGTATATGGACTTCTTGTTCGCTGGAAAAGCATATGGAAAGAAAAACAGGGGAACTGATAAAAAAAATGGATACCGTCCCTGAATGGTCTCAGTTACCTCGACAAGAGATTTCCTGGAATCAGGCTGTGGTTTTGATGATGGAGCGAAATATAGATCTGAAAAAGTCAGAGCAGTCGCTGAAAACAACCAAACGAGCTGTTGTTAACGTTTTTACACAGATCATTCCCGGAGTAAATTTAGACTGGATGCTGACGAAAGAGTTGAGCGATTTATCTAAGGTGACGGCCGATGACGTGGAGTACAATACGAATATTTTGTTCAATATGCCTTCCATTACACAGATACCTTTTGATTATTATTCGGCAAAGGCTGCCGTATACACGGCAGAAAAGACGCTGGAAATGAAAAAAAGAGAGTTGATTTCCAGGCTGTATCAGCAAACTATTTCTTATCGTAATGCTCAAATCAGCTATAATAATCAGCTGAAGTCGTTGCCTTATGACGATGATGGTGTGCAGAGAAAGAAGTTGGATAAAGAGTGGGAAAAGAGTTTGGATGAAATCTCGCAGGGGTTTGCAACATTGCTGGGAAGTATGGAGGCTCGTTGGTTGATAAAACCGGAAACAATGCCCAGGTTGGATTGGGAGAAATACAAAGCCGCTTCAAAAAAATTGGACTTGCTGGTGGTGACGATGGCCGCCATGGAATTGGAAGCGTCCCGTCTGCAGGTGTTGAATGCTAGGATGAATTTCTTTCCGTCTGTGGATATTAATTTTTATAGTCCGTCTTTGTTTTCCAGTACTGGTGGTACTTATGGTGGTTTCTTTGCTGGAGCGGGAGATATGCAGGTGAATATGAGCTTGCGGGAAGAATTGGATACGCGATTGACATCATGGTTTCAATATAAATCGGCCAAGGAGAGCCATGACTTGATGCAACGCTCTGTAGTTATGGATTTGCAGAAGCGCCGAATAAAAATTGCAACATTATTGGAAAGCCGTAGAAGATACGAGCTTTGGCGTGGTGTTTTATTGAAAGAGATAGCGTTTAAGGAGTCCAGATTGTCTGCATCTGGGGATGAATATTTGGAGCAGATGAAGGATATTCGAAAAATGTATACAGATCTGGATAATGAGGCTGCAAAGAATGCAGAAGTGGAAGCGGCTCTCATTATGGAGTATGGTTGGTTGAAATAAAGGCTGATGAAGGGGGGAAAGAGCTTGAGTTCACTGTGTGACTGCGGAATGTATCTGCCTTGATGTCGATATTGGGGCATGCTACGTTACGAGTATGCAAAAGTTTCGGCAACCCGCGGGTATTGCGGTAATGATGATGGCTTTTTGGGGGGCCATATATGGAGCATTCCCTTGGGGAATAGCTTTGGGGGGGCTTCTATTGTTGATTGGGGTGATGACGGCAGTTAACCGTTTTTCTGCTATTGTGTGGTCATGGTGTTTTTTTGCTCTGGGTATTTATCTGGTTGCTCCTTTTATTTGGATGTGGAGGCCGGATTATTTTTTCAGCAATGAATTTGATTATTTGCTGGTATGTGGTTGTTTGGTGGGAAGTGCGGTTTTGTTGACTATCCGATTTGCTGTTGTTCCGATGTTGTGGCCCAAAATCTACCGGTATTTTGTTGATGGTAGTCTTACGTTGGATGATTTGTCTCCTGAGAAGGGTAAAACCGTGGCGGAACTGCGTAAGGGAATAGATCGCAAGCAGGTGAACTTTTTATTTGGTCAGGCTGATCGGGAATTAGTAGAAAAATGGGGGAAAATTGCACAGGGTATTGTGGCTCTTTCTCGTAGCCGTAAACGATTGACGGCTTGGGTTGTAGGAGGCCTGTTGCTGTGGCCTGTTGCTGTGTTTTTCCTTTCCGGAGGAATGAGCGGCTCATTGGAGCGGGATATTGACCGAATGTGGGAAACTCGTCCGTTTCGGGATGGTATGGTTGTGTCCTCCCCGGCTGCGATGAATGCGGCTCGACGTGTTTTTAAGGATTCTCGTTCTTTACGTGGAAAAACGTTGGCACAAGCTCAGATTTGGTTAAAAACGGAACGTAAGCATCCGGCGTTTAAGTTGGGAAAAGCCCGGTATGATTTTGAAAAGGATGAAACGATTCTGGTTTTTTCCGATGGCAGGGATTCTATCCGGTTGGTTGCTGTGTTTAATGATGCCGGCCAGATAGCTTATTCCTGGGCAGAAGAATACATGACTCTGATGGTGCGTGATTTGGAGAAAAAGTGACGGCTCCGTGACTGACTATTCATCAGTTCAGATGCCTTTACCCGTCTACTGAAAGCTGCTTATGAGATGCCTCTCTGGCGTTTTATAAGGTGCGTTTTTGGGGCGGGGTCAGATTCAGCCGTCCTTCAGAGATGTGGATGCCCATGCCGTTTTCTTCAATCATATGAACAATGGGTAAGTAAGTCTGGAGTAGGTTTTCAAACGCCGGTAAAAGAAAAATCATGTACCCTTGCGGCACGGAAAGTTTGCCAATCGTTCCTCCTATGTGAATGCCCCCCGGCAACGTTTCATCATTATAGAATTCAAAACGGGTCAGTACAGACATATAGTTGTGTGGATCCAAGGATTGGAAGGGGGTTAGGAACAGAGAAATTGTTTGTCGGGAATCAACGCCTGTATAGCGTTCGATAATGATTTCCATGTATCCATTCCCCATGGAACCATCTTCTTTTTCTTTGCCTCCGTGCAGACGAATGCCTACTGCCGGGTTGGTGGCAAAAATGGCCATAGGTCCATGTTGTTGAGGATGGAGAGAGGACGCTAGATAGCGGTTAATATCTTCTTCGGAGAAGGAAACGGAAGCGTCTCTGGTGATGGCTTGTTTTAGTATTTTAGGAATGTCCGGAGCTTGAGCTTTTTGTCGGAAGCCGGGGATGGTGTCCGTAGGCTGCGGACACCAGGATGTGTAGACCATCCAAGAGATAGTAACTAAGATAGCTATCGTTAATAGGAAGATAAGATTGCCGATCAAAGAAAAGGACGCTTTCCTTGTGGTCGGCTTTTCTCTTTCTTCTTGGATTTCCGGCTCGTAGAAGTTTTCTACAATATTTTCATGTTCCGGCAGGGCGTGCGGGGATGGCGCACTATCCCTGGGAATACCTTCTTTATCTGGGCTGGTGGGCATCATGTGAAGCAAATAAGGTTACGGAAGTCTGGGGTATTTGGAAAAATCCGGAGTGCGTTTTTCAACAAAGGCATTTCTGCCTTCTTTGGCTTCTTCACTCATATAGTAGAGTAGCGTTGCATTGCCCGCTAGATCCAGTAACCCCATCTGTCCATCACAATCTGCATTCAGGGATGCTTTCAGGCAACGGAGTGCCAGTGGACTGTGTTGTAACATCTGCCGACACCAGGATAAGGTTTCCTCTTCCAGTTTTTCCAAGGGGACAACGGTATTGACTAATCCCATATCCAATGCTTGCTGAGCATCGTATTGACGACACAAATACCAGATTTCTCGAGCTTTTTTCTGCCCTACAATTCGTGCTAGGTAGGAGGAGCCTAGCCCTCCATCAAAGGAGCCAACTTTGGGGCCGGTTTGCCCGAATCTGGCGTTGTCTGCAGCGATGGTAAGATCGCAGACAATGTGCAAAACATGCCCTCCTCCAATAGCGTAGCCGGCAACCATGGCTACAACTGGCTTTGGCATGGTGCGGATGGTGCGTTGTACATCTAGAATATTCAGCCGTGGTACACCATCATCGCCGATATAGCCGGCATTCCCTCGTACTTTTTGGTCACCGCCGGAGCAGAAAGCATCCGGGCCTTCTCCGGTCAAAATAACGACTCCGACTTTGGGATCTTCATGAGCGGCGTTAAAAGCATGGAGCATTTCTTGTACGGTTAAGGGCCGGAATGCGTTGCGAACATGAGGCCTATTGATGGTGATTTTGGCGATGCTACCATTGTCTGTTGTTTCATATTTGATATCCGTATATTCCTTGACGGTTGTCCATTGTGCGCTCATGTCGATTACTTTAATGGGGCATCTGTTAATGGAAAGCTTAAAATGCATCGTGTTTCTGGAGGCGTTTTTGTAATGGGGAAAGGTTTCTTTTTGTTTTACGTCATGGCTTTTTGTGTTACATCATGAATGGTATGATTCATGATTTGCTGGTGAGCGGTGTGACGGTATTTCCTGAACGGGAACATGTTGAGTTTGTACCGGGAATCAATGTGGTGGTGGGCGGTAATGATTCCGGTAAAAGTCATTTGCTGAAATTGTGTTATACCGTTGCTAAATGGAGTTCTGATGGAGGTAAGAAGTCTTTGCCTGATAAATGGGCTGAGGAACAAAGGTTGCGGAAGGATTTGATGAGGGTTTTTGCTGCCCGTGATTTGGCTGGCCTGACTGCGTTGAACAGAGGGAATGCTCACGCCCAAGTAG
The DNA here is from genome assembly GCA_964525305.1 of uncultured Akkermansia sp. GTDB lineage: Bacteria > Verrucomicrobiota > Verrucomicrobiia > Verrucomicrobiales > Akkermansiaceae > Akkermansia. Next base: position 35,999 of record CAZGGR010000005.1, read on the forward strand.
AGGTCTCTCTGGAGGGGGATGGTGTGCCGGAAGGCATGGGTAATTTGTCGTTTAGTTTTCATGCAGGGCATGAGGAAGAAGGATTGACGATTCAGGAGTTGCCGAAACGATTTTTGAATGATCCTGTGGTGTTTTTGGCTGCTAGGGATGCTTTGACGATTTATCCCAGTTTCGTTCAGGTCGGAAGTAGATTCCCGGAGCTTCTCGATGGCGGAAGTTGGGATCTTTGCCGGTATCTGGATAAAGATACTGATGCTGTGACTATTGCTACAGAGGCTGGGCGAGTGTTGGGACGATTGGAAAAAATTATCGGTGGGAAAGTGTTGAAGCAGGACGGTCGATTCTTTTTGCAGCGTTCAGGTCAGCAGCCTATAGAGATGAGTTTGGTGGCAGAAGGGTTCAAACGACTTGGTACATTGAGTTATTTGATCCGGAACGGGGTCGTGAAAAAAGGTTCCGTTTTGTTTTGGGATGAACCAGAAATGAATCTGAATGCTTTACATCTCCCTGTTTTGGTGAAAACTCTGACGGGGCTTGCCAAAACTGGAGTTCAGGTAATTCTGTCTTCTCATAGTCTGTTTTTATTGAGAGAGTTGATGATTCAGCTTGCTGAACCACGTAACTCAGATGTGCAGAGAAGGTTTTTTGGAATGAGTGTGCCGCATGGCAGACGTTCTGGTGTGAGGGTGTCTTGGGGGGATACTCTGGAAGATATAGGGCCTATTCAGTCTCTGGAGGCTGAAATAGAGCAGGCAGATAGGTACTTAAAATTGAGCTATGAGTCATAGGTTGACAAAGGCTTATTTTGTGGAGGGCGTTCATCGGTTTTGGATTGATGAAGGTTATGTGGTGTGCCGTATTGAATGTTCGGATTTTTATTCTCGTCGAGCACAGAATTTTTGTGGCGGATGTAAGGAGATGGATTTCCTGTTGTATCATCCGGAGAAACGCGATTTGTGGTTGGTGGAGGTAAAGGATTATCGTTTTGATGCCCGTCCTCGGGTGGGGGATTTGGTTAATGCATTAAACCGTAAGGTTCGCGATACGATGTTTCTTCTTCGTGCGGCGTCTGTTGCTGCTCCGGATGAAACGCCGGCAGAGGGAATTTCGTTGAGGAACTTTTCTGTTTTGGCTTCGGAGGCGAAATCGTTACATTTGGCATTCCTGTTGGAAATGGGTATGGGTGGGGTTTGGTCGGATGGCGGGCTATTGGCAAATGTGAAAAATCTATTGATAGGATCGATGCGGTTTTTGGATGCAGAATTGATTTGTGCCCCAATTACGTATCCTCATCGCATCGGACCGTGGCACGTTACTTCTGCTCACGGGGAGGTAAGTAAACGAATAGAAATCCGACGTGCTAAAAAATTGGCAGAAATCCAGGCTATGCGGCGTCAGGTTCATGAGCTAAGCCGTGCAAGTATCCAACAGAAACAGGATGGCTCAACAGAAAGAAAAATGCCTCAGTGGAAGGAAAGGCTTCGTCAGCGGATGAATGGAGAAAGTGCTAATCATGATGGCCGTCGTAAAAAAAGAAAATGAGATTGAGGCATTTCTGAGGTATTGATGTATGTCGTAGGATGTTTTTTTGCCATAAATATGGTATTTTTTTTATAGAGGCGGGGGGATATGTCTCGGAAAAAAGTTTTATTTTACAAGGTCTCGCGTATGATGTTGCCCGATTTATTAATTTCTGTGTGATAATCACATTATGTCTGACGGAATGCCACCCAATTCACCTCGCCCTCCCAAGCCATCCGATCCTAGAAAATCCGATTCCCCCAACTGGGGCGTATGGGTTATGCTTATTCTTATCGTAGGCGTCTTAGCTTTTGGCTTTTTTGCCCCTGATTCTTTTGGATTAGGGCCTCATAAGGAGAGTTTGGAAGACTTTGAAAAACAGTATAAGTCTGGTCGGGTTCTGTTGGATGATCCTAAGTCTCCCGTAGAAGTGGTGCTGAGTGAGGATGGGCAGGAGGGAGTGATTCAAGCATTGGTTTATAAAGATGACATTCAACCTAAGGTCGAATTAAAGCCTTTTGTGCTGTCTTATTCCATGTCGTTGCCTGATCGTGACAAGCCTTTGCTGAATGAGCTGCCCGAATATAAAGTGGTGGGTAGCTTGTCTCATGACGGTGATCATCATTCAAGTGTGGTTGTCCCGACCGGAGCAGAAAAGATTTCTGTGTCTGAGTTTAACAAATTGGCCTTGGAAGGCCGCATTGTCGGAGGGGACAATGGCATTGTTCTGATGGGTGATGGTGTCCAGAATGTGCTGATTGGGCAGATAGCCACTCGGATTTGGCCTGCGGCAACGGGAAATTCTTCTCTGGACAAGAAGCGATTCGAGCGTGTGGAGGTGCCTTTTACATTAGAGTTCCAGGGGGATCGTGTTAAACAGTTGTTGGGGCAGGATACGAAATTTAAGCGTGAGTCTGGTTCATGGGGCGGCATTTTGTTGAATCTGTTGCCTGTGGTTCTTATTTTGGTGATTTTGTTCTTTATGTTCCGCGCCCAAGGTGGAGGGGCCAAGGGGGCAATGAGTTTTGGTAAAAGTCGTGCTCGGCTGATTTCTCCTGATAAAAACAAAGTAACGTTTAAGGATGTTGCCGGTATTAGTGAGGCTAAGGAAGAAGTGTGGGAGTTGGTGGAGTTCCTCCGTAATCCTCAAAAGTTCCGGGATCTGGGTGCTACTATTCCTCGTGGCGTGTTGATGGTGGGTTCTCCCGGTACGGGTAAGACTTTGCTGGCAAGAGCTATCGCTGGGGAATCTAAGGCTTCATTTTATTCCATTAGTGGTTCGGATTTTGTGGAAATGTTTGTAGGTGTGGGGGCTAGTCGTGTTCGTGATATGTTTGAGCAAGCCAAACGAACTGCTCCCAGCTTGATTTTTATTGATGAAATTGATGCCGTCGGTCGCCAGCGCGGTTATGGTATGGGGGGCGGTAATGATGAACGTGAGCAGACATTGAATGCGTTGCTGGTGGAAATGGATGGGTTTGAAAACAATTCCAATGTGATTGTTATTGCCGCTACGAACCGCGCAGATATTTTGGACCCTGCTCTATTACGTCCCGGTCGATTTGATCGGCAGGTCGTAGTGAATCTCCCTGATGTGCGTGGTCGAGAACAAATCCTGAAGGTTCATGGTAAAAAGGTGAAACTGGCCCCGGGTGTCGGTTTTGAACGGATTGCTCGTGGTACGTCCGGTTTTTCCGGTGCTCAGTTGGCGAACTTAGTCAATGAGGCTGCATTGTTGGCTGCTCGTAAAGGTCTGAAGGAGATTACAGAAGCCGAATTGGAAGAGGCTCGCGATAAAGTTAGTTGGGGACGAGAACGACGCAGTTTGGCTATCAATGAACGTGGACGTCGAATTACGGCTGTGCATGAGGCTGGGCACGCTATCTGTTTGCTGAAAACTCCTCACAGTGAGCCATTGCATCGCGTGACTATTATCCCTCGTGGGGGTGCTTTAGGGATGACGATGTGGTTGCCATCTGACGATAAGATGCATCAGCTCCGTTCTGAAATGCTGGATCAACTTGTCGTTGCTATGGGTGGACGTTGTGCTGAGCAAATTGTTTTTGGCGATGTGACTAGTGGAGCTACTGGAGATATTAAAAGTGCTTCCAATTTGGCCCGCCGCATGGTCTGTGAGTTTGGTATGAGCGATAAGCTGGGACTGATCGAATACGGTGAGCATCAGGGGGAAGTTTATATTGCCCGTGATTTGAGTACTAGAACCCGCAATTATTCGGAATCTACAGCAGAATTGATAGATTCCGAGGTTCGCGCTTTGGTGGATGGTGCTTATGCTAGGGCTATGTCTATTCTGACGGAGAATCGAGATAAGCTGGATATCTTGACGGATTCTCTGATGGAATATGAAACGCTGGAGGGCTCTCAAGTTATGGATATTTTGGAATATGGGGAAATGAAAAATCCTCCGGAAAAGGTGACTCCTCCTCCCATGCCTGATGAAGAGTATTCTCCCGCAGAAGAAAAGGACACTCCTGAAAAGGATAGAGCGAATAATGTGCAAGAGAATAATCAGGAGAACGAACAAAAAGAGTCTGACTCTATTGAGGAAAAAGTATCCGGGGAAGGTAACTCTGAAGAAAAGGAATAAGATAGTAGAAATAAATTAATTATGGTTGTTAATGATGCAATGGCGTTAGCCAAGTTGTGCGCCCGTGCGGCAGATGATGCCAAGGCTGAAAATATTCGTGTGTATGACTTGCGGGGTATGTCTTCTCTGACGGATTTTATGGTGGTTTGTACGGGCTTATCTGTCCCTCATCTGCGCGCTGTTATCCGTGAATTGGAAGAATCTGTGCAGGAAAAAGCAGGGGCTTTGCCTACGTATGTGGAAGATACTCCGGTTGCCTTGTGGTCCGTGGTGGATTACATTGATGTGATGGTTCATATCATGGGGCAGGAAACGCGTGAGTTCTACGGAATGGATACATTGTGGAAGGACGCTCCGGTTGTGGAGTATTGATGTACCCACCGGCGAAGTTGTTGAAAACGTACCACAATGTCTGTGGTACGTTTTCTTTTTTATGGAGAATATTGATGGTTGATATGTATGTCGGAAAGAATGGGCAAGAAAGGTTTTTTTTGTCTGGATTCCAATCTTGCTTTGACGCCGTAATCGGATTACTCTTCCACCGTTATTTATGAGTAATTCCGGACCTGCTTCAACCCCGATGATGGATCAATACCTTCGTATGAAGAAGGGCTTGCCGGAAGATATTCTGTTGTTTTTCCGGTTGGGGGATTTTTACGAAATGTTTTTTGAGGATGCTAAAGAAGCATCATCTATTCTGGGACTGACATTAACGAAGCGGCATGGTATCCCGATGTGTGGCGTACCGCATCACAGTGCAGAAGGATATATTGGCCGTTTAGTGCAGAGCGGAAAACGAGTGGCTATTGCTGAACAGACAACGGTCCCACAACCTGGTAAATTGGTTGAACGGGAGTTGACGAGGGTGATATCTGCCGGGACTTTGGCTGACATGAATCTGCTGGATTCTTCCCGACATAATTATATTGTAGCCTTATATAAGGAGAAAAAATATTTGGGGTTGGCGTGTGTGGATCATACGACGGGTGAGTTTTCTGTTGCTCAGTTTGAGCATATGGATTTGCTTTTGGATGAATTGTCTCGTATTGCTCCGGCTGAACTTTTGATCAGTGATGAGCAGATTGATTGTTTCCCCGGAGTGCGCCCCACGTTGTATTATGATGGGTATACTTTTTTGGCTGCTACGGCTATTCCTTCTTTGCTGAGTCATTTTAAGGTGCATTCATTAGATGGCTTCGGTTGTGGCGAAATGACAGCTGCTTTAGGTGCTGCCGGAGCAGTGTTGCATTATTTAAATTACCAATTACATCGTCCTACAGATCATTTGCGCCGTATTTCCGTGAGGGCGGCGGAGAATGCTGTTCTGATTGATCAGGCCAGCCAACGAAATCTTGATTTGGTGGATTCTCGGGGTGGCGTTAAGTTGTCTCTGTTGGGGATCATGGATAGGACGAGTACTCCTATGGGGGCTCGAAAATTGAGGGATTGGCTGTTGCATCCTTTGTGTGATTTGAACAAGCTGTTGGCTCGACAAGAGGTGATAGCTGTTCTGTTGAAAGAGCCTTTCTTGATGAGTAAACTGAAGGAAAGCTTGAAAGATGTAAGGGACATGGAGCGCTTGAGTGGTCGTATTTCCCAGGGTGCAGGTAATGCTCGTGATCTTCAGGCCTTGGCTTCTTCTTTGGCTCGTATCCCTGCATTAAGAGATGATTTGGATTCTCTGTCCGGAGGGGGGGATTTGTTGATAAGTATTCGCTCTAGAATGGGGTGTTTTGATGAGTTGGTAGAGTTGCTTCAACGTGCTTTGGTGGATGAACCTCCTGTGACGATTAAGGAGGGCGGTTTGATCAGAGAAGGATTTCATGCTGGCTTGGATGAATTACGCTTGGCGTCCCGTGATGGTAAGGAATGGTTGGCTAGGCTTCAGGAAAAGGAGCGCAAGCGTACGGGGATTGATTCATTGAAGATACGCTTTAATAATGTTTTTGGATATTACATAGAGGTAACCAAGAGTCACTATGATAAGGTCCCGTCCGATTATCAGCGTAAGCAAACGCTGGTGAATGCGGAGCGTTTTATTACTCCGGAACTTAAGCAGATGGAGAATACTATCTTGGGGGCAGATGAGCGGGCTCGTCAATTGGAGTATGAACAGTTTCTTCTGTTGCGTGAGGAGGTCGGTCGGTATATTGACAATATTCAAGTGACGGCGGATGCCATGGCTGAGTTAGATGTTTTGTTGGGGCTGGCAGATGGAGCTCTGCAGTTCCAGTATTGTCGTCCGGTATTAGATAATTCCATGATGTTACGTATTGTGAACGGTCGTCATCCCGTTATTGAACAGAATGTTTCTGGCGATGTTTTTGTCCCTAATGACGCTTTTTTGGAACCGGAGGAAAACAGGTTAATCTTGCTTACAGGTCCTAATATGGCTGGTAAGAGTACTTACATTCGCCAAGTAGCGTTAATTACGCTGATGGCTCAGATCGGTGCATATGTGCCGGCAGAATCTGCTCACATCGGGTTGGTGGATCGTATTTTCTGCCGAGTGGGGGCCAGTGATGATTTGGCTAGGGGACAATCTACCTTTATGGTGGAAATGAGTGAAACTTCTCTAATTCTGAATAATGCTACAGAACGTTCCTTAATTATTCTGGATGAGATCGGGCGAGGAACGGCTACGTTTGACGGTCTTTCTATTGCTTGGGCAGTGGCTGAATATCTGCATGATGTCCTAAAATCACGAACTTTATTTGCTACTCATTACCATGAATTGACTGATTTGGCTCGTTCCCGTTCTGCTGTGCAGAATTATAATGTAGCTGTACGGGAGTGGAAGGAGGATATTGTCTTTCTGCGCAAAATCGTTCAGGGGGCCGCGGATAAGTCTTACGGTATTCAGGTGGCTAGGTTGGCAGGAATGCCTGCCGTTATTGTAGATAGAGCCAAGGCTATTCTGTCCCATCTGGAGATGAATACCACGCGCCCCCGCAAGAAGGAGCGTACTAAAGTAGCGGAACCTAGGGCTAAGAATACGGATATGGATGACGATATGCCTACCGGAGAATATGCCCAGTTGGAGTTGTTCTAATATGCCGGTCTTTTCTGATATAATTGGTAAGGTTCGTTTTGCCGCTATTGATTTTGAATCTGCCGGAGCGGCCCGTGGTGAAACCGATCAGCCTGTTCAGGTAGGTGTAGCTGGGTGTTCTTTTTGGGATGCGGAGCCGGAGTTGTGGGTGTCTTATATTGCAACGGATAAGCCTGTTTTATGGTCAGCTTCTCAAGTTCATGGTATTACTACGGAGATGTTGGCGGACGCTCCTTCATTTCCTTCTCTTTGGCCGGATATCTGTTCTAGGTTGAAAGGTGCTGTGGTTGTAGGACATAATCCTGCAACGGAGCGGAAGTTCCTAAGAAGATTCCCCGGTCATGGTTTTGGCCCGTGGTTGGATACGTTGGCTCTTGGAAAGATGTGTGTGCCGGGATTGGCCGATTATTCTTTATCTACCCTGTGTGATGCCTTGAATTTGACTGCTTCTGTAAATGCTCTTTTGCCAAATAAACATTGGCATGATGCATTGTATGATGCATTGGGGAGTTTAGTAGTGGTTCGTTTTTTGGTTCGTGAGCTACATCTGGATTCTCAGCCGTTGGATGTATTTGGTAAGGCTATCAGAGAGTAACTGCTTGACTCCCCATCCAAGAAAGATTTTGTTACAGTGTTGCGTATTATAAAAAATATGAAAGCGTCTGTTCCTGTTGTTGCTTTGTTGTTGTCTATTTCTTCTGTTTTTTCAGTGTCCGTGGCCGATGGTGTTACACCGGATATCCCTGATATCCCTAAAAGAAATACACAGCCGTGGGTCCCTGCTCGTTATAAAGTGGTAAAGGAAAGGTTGCTCGGAAAAGAGTGTGGCGTTTTATTTGTGGGTGATTCTATTACGGAATGCTGGGAGTATGACGGAAAGGAACTATGGGAAAGTATATTTTTGCCAATGAAGGCAATTAATTTCGGGGTTAGCGGGGATCGAACGGAAAGTATTTTGTGGAGAATAGATGATACAAAGTTGGCGGTAAAGACGCCTCCTCATCATTGTGTCCTTTTGGTAGGAACTAATAATATTGATTTGTGGAAAGGGCAACAGTCTGCCAAAGATACGGTAAAGGGTATTAAAGAGGTCGCCAGTCGATTATTGAAGCGATTCCCTCAAGCTCATTTGATTTTGATGGAAGTAACTCCGTGCGGACCGGATCCGAACGGCTTGCTTAGAAAACGTCAGGAGGAAGTGAATACGTTATTGCGACGTTTAATACTTCCTCGGACAACCCTTCTTTCTATTAATGACCGCTTGTTAAATTCGGATGGAACTTTCCGTGAAGGTATGTTTAAGGATAAAGTCCACCTGACTGCTAAAGGCTATCAGGTTTGGGCGGATGCATTGCTCCCATTGCTAAACAAGGAAAGCTAGACGGCTTTCCTTGTTCGTGTGTTTGATTGTGTTCAAATGTTTTTATCTTAACTCCCGGGGGAATAATTAGGGCATTTCTTGTTTTAGGAAATCCAATAAATAAGAGGGGGACAGAAGTTCTCGCGTGACAATGGGCTTTTTCCCCGGCAAGTACAAGGCGTTGACTGGAACAGCCGTGCGACCTAGTTTTTTTAGCTCTTGATCAATATCAGGATTGGTACGGGTTTTATCTGCCTTCATCATCACGATACCGTGTTTGTTGAAGGCTGCTAAAACTTCTTCTGTATAGGATGCTTTATTAACTTGGCATGTGGAGCACCAGCGGGCTGTAAAATCGACATAAACGGGTTGTCCTGCTTCCAGTGCTGCTTTCATGGCAGATGGTGTCCATGGCGTCCAGACCGTTCCTGCTTCTTGATGTTCTTTCGAATTAGAGACGGCTGCTTGGTTGGTATCGGAATGACGTCCAAACCATGATGCTCCTTCTGGCGGAAGCATATAAAAAAGTCCGACTAATAGGAAAACAATCGAGATGATGCCTCCCGTGATACGAGATTTTTTACTGCGGTACATGGGACACCATCTGCCATATACCCAAAAAGCCATGGAGAAGAAGACAAGTCCAAAGAATAGGAAAAGAATGTCTTGAGGATGGTTGTCTGCATCAAAGAAGGCAATGTAAATCCAGAGGAAGTAGGCCGCCGTGCCAAACATGAGGAAGGACATGGCTTGTTTAAAGGATTCCATCCATGCTCCCGGTTTAGGTAGATATTTGGTCAGAACAGGAAAGGCTCCCAGGATAATATAGGGCAGAGACATTCCAAGTCCCATCATCGTTAGGCAAAGAACAATTCCAAGCGGTGGTTGAAGCATGGCTGCTCCAATGGCTTGCCCCAGAAATGGTGCGCTGCATGGAGTTGATATGACCGTAGCTAGAGCTCCGGACCAGAAGGAGCCGGCGTATCCCTTGCGCTGTTGGAGTTCATTACCAACGGTTGTAGCCTTAACGCCAATTTCAAAGACTCCAAACATACTTAATCCCATGGCTAGCATTAAGCTCAGAAGACAGAAGTTTACCCAAGGGTTTTCAAACCAGAATGCCCAGTTAACAACGCCGTTGGCGTTGAGTCCCAGCCAGAATTCACTACTGAAGATGCCGGGTCCGCTTGGAGATTCCCAATCAAACAGATTGGCCTTCAGTGCAATCAGAATGGCAGTAATGACCCAGAAAGATATTAAAATCCCCAGTACGAATGTGAGAGAGTGGGCTAACACTTTTTTTCGATCACCTCCTCCAAGTTGAACGAAACTCATGATTTTGAGTCCAATTACCGGGAAGACGCAAGGCATGACATTGAGGATAATGCCTCCAATGAACATGAAAAACATGATTTCTCCCAGCCCCATTAATGCAGAACTCTTGGTGACGGTGCTTGGAGTATTTTCATTTACGATTGTTTCCTGTTCAGTGAATGGCTTGTCGGTTGCTGAGATGTTGATCCCTTCTGTCCCTGCTCGAAGGATGCCTGTGAGAGTCGTTAGTGGTTGTCTCTTGTTTGCGTCAGGAAGGTTGTTGGGGTAAAGTCCGTCTGTGGTGTCGTTGTATTGCATGGATAACTCGTAGTTGGAGTCGTCCAGTTTTTTGAATTTTTGAGGAGTGGTTGGGTTGATTTCTCCCTGGTCACAGAAAAAATAGACGGCGTCTTCTGGCATGGGGGTTCCATTGGTTCTGATGTGTAACGTAATGGTTTTCCCTTGCTGAGAAATACGTGTTTTAATGTCTTTTGCCCATGTTGGCGTGGTAAGTCCGACAATGTTTTGGGTTAGCTCGGGCGCATGGGGGGCGGCTGAGCCATCGCCTTGTTTCAGAGTAACGCTAAAATCTTTTGTCTCCGGAGATGCACATTGTTCTGCGCACATTTGCCATGTGAGGGATGTGGTGAATGTGGCTTCTGCTGGTGCGTTTTGCTCAGGTGTGATGCGGAATGCCATTTTTACTTTTCCGCTATAGCCGTAGAAATTGACGAAGCCTTCTCCTTGTTCTGGGATTTGCCAGAATGGCCCTTCTACTTGGAACCCCGGTGTCGGTTTGAATATCGCTTCCAGCGGAAGTCCTACGGATCCGGGATTTTTGTAATAAACGTGCCAGTGTTCAGGTAAGGTCAGTTCTGTTACAACAACGAAGGGGGATTTGCTATAGGTTGTTACCGTTGTATGTGTTGCTCCTGTCGCTTGGGGCGTGCTGAATCCTTCCGTCCCACCGAAGTTAAAGCCACCAAAGTCTTGTGCTGCCACCGTACTGAAATACCCAGCCAAAATGCATAGGGCTGCGGCGACTGTCTTCAAAAGGGGTTTCATCACGAGTGCGGGTATCATAAAGAAAGATAATATTCAATGTTTGTGTGTTGCATGGCGGTGCTCCTTGTATAAAATGAAGGCATGGTAAAAACTAAAACAACGTATGAGGGTGGCCTTCATTGTGCCATGATTCACGAACCATCTGGTGCTAAAGTTTCTACGGACGCTCCTGTGGACAATAATGGGAAGGGGGAATCTTTTTCTCCCACAGATTTGGTGGGGGCTGCGCTTGCTGGGTGCATGAGTACAATCATGGGTATTGTGGCTGGTCGCAAGGGAATCTCTTTGGAAGGCATGACGGTTGAAGTGGCCAAGCATATGAATGCTGATCCTCGCCGTATTGGTAAATTGGAAGTTGTTATCACGGTGCCTCTTTCTGCCGAGCATCCGGATAGAGCTCTGTTGGAGCAAGCTGCTTTGACTTGCCCCGTTAAACATAGCCTGCATCCTGATATTGAAATCCCCATTACATGGAATTGGGTGGGGTAATCAATCTATTTGTGTGATTTTTCTAAAGCCACCTGTTGTTTCAGGTGGCTTTTTTCGGGGTTGAGTTTAGAGGTTGGACTGTCTGTTGATGTGCCTAATGTTTATCTTTTTTGAGATCTAACTTATTGTGAAATGGTTTGTTGTGTGGGTGGTTGGCGATAAGCTTGTGCCTGATATCTCCTTGTTTTATGGTTGATTCATATGGGAAAATCCGGAGGGCTGTGCTTTATTAGCGGTCTTGAACAAGAGGAAATTGTTGACTGAGTGGGTAATCGGTAACCTGAATGAGTTCTACACCGTAAAGACTGGCGATAGCCGGTGCTTCTGATTTATCATAGGGTTCACAGTAATAAATAGTTTTTACGCCATGGGCACATAGCGCTTGCATACAGGATGTACATGGCATGGTTGTACATGCTACGACTTTGGCTTCTCCTCGGTGAAATAGACTGCATAGATTGATTTCTGCGTGTAGCATATATTTTTGCCGTTCATCTCTGCTAGCCCAAAAAGTCTCTGGTGCTTTGAAGCCGGGATAAAGACCATTGTAAGCTGTTCCTATGACTCGGTTATCTGCATCCAGTGCGGCCGCTCCTACTTTGCGGTATGGATCTTCTGAACGCAGGGCTGCGGCATGGGCTAGCGTCATCACATATTGAGGTATGGGAAGCCGGGCGGAGGATGAGTTATTGTTCATTGTTGGATGTTTGAAGTTCTGCTAGAAAACCTGATTCATCAAGGTATAGGTTGGGTGGCAAAGAATAAGATGGTGATAGAGTGGCTCCGGCTATGACTCCGGAAAGGGTTGCTTCTTGATAAAATCCGGGCAGGAGTCGTCCTCTTGTCCTGGCTCTCATCCCCAGCTGAACCGTCCCATCGTCCAGTTTGAAGACGCTTCTCTTCATAGACATCGCTATGATGATACCTCGATCCGTGGCTAAGCAGGGACGCCAACCGATATTGGGTAGAACCAGATCTCCGTAACCACTGAAATCATAAAATGGCATTCTCGTTTTGGGAATTAAACTATAAAGCCTACGGCGTAAAAAGTCTGAGCCTACTATTTGTTTGATGCCTTCCGGCATGCTGTGATCGTTATCACTGATAAGGTAAACTGGGGTTCCGGTGAGTATGGGCCAGAGAACGGAAGCAACCGTTTCATGTACTTCCTCCTGTCCAACACTGGTGAGTAATAGTTCTCTGGGTTGAAGGGAATTGACTCGCTCTAATTGCTGGGCATTCATCCAAAAATCACACAGTCTGCTTTGGGAACGAGCACTGTTCAAAAGGGTCGTAAGCCATTTTTTGAGTTCCGGTTGTTCGGTTTCAACCGTGTCGTTCATAAGGCTTTCCGCAATTTCGTAGCCCGTGAGATGTGCGTTTTTTGTGAATACAAGTGATTTATGTGCAATTCGTTCTAATCGATTTAATACGGCATCTCGCCCAATGCTGGCAGCGATTTCCAGACAGGTGGATGATAGTTCTCGCAATGTGTTGATAATTAGTCTCGGATTGACCTTGTCCGGTTCTATGGGGGAGCCAATGGCCGCTGTGAAACGGTAGGGAATGTGCTGCGGCGCTTTGGAAAAGAAACGATTCCCGGAGTAGGAGAATATACTTCCCCACAGCTCATCCATATAAATGGGAATAATGGGGCAACGTGATTTTTTTGCTAGCATTTCCAGTCCTCGTCGAGCTGCACATAGTGTCCCTGTGCGTGTGAGTTGGCCTTCCGGGAAAATGCATATGACTTCTCCTGCTTTAAGGGCTTGAATGGCTTTGGAGAAAGCTTCTCTCGGATTCCGGGAGGAAATAGGGAGACAGTTGAAAAGTTCTAAAATCCAGCCAAGCCAACGAATCGCAACAAATTCTTCTGCAACAATGAAGCGAATAGGGCGTGGGCAGATAAGAGAAAGGAATAGAGCATCTCCGTAGGTAACATGGTTGGAGACAATGATTGCCCCTCCGTATTCGGGGATCCGATCTTGGTGAATGATTCGTGAGCGATAGACAATCCGCATGATCCAGAGTCCCATCATGCGAATAAATTCCCTAGGAATGAGTCGAAATGCAATAATCGTGATAATAACTCCTAGCGCAGCTAGTACCCAGAATTGATTCTGAATAGAAAAAAAGTTTCTGAGCATGAGCTGTACACCTACGGCCACTAATCCCATAAGACAGTCCATCAGGTTGCCCGCAGCAATGACAGTACTACGGTTTGATGGATCGCAATTGTCTTGAAGATGAGCATTTAATGGTACCAAATAGGCCGCCGCAAATGCTCCGGTAATGCCAAATCCTATGTTGCTTAAGAGAGTGCCCGGTTCAAAGAATGAGAGAAATGAACAACCAACGGTAAAGCCAATGGCTCCTAAGGGTATGAGTCCAAGTTCAATTTTTTTACGGCAGATGATGGACGCTATAACGCCTCCCACTACTGTCCCCCCGCTGAGCCAAGACATGAGGATGGCGGCGGACATACTGAATCCTGCATCGCCAATAGGATGCTCTTGTGCAATTTGTAGTGAAATGAGCATTAAGGCTCCGGCTAGAAACCAGAAGTAAGAAACTCCAATCTCACTGAGCCTTAAATCTCGTTGGCTCCACAGGTATTTAAGCTGTACGAAGTGCTCGTAAAAGAGCTTCCATTCAAATTTTCTGGTTTGATTTGCCGGATACCGTGGCAGATACAAGGCTGCTATTGCTACGGGAATAGCAATGCATGTTAGAATAAATGTGGGAAATGCCGCTGCTTCCCATCCGTCATTGGATGATACTTGTAGAATTTCAAACCACGCAAAAATTCCCACTTGTGCAATAAGCATGGAGAGAATCAGACTCATTTCCATGAGGCCGGATGCGTAACCTAGTTGCCGTGAGCCAACCATGTCTTTTACGACTCCTTTCTTGGCTGGACTCAATACGGTCGCTTGAATGGAAAAAATACAGAACCAAAAAACAGCCCATTCTATGTTTTCATACTTGTAGCATAGAAGCATGGCTCCTAATACCAGTATTTGTAGAAACGACATGAACTGAATGATGCGAGCTTTGCAGAAACAGTCCGCTAACCAGCCAACAAAGGGGGAAAATAAGATATAGGGTAGTACGAAGACGCATGCTAAAATGTACTGAAGAGAGTTGACCCAAGAGTCTGCTCCGTAATCCGGATTGTTGGTGGCTAGCCATACTCCCAATGGGATCAATAAAAATTGAGCCGCTTTTTCATTGAATGCATTTTGCGATTGAATGAGAATCAGAGAATAAAATCCCCGCCATTCTTTTTTTGAGGGCGTTTTGTCCTTAGATGTCTGTGCGTCATCCATGTGGACTCAGAGTTTAGCAGATATTGGAAGGGAGGAAAAGCTAATTTGCTCCCTCCGTTTTATAGCTGGTTATATGTGCTTTGGTTTGTTTTAATTTGTTTTTTATCAAAATGTTATGTGGTTCTTGTGTTTGCCCTTGTCCTCAGTCGAATTAGATGTGTAGATTTTGTATGGTAGACGTTTTGACAATTTTATCTTGTTAAGGGAGAAAGAGGAATTATGCGGATTAAAAATGTCTTTTGATTATACAAGAAAAGTGGCGTTGATAGGTATGTTTGATGATTGACACGAAGTTCTTCTATAAACAGGCTTTGTGGTTGACAATGGTGATGATGGTCGTAAGATGCTGACAGAAAGCTATCACCCGAAGAGAGCATATGAATACATCCCAGACGATAGGTGCGTTGCTGGCCGCCGGAGCACTCCTTTTGCCTTCTTGTGAAACAGAGCGCGTAAATGAGCGTCCCATTGGTATTTATCCTACAGAAAACGTTTATCCGTATGGCGCAGCAGAGGTTCAGAATGATAGCTTGTTAAGCGATGTTCAACGGGAAAATCCTGTGGCTCCTATGGGATCGCAGAACTCTGGATTTAACCCTGATCCCGCTCAAACTGGTTCCGGAACAATTGGTAATTTGGTGGGGGGAAGTAATAATATTGCCCCTGTCGCACCTTCTGTTCCCAAGCCGGTGGTTCCCAAGTCTGAGAACAATACCCCTAATTACGGTATTGATTCGCCTCGACCGGTAACGCCATCAACCAATTCTTCCATACCGGTAGCATGGCCAACGTCGGATCCTACGGTTGTAGTTAGTCCGTATGACCGTACCAAAAAGATTAAGATTTTGAATAGAAGTACTAATAAACCGTATCCATCTGGAACAGTATTGAGGGATACAAACTTCCCGAATGAACTTAAGAAGTTTCGTGTGCCTTGATGCTTTCCTTGGTAGAGAGATGTGCCGATATATGTCTTAAGTTTGGGTATTTTGTGACTTTTAAGACATTGGTTCGTTTGTCGGAAGTGATTTCATGAGAGAGTCTTTCAGGAAACAGAGTCCCTTTTCTTCTGTTGCTATTTTAGGCCCTGGTTTGTTGGGTGGGTCTTTAGCAATGGCTGTTCGGAAATGTTTACCCCATGTTCATGTTCGTTTATGGGGCAGGAGGGAAGCCCCGCTGGAGTATGCCCTTTCATTAGGGTGTGCTCATGTCGCTTCTACCCGGCTGGAAGATGTATTAACCGGTGCGGATTTGGTTGTGTTGGCTACTCCTGTAGGTGTGATGTCTCGCTTAGTTGAGAATTTGCCGGTATTATTGAAGGCAGGAACATTGGTGACGGATGTGGGCTCGGTAAAAGGGTGTGTGCATCAAACTGTGGGGGCTGTTTTAACTGAAGCTGGGGTAGCATTTATTGGTTCTCATCCTATGGCCGGTTCTGAAAAACAGGGAATAGAGTATGCTTCCGGTGATCTTTTTCAGAATGCTACTTGTATTTTAACGAATGATGAACACGTGCATGAAGACGTGTTGTTGCAATTGCAACGTTTTTGGGAGAAGGTAGGGTGTCACTGTATTCGTATGAAGTCGGAAGACCATGATTTTTCTGTGGCGCGTGTTTCTCATATTCCTCATGTCCTGTCTGCCTTATGTGTTCATAGTGCGTTGGATGAGGGAAATGTGAAGTTGTTAGGGCTGGTATCTGCCGGCGGTTTTCGTGATACGACTCGTATTTCTATGGGGGATTCTGCGATGTGGGCTGAGATTTTGACGGAGAATGCGCCTGCTGTTTTGACTCGTTTGGACGAAGCATTGGGGCAGTTGAAACAAGTACGAGACCAATTGGCTGCAGGGGATAAGGAAGCGTTGAGAGAATGGTTGGCGGCGGCGTCGAAAAACCGTGCTCAAGCGTTAGGTTTGTAAAAAGATGCCTTGTTTTTTATAAGGGGGAGGTGTTGTTATCAAAATGTTAACAATTGGGAGTGGACGCTTCAAGATGCCTTTTTTATATTGACTTCATGTGCTTATCCAACATGGATTCCTATATAAATCGCAAGCAGAGAGGTGGTTTTCATCGTGTTGCCGCCATCGGTACGATGCTTGTTATTGGACAGTCTGCTTATGGTGAAACAAAAAACACCACGGAAGAAAATGTGCAAGAAATGCCGGAACGTGTGATGACCATTCGCTCTAAGTCTTTGCGTGCAACGTCGGTTAGTTCTGCAACATTGACGAATATGAAAACGGAAGAGGTCCCTCAAACAGTGAATGTTATTACGAGAGATCTGATGGATTCTAAAGGATCCGATTCTTTGGTGGATGCGTTGCGCATGGATTCTTCTGTTAATACTGGTGGTGATATGTTGTTGTCTCGCACTGCAGATCAGTACACAATTCGTGGTTTTGCCGGTAGCGATGTACAGATTGGTAATATGCCTCTCCCTAGAGGAATGGGGTATGATATGGATACATCGCTAATAGAAAATATTGAAATTGTCAAAGGTCCCATTGGTTCTATTTCCGGAGGTCAAACTAGTACGCTTGGGGCGTATGGGGCTGGTGGTTCTATCAATTTGATTTTAAAAGCTCCAGAGTTTGTTGATAGAACTGAATTGACGGCTTATGCTCGTCTTTCTCATCATGGACAAAAGTATCGCGCAACGATCGATGATACCCGGTACAAAGGAGACGAGACGTGTGGTTTTGCTTTGCGTACCGTTGTAGCTGCTGAATATGATCGGCCTTTCTGGCTAAGTAATGGCGCAAATGGAGGACAAAAGTATACGATTTCTCCCATTTTCCGTTGGCAGCATGATTCTCGTACCAAGACAGTCCTGACAACTAGTTTTCAATATCAAAATACCCCGACAACAATGGGGATTCCTGTGTTAGGCGGGCATTTCGTGGGACCATATGACGCATGGTATGGTTCTCCGAGTGGAAGACTTAATTCTAAATCCCTGCTGGCGATGGTGGACTTTGAACGTAAGTTGGAAAAAATCTGGACTATTCGCATAGGTGGTGGGCTTGGATACAGCGATGTTGATTACAATGTTTGGGGTGTTTCTTCTTCCGGTGGTCGTGGAACATCTACAGCCGATTATTACAATCAGATGATTGCCTCAGGTAGTGCTAAGTATGAAGCAGCCTGGAGTGATAAATGGAATATCAATTGGAACTTTTACACTAATGCCTTGGCTGAGTTTAAAACTGGAGAATTGTCTCATGAAGCTCTGATGGGTGTTTCTTACACGGGTAGCAGTACTTATGGAGATGGTTCCAGCTTGGTGACAAATGCCACAGCAAACACGAATGGTTATTTTTCTTTGTATAATCCCCCTCCTTTTTTCCCCACGGATCGTGATTATTCCGGAGCAAATGCAACGGATACGGTTGTACAGCGAGCCGGTGTGATTTTGCAGGACGTTCTTAGTTATGGAGAATGGCGCTTTTTAGCCGGTGTGCGTGGTGATGCCCATTTCAGCTTAGACAATAACTATGCATTTTCCTGGAGTCCTCGGTTCGGGATTACCCGTATGATCGGTGAACGTATTGCTTTGTTTGCCAATGCTGCTCGTACAGCGGCTCCTAATTTCGGGTATCTTGATGAAAACGGTAAAGAACTCACTACATCTTGGCGCACGGATCAGATGGAATTTGGTTTCCGCGTTAGCCCTGTGGATAAGGTGTGGTTTTCCGCATCCTGGTTTGACATTATTCAGAATAATACGCCTATTGCCATAGACGGTTACTCTGATCGGTATTATTCTGATGGTTCCAAGAGAGCTGAGGGCGTGGAGCTTTCTTTGAATGGCGAAATTACCAAGAATTGGAGTTCTTATCTGTCTTATACTTATACACGTACCAAAAATAGGACTACTGGAGAAGTTTATCAGACAATTGCCCCGAACGCTTTAGCTATCTGGCAGAAGTATCGTATTGACGGTGGATTGTTGAACGGAACGGTTTTGGGCATGGGATTCCGTTGCAAGGATTCTTACTATGCAACGTTCCGTGGAAATAAGATTGCGGATAATTATACGATTCCTTCTTATTGTGTATTTGACTTCACTGTAGAAATACCTTTGCCGGAAAGCAAATGGCTAAAGGATGCCTCGCTGAGATTAGCCTTGTATAATGTCTTCGATAAGAAGTATGTACAGTCTACTCGTCACGCTGTTCAGTGTACCGTGGGAGAACCGCGTACGTTTGAAGTTGGGCTAAAGACAACGTTTTAATATTTGTTCCGATTATGAGTTCTCCCGTCATTTCCGTCACCGGTCTCAAACGAGGTTTTAATGCTGGTTCCGAAAAGATAACGGTATTGAAGAATATCGATCTTTCCGTGAATCAAGGAGAGTTTGTCGCCATTATGGGCGCAAGCGGATCCGGTAAAAGTACCTTACTGAATGTGTTAGGCGGGTTGTTGCCTCCAGATTCAGGAACGGTGATGGTTGACGGTGTGGAGCTTGGCGGTTTGTCAGATTCCGCATTGACTGTGTACCGTCGAGATCGTGTGGGGTTTATCTTCCAGATGTTTAATTTAGTCGGGACTCTAAACGTTGAAGAAAATATTTTGTTGCCATCCCTTGCTGGCGGTAAAAAGGTAGCTCCTGAAGTATTGGATGGTATGATTAAAAAAGTTGGGCTTTCTCATCGGCGGTATGCCATGCCGGGAACTCTCAGTGGTGGAGAACAGCAACGAGTGGCGATTGCTCGTGCGTTAGTCTCCGAACCTGCTTTAGTGTTAGCTGATGAACCGACAGGAAATTTGGATTCTGAAAATACTCGTCTTATAGGGGATTTATTCCAGGAGCTGCATCGTATGCATGGATGCGCCTTTGTTTTGGTTACTCATGCTCCGGATGTCGCCATGTGGGCAGATCGAGTGATTGTCCTTAAAGACGGTCGTATTGTGGATGACCGCGAAACAAGAGAGTTTGCCGGGCCTGCGGAATTGTCTGCTTTCTATGAACGGACGCTGAATGATGCCTTATGAAGCTGTTGTTCAAACTGATTTGGCGAGATTTGCTTGCTACGCCGGGAAGGGTAGTAGTTAGTGTATTTGCTATTCTCGTTTCTGTGAGCCTCATTGTTTGGATGATGGGGAGCTACGATTCATTAATTAAGGAGTTTGATAATGACGCTGAGGCATACATGGGGAGTTATGATCTCTGTTTAGTTCCCAATACTCCTAAAGGCCCTCTTCCTCCCGGACAGTATCCTCAGTTCAAAAATCCGGCATTATTATCTAAACAACTGGAAGAATCTCCTTTAGTTGAATCAGTAAATGCCGTTTTTCAGGTGCCACGTTTACAGATTGGATGCGGTAATGAACGAGGAAGTTTTGATGATCAGATTCGCGACCGTTTGGGGACGCCTCCTCAGAGTCCTGTCCTGGTAGGAAACCATGCAGAACAATGTCCGTATGAATTGAAGGATGGTGTTTGGCCAAAGATGGCATCATCTTCTGAAATGGTGGGAGTTTTGGGGAGCGGTAGTGCTAAGCTTTTCAACGCAAAAGTGGGGACTGTGATGAACGTTCGCGTGGGGACTCACGTGTACGATGTGAAAGTTGTAGGTATTGTAAAGCAGGCTAAGGCTACTCCGGGTATTATTATGGGACCGGGAGGAATGGCTGGACCTGCTTTTTCTTCTTTGTTTGTGCCTATTCAAGTTTGTGAAAAAATTACGGGGCGATCTTTTGAACCAAATCTAATTTATGTTCAACTTAAGGAAGGCGTTGATAAAAATATATTTATAAGTACTTTCCAACAAGAATTGAAGTTGGCTGCTGCAAGGGTGGCGGATACAGATTCTATTATTCAACGCTTGTCCAGTGATCGTTCTGTCCGTTCGCAGAAAGATAGTGCGGAAATGTCTGTTTGGTTGGTGTTGTTTTCTTGTGTGTTTATTATTTTTACGACTCTTAGTATTGGAGTTAGTGAGCGGACTCGTAGATTGGCTTTGATGAGAGCTCTAGGAATGAAGCGTATGCAGATTGCATTGTTAATAGTGGGAGAGGGGCTCTTTTTGTGTGTACCTGCATTATTGGGTGGATTGGCTGCTGGCTTATGTTTGGTTTATCTATTAAATGATGGCGATGCCGCTGTGCCTGTTTTGACTTGGAAGACGGTAACTGCTGCCATTGTGTGTGCTATAGGTGGTGCTTTATTAGCTTCTATTATTCCGGCATGGCGTGCTTCTAGACAATCTCCTTTGGAGGCAGCAGTTTCTTCATCTACTGGCTTTGTCGGAAAAGTAAGTAGTGTCCCTGTTTGGTCTGTTATCATTGGGGTGTTGTGTGTGTGCATCCAGCCTATGGCATTGCTTTTGCCTGATTTGGAAGTGGAAACTCGGAAATGGATGTTTTTCTGGCTGGGGTATCCGGGATTGGTTGTCGGAGCATTATTTTTGGCTCCGGCGTTTGTGCGTGTAACAGAGTGGGTTAGCGCATGGGTTATTGGTGTTTTATTATGCGTGCCACATTCTTTTTTGAAGGTTCAGCTCAGCCGCAATCTTAGCCGTTCTGTGGGGACAACTGTTTCTATGTCTGTGGGACTGTCTCTTTTTGTGGGAGTCCAGACATGGGGATATTCCATGTTGGTCCCTTTTTCTCCGGATACAACAACGCCAGGGACATTGGTTTCTTTTTTACATACGGAGTTTAAGCCTACAGATGTACCAGAGTTAATGTGCAGACCTAGTTTGAAAGGTGCGCGAATGTATCCCGTTTATGTGGACGAACCGGATATTGCGCCGGCTCAGATGAAGAGTCCTGGCTTTGTGGGGTTACGAAATCGTTCTGTTGTGTTGGCTGGCATCCCTTTGACAGAAATGCTCAAAGGAGAATCCCCTTTATTTAATCCAGTATTTGTTTCAGGAAATCCTCAGGACGCCTATGCTATGTTAAAATCTACCCGCTCATTGTTAATTCCTGATACGTTTGCTCGGACTGTAGGGTTAAAGGCTGGGGATGAATTATGGTTGATGAATCCTTCTGAGGCCTCGCATCGTTTTGGTAATGGTTCTGCTGGTGTTACTTCTGAGCGGGGTAGAGAGACCGTTGCAAAAGGCGATCCTTGGAGGGTTGCTGGCGTGATTTCTTATCCAGGTTGGCATTGGTTGACAAAGACCAGTGGTATGCGCGTACGCCGTGGTAGTTTTGTCGCCGCGCTGGCAATTGCGGATGAGCGCTGGCTTAAAGAGGAATATGGACATCATGGATTCCGGTTTATTTGGGGCGATACTGCTCCAGGTATAAGCAACTTGGACCTTCAGAAAGATTTGGGGGAATACGCCTTGATGAAGGTAAAACAACAGGAAAATGACGCAGATGGAGTAAAGCCATTGGTAAAAGCGTTGACACGAGAAAGCTTAGGAGACAGTGTTACTAAACGTGGGGATAATGTCATTTTTACCATGAGTCAGTTGCCAATAATCATGATGGTGATTGCGGTGTTGGCCGTTCTTAATACTGTGTTGGCTTCTGTGCAATCTCGACGCCGAGAGTTTGGGTTGATGCGAGCGGTTGGTGTACCTGGTGGTATGGTATTACGGATGCTTTGGGCAGAAACGCTCATGGTTTCACTTTGTGCTATCGTGATGAGTTTGTCTTTAGGTGTATTGGGAGCTTGGTGTTCTATTCAGATATTGGAATATGGATATCACTTCGGTATTGTGACACCTCCTATTACAATGCCATGGTCTCATTTGGGCTATGCTGTACTTTTGGTCCTTGGGCTTTCTTCCTTGGCTTGTCTTTTGCCCTCCTGGCGTATGAAGCGTACTTCTGTAACGGATTTGCTTTCCGCTAGAGAAGGGTAGTAATGATTTTATATATATTTGGCAACTATTTAAATATTAATATTATAAAACCATATTCTACCTAGATGGTTATATAATATGAAATGTAAGATTTGGAGGTGTTGGGTTGGGGCTTGTTGCAAGTGGGTATGTTCTTTAACGCAGATGAAAACTCGTTCTTCGCGATGGGACGCTTTGATAACTTATGGCTTACTTGTTGTGTTGGCTCCTGTGATTAGCTTGTTGTGCTTTTTAATATGTTGTACTTGGTTGGAGTATTTTCCGTTTGACGTTCTTATTGCGTTTTTCTTAGGAGCAATAATGGTAACTTTTTATATATATTGCTTTATAGCATTGGGTGTAAGACGTTTCCATGATGCAGGGGTAAACGGCGTATGGTCGCTATAGTTTGGCTAATATGGATAGCCTTATGGATTTGGTCTACTCAAATGACACCTTTGATTGTTGGGAATAGTGTTGTTGTTTGGATAATTTTGAACATGGTATTAATGACTATGCCGGTTTTATTAGCCTGTTTACTGCCGTGGCAAAATGCTAAAAATCAGTACGGAAACTTACCCCGAAAAAAGAAAATAAATATGTAAGCTCAGATCTAATTTCGTAATGTAAAGATAACCTATTGGAGTGTACAATAAGGTTAGATCGCGAATGGTCTAAGCCAAACATCCTGGACAGTTTTGAACTGAGTGCCCCGGGGATATTTCAATAAGTTCCGGTTCTCTATCTGTCAGGCAGAGAGCAGGGTTTCCAATGGTGTTTCTTGATCGGAAGCTGCATCCACATGGTTCTTGTATCATGTTAGGGGGAAGCCCGGGGATGGTATAAAGAGGTTTCCCTTTAGTATGTAATCCGGGAATAGATTTCATGAGGGCTCTGGTGTAGGCATGGCGAGGATGTTCCAGAAGTTCTGTAGCGGGTGCACTTTCAATAATGCGTCCTGCATACATAACGTTAATTCTGTCTGCATATTGGCGCACAACTCCTAAGTCATGGGTAATGAGGATAACAGATGTACCCATTTCTAGCTGAAGTTTTTTTATGAGGTCCAGGACCTGTTTTTGTACAGTAACATCAAGGGCTGTAGTTGGCTCATCTGCTATGAGTATTTCCGGTTTTGTGATGAGAGCCATGGCAATCATCACTCGTTGACGCATACCCCCGGAAAACTCATGCGGATAAGCGTTTAGACGTTGTTCTGCATTTGGGATGCCGACTAAACTGAGTTGTTCCAATGCTCTAACTCGGGCCTCTTTTTTTTCGATTTTTTCGTGGATAATAAGTGGTTCCGCAATCTGTTCCCCTATGGTCATGTACGGGTTGAGAGATGTCATAGGATCTTGAAAAATCATGGAAATTCGTTTGCCTCGAATTGTTTGGAATTCTTGTTCTGAACAATGAAGTAAATCCTTGCCATTTAGCATAGCAGAACCGCTTTCTATGCGTCCCGGTGGCATTGGGATAAGTCCCATTATAGAACTACATGTGACAGATTTTCCAGAACCTGATTCCCCAACAAAACCAAGTGTTTCTCCCGGGTGTAAGTCGAAGGATACGTTTCTTACAGCGTGGATGATTCCTGCTCTGGTGTGAAATGATACATTAAGATTTCTAACGGAGAGCATGTTTGTAAAGAATAGCGAAGGTCAATCATTACGTACGCGGGAACGTGCGGAAAAGATGACAGGGATACCCTGAGATGGGTAGGTTTCTCTGATTTTATTTCGGAGGTATTGGGAATAGCTGTCAGTAAGTAGGCTTTTGTCGTTTACAAAGAGAACGTAGCGTGGTGCAGGGATGGTATTGTATTTGGGATCTATAGCCGTTGTCGCATAGTAGATTTTTAACCGTTTATTGGAACCACTGGCCGTACCGGGAGGATTCATTTGTTGAGCAAGTTGTATCAGGCGGTTGAGCTGTCCTGTTGTTGGTAAATTCTGTGATTCCTTGCGGATTCGCATGATGACCTTAAAAATAAGTTCTACACCTTCTGCTTTTTTGGCAGATGTAGCGATAAATGGTGCGTAGTTGATGAAAAAAAGTTCTCGACGAACCTGTTCTTCTACTTCAGCCATGCGGTCTTTACGAGGGGCGTTCGGGTGAAAGAGGTCGAACTTGTTAACAACGATAATACATGGTTTCCCCTCTTCTGCGATGATTCCGGCAATGCGACGGTCTTGTTGTGTGATTCCTGCTGCAATGTCTATGACAAGTAAACAGATATCTGCTCTGCGTATGGCTTTTTCACTGCGCATTGCAGAAAATACTTCTACGGATGTATCCCGTTTAGAGCGTGGGCGCATTCCGGCTGTATCAATTAGAACGTAAGGTTGATTATTATGAAAATAGGGGACATCAATGGCATCTCGTGTTGTTCCGGCTACATCAGAAACGATGGTTCGCTTGTCTTGAAGGATTGCATTGACAAGAGAGGATTTTCCGGCATTGGGACGTCCAACGATGGCTACTTTGATAGGAGCTACTGATACTTTTGCGTCTTGTTCTTCTTCCTGTTCTCCTTTTAGCGGGGCACCTATTTGTTTGAGGAAGGCGTCCAGACGGGATGAGAGTTCAGAAAATCCCCGGCCATGGGCAGCAGAAAGAAAGATATGTTCGTTAAAGCCTAGTCCGGAAAATTCCCCTAAGTTTAATTCTTGTTTTTCATGATCTGCTTTATTGAGTAAGAGAATAACAGGAATGTCCGATTTCCGGAGATGATCAGCAATATTTTGATCAATAGGAGTCAAATGATCCCGACTATCTAGGACAAAAAGAATGAGATCTGCTGTTTTTATGGCAATGTCTGCTTCTGCAGCCACTTGTTCTGCAAATCCGTCACTTAAATGTGCTCCGATACCGCCAGTATCCATGATTTTACAGGCGTGATCCGTGATTTTACAAGGTGCAGATAATCTGTCGCGTGTGACCCCGGGTTCATCATGAACGATTGCAATGCGCCTACCGGCCATTCTATTAAAAATGGCGGATTTCCCGACATTAGGCCTTCCTACAATGGCGATGGTGGGTACATGTTGCATGCACACCATATTAATAAAACAAACGGATGGATGAAAGCTAATTCCGTGCCAAACAATAGGGGAATCTGAGGAGTTTTACCCTTTGAGCTTAGCTTTGTTGTGCAGCTTTAGTGCTACAATGATGGTAATGACATTTGGAAGCCACAGGAGAATGTAAGGAAGAATAGTATCATTCTTCCTAGATAAATCTGCAAAAATTAAAGCCACAAAGTAAAGGGATGCAATTAAAATGCCCATGGCAAATCCGGTGGATGTATCTTTTCTGCGGGTGTTGATGGCGAGTGGAACGCCAATGAGTGCAAAGACAATGCATGCTAGGGAAAAAGATGCCCTGCGAGGTAATTCCGTAGCAAATTGTGCAGATTGTTTTTTATCGAGATAACCGGGAGTGTTTAAAGCATCCCTGATTTCGTTGTTGGTGAAACGATTGGCTTTAATACGTCTGGAACGCGATTTGTTTAAATTGATACTCAGAGTCATTTCATCCATAGTGACACTCTGAGAAACAGAATCTTTTTCTTGAGTAGTGATAAGGGGAGAAGACAGGTGCAGATCAAGGCTTTTTCCCTCAGGAGAGAAATCTATGGTTACGCGTTCTGAATGCATGGCTACGGCTGGTGATTTGCCGTCTGCTTTTTGGTAGATATGCATTCCGTGAATAACATCATCTACACGTTTATCAATGTAGATTTCCAAATTATCAAACTTGGTTATAGCCTGACCTTCATTGAGTAATCCTTTGGGATTGATAGATGCTGCTTTGATGAGTAACTCAGAAATAGATTGTTTGGCCCGCGGAGCAATGTCTATATTAATCCAATAGCAGAGTCCTGATAGAGCTGCACCAATGGCGATTGCTGGTGCGCTTAATCTCCACAGGCTCATTCCCGACATACGCATGGAAGTAAGTTCATTATCAGATGCTAGTCGGCCGTATACGAGAAGAACAGCGGTCAAGAATCCCCAGGGGATAGAGAACATAAGAGAGAAGGGAATTACTTGAAAAATGAACTCAAGGACAATGCTGATTGGTGCCTTGTTTTCTACTAAAAGGGGGCGTAGCTCCTTAAACAAATTACCCAAAAGCAATAGGGCACTCAAAGCCATTACCCCCAGAGCGGTGACGCCTAGTAATTGGCGGGCAATGTATCTGTCAAGGATCTTCATGCAATAAAAGCGTGTGCTCTATTCTGCCTGAAGGCTATGAACAAGTCAACCTCGCGCTCGGGACAATCCTAATTCAAATCTTTGACGCCAGATATTTTTTGCGCAAAGATTGAGTAATTCTGGCATGATTTATTTAGTTGTTTTTGGGCATCAGACTGTTGAGAAGTTTTTCTCTTTGTAATGGCAGTTTGCCAAAGTGTGATTTTAAGATAACGTGTGCCGGAATATAGGGATGAAGAATGCCGTGAATACGCGCTAGTTCTTCTTCAAAGTGTGTGATGGCTTTAGGTGTGGGATCGTTATGTTCTAAGTAATAGTAGGCCCTTTGTAACAAGTTGTAGAAATCTGGAACAGGTGCGTCTGGCTCAACAATTTGAAGCAATAGCCTGGCAAAATATCCGGCAACGCTGAGCCGTATATAGTTTTCTCGAAGAGATAACCGTGGCGATAATAGTTCTGCAGAGGATAGAGAATGCAGGTCTCCCCGCTTTGCCCGTGTCCATTGAATATGGCATTGGTAGAAGATATCTAGCCGACCAGCAAAAGGGCTATTAGGCTTTCGGGCACTTTTAGCTGCTGTTTTGATGATACCTTGTTCAGAGCACCAGATAGCAATAAGCCCTGCTTCTCCTAATGGATAGAGTTTTAGAAGCGTTGCTTCTGCATTCATTAGCGATGTTTTTCAAACCCTGTTTTGGTGGGGTGTTCAGTTGGTACCGTTTGCCCGTACGGGGAGGGGATAATGCCGGCTTCAGACATGGCATCCGTAAAGGTTTGGAGCATACTCGTTCCCTTGTAGATACGGATGGCAGACAAGAGTTGTTCTTGTGCAGCTTCTTTGTCCTTTTTCATGAAGTTACGAACGGCTTGTACACAATAATAGTATGGACTGTCATCTAATGGACCATAACAAGATTCCAATTGTTTAATAAGATTGTGATCCTCTAATTTACAGGCACAAATATAACGCTTAAATTGTAATAGAGGAATGATATTAGACTTTCCCTTAAAAAGATTCAGAAGGTCTGTGAAAGCTTTTAACGCTATGGCATAGTCATGATTGACGTAGTGAGCTTCTGCTAGATTGAATTGAATAGTAATATTAGTTGGATCCAATTCTTGTGCTTTTTCAAAATTGGCCAAGGCCTTTTCAATATTGCGGATTTCAATATAGCAAGCACCTCGCAGATTATATAAGCCGGGATTTTTATCATGGATTTTTTCCAGTTCCATTAGTGAGAAAAGACATTCCATGAT
Source organism: uncultured Akkermansia sp. (assembly GCA_964525305.1). Taxonomy (GTDB): domain Bacteria; phylum Verrucomicrobiota; class Verrucomicrobiia; order Verrucomicrobiales; family Akkermansiaceae; genus Akkermansia. Next base: position 64,020 of record CAZGGR010000005.1, read on the forward strand.
TCGTTTCTGAGCAAAGAGTTGCTCCGATTGTTGGAATTGTTGGATATATGTTCTCCTAGTTTCTTTTGAGAGTCGATTGAAATCCTGAACCCAGGCTGGTGTTAGAGATTGTGAATCCGATTGTTGGCCTACAACAGGAAGCGAGGTAAGTATCAATCCTAGCAAGAAAATGAGATATTCTTTCATAATTGAGTTAGGAGTTTAAGCGAAGAACGATTTTTTGTAACGCGGCTTCAGGGGTGAGTCCATATTTTTTTCTAAGAATGGATTCTGTACCATGTTCAATAAATTGATCCGGCCAAGCGATAGCTTCTACTGGGGTTGTTATATGTTCTGTTTCCAAAGCTTCGAGGACGGCAGAGTTGAAGCCTCCAATAATAGAGTGATCTTCAAATGTACAGACGACACGACTGTTAAGAGCATAATGACAGATACATTGGCTGTCTAATGGTTTAATGAAGCGTGCATTGATAAGGGTGACGGAATACCCTTTTTCTTCCAACAAATCTGCTGTTTTTTTTGCGATCCCAATCATGGAGCCTAAAGAAACAAGGGTAACGTCATTCCCTGTTTGGATTATTTCTGCTTTGCCTATGGGGAGGATTTCTGCCTTGGTGGGTAAAGATGCTCCATTTCCGCATCCTCTGGGATAACGAATGATGGTTGGGCCGTTCTGATAGTGGTTCATGGTATATAACATATGCACGAACTCTGCTTCATCCTTGGGCTGCATGAATACAATACCGGGAATATTGCGAATCATGGCAATATCAAACAATCCGTGATGAGTAGGACCATCATCTGGAGAAAGGCCTGCTCTATCCATGCAAAAACGAACGGGTAATTTTTGCAATGCAGCATCATGCTGAATCATATCTATGCAACGTTGCATGAATGTGGAATAGATAGCAACATATGGCTTAAGTCCTTCTGCTGCCAAACCACAAGCAAAGAGTGCTCCATGTTCTTCTGCAATCCCCACGTCAAAATAGCGGTTAGGAAATGCTTTTTTAAACAAATCGAGTTTGGTTCCGCTGGCCATGGCTGCCGTAATGGCCGTGATAGATTCGTCTTGTTGCGCAAGTTTGACTAGAGTGGATCCAAAGACTTGAGAGTATGTTGGAGTCAGTGGTGGTTGAGTTTCTCCGTCTGAAATACTGTAAGCTCCTAGTCCATGGAATTTGGCGGGATCGTTTAGTGCTGGCTGATATCCTTTTCCTTTTTGAGTTACTACATGCAGGATAACCGGTTCTTTGAGTTCCTTGATGTAAGAAAGAGTTCGTATTAGAGTTGGAATATCATGACCATCTAAAGGACCAAAGTAACGCAATCCAAATTTGTTAAACAAAAGAGAAGGGAAAAGAAGGTTTTTCGTAGAACCTTCCAGTTTGAAAGCAAAGTCTCTGATTTGTGTTCCTCCTAGTTTTTCAAGGAAAGAAGCTGTTTTATCTCTTAGCCATGAGAACGATTCAGAGGTTTGAATGGAATTGAAATATTTAGCCAATGCGCCTACGTTTTTATCAATGGCCCATTCGTTATCGTTTAAGATTGTAATGTAACGCTTGGTTGTTTGACTAATATTATTTAAAGCTTCTAGGGTTGTTCCACAGGTAAATGCAGCGTCGCCTGCTACGGCTACAACGTGATAGTCTTCTCCTTTCAAATCACGTGCAGCACATATGCCTAATGCCGCTGAAAGAGCGGTCCCCGCATGGCCTGCTCCATATGCATCATGTGGAGATTCTGACATTTTTGCAAAACCGGAGAGTCCTCCATGTTGTCGAATGGTGTGAATGGCGTTGGCTCGACCTGTTAGCAATTTGTGGACATAGGCTTGGTGAGAAACGTCAAAAAGGATTTTATCTCGTGGCGTTTCGAAGACGCGGTGCAGGGCAATAGTTAGTTCTACAACTCCCAGATTGGGGCCTAAGTGTCCACCTGTGAGAGAAAGCGCATGAATGAGCGTATGCCGGATTTCTTCTGCGAGCTTAGGCAGATCCGATTCTGAAATCTGCATCAGATCTGCATGGTTGTGGATGCCGGCTAATAGTTCCGGTAATTCAAGAGAGGGAGAAGTCATTGCGTTCTGGTTCGTCGGCGTCTGTTTCAATGGTCTCAATTTCTGGATCGCTCAGAGTTTGAATGCGCAATTCCGCATCATGAAGAATATTCCGGCAGTGGCGGATGAGTTTGTTCCCTTCTTCTACTAAGGCAATTATATCTTCTAGTTTTGTCACGGGAGCCTCTGTTAGACGTACAATTTCTTCCAAGCGAGCTACGGATTCTTCAAATCCTGGAGTGTTTTTCCGTTGTTTAGCCATATGAGGATCAAAGTTGAGAAGTGGATGGATTTGCTTGAAGATCTTTGTAAAGAATCATATCAGCTCCCTGAAGATATTGTCGGGAATCAGGAGTGCCGAAACGCTGAGCTAATGGAGAGAGCACTCTGCTGTGATCAAAGAGATATACTGCTTTTTTATCTTTCGTCTGAAGCAAAACTGTCCCTTCTAAGACAAGAGGTGCAAACTCCCCGTAAGTAGATGCTACAGAACGTAACTTGGTATTTAAAGTTGAAGATGGCGTTATCAGAATGCTTCCTACCTTTCCTCCATGGAAGTTAAGGACGCGCTCCAGTACCAAGAATTGATGAACCATTTTCGGAAACCCGATGGATTTTCTATCTGCATACCACCCAACGGCTGCTGGCTGATCTGTGAGAATAAAATCTTTTGCTTCCGTTTGATTACGAAGCTCTTGATTTAGCCCCTGAGGATAATAAGGAGGCCATGCAGGAATCCCTCGGTTAGCTGTTAGAATGCCTACCCTTACAATTTGAGGAAGGCTCAGCAGTAAAGGAAGAGACGTGATGAGGAGTGATAATAACAAGACTCCTCCTCGAAGAATGGAGGTTAATTCTTTATCGGAGTGTCTTGCTATCATATTGAGGACAAATGCCGTGCCGTAAGCGGTAAAGAAAGGAGCAAAGAGGATTTGAATCTGTCCCAAAGACATGCCTGTTTTGTTGGATGTATAAATAGCCATACCAATGACAGCAGGAACCCACATGGTGAATATCCCCCATTTGATTTGGTTGACTTCTGGCTTTTTAAATCTGTGTAACAAAGCCAATAGAAATACCATAGAAAGCGGTAGATGCCCGAGGTTTTCATAAAGGAGGTCTCCTTGTGTTAGGATGTTATTAATAATAGCAATTGTGGCATTTGCTGCAGAAGTGGAGACGCTGCCTGATCCTAGAGCGTTCATTGCTTGTTCTTCATTTCCAGTCAGGCCGGTAAAGATAGTATAATAAGCCGTTCCAAAGATACTTCCGCTCTGGGAACGATTCATGTAAATGGGATAGGCCAAAAAGAGAAGTAAAATGACAAGTCCCGGAATACTGTATAAACCTCGTGGTTTGAATCGAATACCAATGAAAATCAGGAATCCTGCCATAGGCCATAGACCAATCCATCCGGAAAGACAAACACAAGAAAAACAGATAGAGCTGAAAATGATAGGTAATAGAATTTTTTGTCCTTCTTCTTTGTTCCTCAGAGCTAAGTGTAGGAAATAGATGCCCCAAACAAAGAAGAAAAGCATCATCATTTGAGGAAGCCCACTGGTCGCATATTGCAGGAACAAATTACTGAGAATCATCGTCAAACAGCTGAAGCTGGCGATGGTTACGTCAAACATTCGTTTAAGAATGTAATAACAGCTTAATATGGAAAGGATGAAAAATGTGCAGGAAATGCCAGCAACAATACGATCTGGTAAATAGATCATGGATGAGTTGGTCATCTCCCACAAATCAAACTTATGAACACCGGCTATTTTGAATACGACAGCCTCAACTAAAATATTTAGTGGGGCATTGCGTGTGTCTCGTAAGGCGTAAGGATTAAAGATTTCCGGATTGATAAGAGATTCTCCTTGTTCAGAAAGAATTTTTTCTTGCTCTTTCAGTTGGGCATCGGTCAGGAACGGGTTAAGCCCGGATTTAGAACTTTCAGAAACTACTTGGATAGGCCGTAGCCAGTTAGTTGTCATGCCTTGGCCTCTGGCAACATTTCTTGCGATTTGTGCTTGATCCATGGCGGCCTCAGAAGACAAGCCTTTAAAATTAAAGAAAAATTGTACTCCTGTAATTGATAATAACAGGATAAGAATGATGATAAAAGGTGTGCGAGAGGCCGAGGATGGCGTATTCATAAATAGTGAATATCTTGTAATTTGCGTTGAAGAGTTCGTCGGCTGATGCCTAAAAGTTGTGCTGCTACAGTTTTGTTGCCATTGGATTGTAGTAGCGCTTGTCGAATGGCATTTTGTTCGAGCAAGGATAAGTTCAAACCCCCTGTTGGGACAAGCCCATTTTGTGTGTCTGGTTCATTGGAGGTCTCCTTGCTTTGATTTTTAATGGGAGGCTTGCGGGTTTGCAACTGTAGAGGAAGATGTGAAAGAGTAATATCTGATGAATTGCTCATGACTACTCCATGTTCCATAGCCGTACGTAATTCTCGGACATTGCCCGGCCATGGGTAATTCCGTACAGCTTCCAGTGCGTCTTGAGAAAGAGGTTTGACTTCTTTATTGTTTTCTCTGGCGAACTCCTTAAGAAAAGCATTCGCTAATAAAGGAATATCATCTAGGCGTTCTCTCAGGGGAGGCATTTGAATGTGTACCACATTAAGGCGAAAGTAAAGGTCTTCTCGAAATTGTCCTTCATGAACGAGTTGTTGTAGTGATTTGTTGGTTGCTGCGATAACTCGAACATTGACAGAAATGGGGACGTTTGAGCCTACCCGTTCGATCGTTCGTTCAGAAAGTACTCTTAGAAGTCTAACTTGAGTGCCGGCATCGATTTCTCCGATTTCATCCAAAAAAATAGTACCTCCATCAGCTTGTTCAAAGCGACCAATTCGTTTTTGGTTGGCCCCTGTGAAAGAGCCTTTTTCATGGCCGAATAATTCACTTTCTAAAAGTTGGGAGGAAAGAGCTGCACAGTTAACGGCAACAAATTTATTTTCAGGTCTTCCGGAAAGAGAGTGGATAGCTTGTGCTACAAGCTCTTTTCCAGTGCCGCTTTCTCCCTCGATTAGTACAGTGGTCTTACTGGGTGCTACCTGTCGGATAATGGAGAACACATGTTCCATGGGGGTAGACCTGCCCAGTAATTTTTGTAAACCGGAATCGGCCTGGATTCTGGTGGTAAGTTCTTGATTTGCCGTTTCTAGTTTTCGAGTATGGAGTGCTCTTTTGAGCACAAGGTCTACGGTGTCTAGATTGAGAGGCTTGGTCACAAAATCATATGCCCCTTGTTTAATAGCGGCTACAGCGGCATCCACTGAGCCGTAAGCTGTCATCATGATACTTTGTGGCGGATGTGGTAAGTCTGCTGCCAGCTTTAGAACGTCCATGCCACTTTCTCCTCCCAGTCTCAAATCCGTTAAAACAAGATCCGGGGATTCTTCCTGCAAAAGAACCTTAGCTTGAGACAGATTAGCCGCAGTGTAGACTTCATAATCATCTTGAAATCCCATGCGTAGGGCATCACGTGTAGGTTTTTCATCGTCTACGATTAATAAAATAGGCATTTTCATGACGGGGTAGATGTAGGAAGGAGTCTGATATTACGTTCTACTCGTGGTAGAAATACCGTGATTGTTGTGCCTTGTCCAGGTTGGCTAGCTAGAGTGATAGACCCTCCATGTTCTTTCACGATACGCCGGACAATAAGTAATCCTAGTCCGGAACCGGTAGATTTGGTTGTCAGGAAAGGTTCATAAATGCTGCCCATAACTTCCGGAGGTATCCCACAACCGGTATCTGCTACGGTAACAAATACGTTATCATCAGTATAACCACTTTTAATTAAAATTGTTCCACCTTCTGGTGGGATAGCCTGATAGGCATTCTTGATCAGGTTATAGAAAACTTGTTTAATTTGGACATGGTCTAGGCTGAGGATTGGCAAGCTAGGTTGGAAGTCTGTGTTGATTTGAATGCCTCGTTGCTGGATTTCCGGCTCTAACAACTTAAGGACATCTATGAGGATAGTTTCTATGTTATGAGGTTCTCTGATTGGCTTGGTAGGACGGATAGCTTGGAGGAACTGTTTCAGTATAACGTCCAGTCGAGAGGTTTCGCTCTCGGCAGTTTTTAGTAACTCTTCGATGTCTGTTTGATATTGGGATGGTAACTGTTTTGCTTTCCGTGCTAGAAGTTGGAGATGAAGTCCGATGGAATTGAGGGGGTTCCCTATTTCATGAGCTACTCCGGCAGCAAGTAGGGTTAAGGCGTTTAATCGTTCTGCTTCGATGTTTTCTGCATTTCTCTTTTGTTGAGGTGTTTCGTCTCGAATGAGAATCAAATGACCTTGATCTTTATTGCCGATAGGAGAAATGAAAATGTTTAGAAATCGGTGTTCCGGATAAAAGATTTCTACGTCTCTGGAAACGGCCGTTTGACTTTGCTGAATGGTATTCCATGTACAGTCTCTACCAAGAAAAGTACCGAAATCGGTAGGCGTGATTTGTTCTCGTTCTTTGTCAAAAAGTTTAAGCGCGGCTTGGTTGACAAATAGTATTTTCCCTTTGTTATCTAACAGAATTAGACCTTCTTGGATGGATTCGAACACTTGTTGAAAAAAACCCTGTTGCTCTGCTAGCTTGACAAAAAAACGCTGAAGATCTTCTTCCTGAATATGATCAATGCGCCCAATCAGTTTATCAATGGTGTTTTTCTTCATGGCGTTGGTAACGTTTTTATGAAGCTCGCCTTTATATATATATAGTGAGGGGGTACAAATCAAGTTGATGTGACATATTGTCTCACATTTATGGCTGGACATCATTTCAAGGATAGATACAGGATATCGGTATGTTTGAAGATACACGCCGCAAGCCTTTTATCAGAACGCGACAAGTTGCTTTCCATGATACTGATGCTTCAGGGAAAGCTCATTTTTCTCGATTGTTGTGTTTGGTTGAAGAGGTTGAGCATGAGTACTTACGCTTCTGTGGCCTAGATGTGTGTTCCTCTGATTGTGGATGGCCTCGAGTTCATGTAGAGGTGGATTTTATAAGTTCTGTAAAGGCCGGTAATTGGTTGAGTATAGAGTTAGGATTGAGTGCTATGAATACAAGTTCACTGGAATGGGAGTTTGCGGTGAATTGTGGAGAAACATCCATAATGAAAGGGAAATATGTGGTTGTTCGTGTGGGTAAGACCGGAAAAGCTCAGACGATTTCAGAAAGAGAGAGGGAATGCCTGAATTCAGGCTTTTCAAAAGAGATGGATGTTTGTAAATAAAGCCCATGTCTTCTAAAAAGCCTGTCGTTCTTGTTATTCGTGATGGATGGGGGCGCAATCCTTTGGGCCCTGATGTCGCGAAAGAGTACGGTGATGCCACTGTTTTGGCAGATACCCCTTTTACAGATTATCTTCTTGCCAACTATCCTCACAGCTTACTAGGTGCTTCTGGTGAAGATGTAGGATTGCCGGATGGCCAAATGGGTAATTCGGAAGTGGGGCATTTGAATCTAGGAGCCGGACGTGTGGTCTTCCAGGATCTTTGTCGCGTAGATAATGCTATTAAAGATGGCTCAATGGGTGAAAATGCTGTGTTGAAAACCGCTTTTTCTCAGGCAGCTTCTTCCCGTTTACATTTACTGGGATTAGTAAGTGACGGTGGAGTTCATAGCCATATCAATCATTTGATTGGTATTGTTAAATACGCTTATGAAGCAGGGGTGCGTGATATTTGTATTCATGTCATTACAGACGGACGAGATTGTTCCCCTACCAGTGGCGCCGGTTTTGTTCGTCAATTAGAAGAAGCTGTTAAACCGTATGGAGCAAAAATTGCTACGGTGATTGGTCGTTTTTATGCGATGGATCGTGATAAGCGTTGGGATCGTAATAAGTTGGCTTGGGATGCCATTGTTTTGGGGCGCGGAGAACAGTGCTCTTGCTCTCCTGCCGAATACGTAGAACAGTGTTATGCTAAGGGGGAAACGGATGAGTTTTTGAAGCCAGGTGTTTTTGCATACGGCAATGAACAGCGTGTGAGAGATAACGATGTGGTGTTTTTCTTCAATTTCCGTGCGGATCGTGCCCGGCAGATGAGTGAAGCATTTCTCTATCCTGAATTTGACGGATTTGATCGAGAAGTAACGCCTAAAGTTCACTATCTGACTTTGACGGAATATGACGCCAAGTATCCCTCTCCAATTGTTTTTGAACAGGAACAGTTAAATAATATTTTTGGGCAGATTGTATCGGAAGCCGGGAAGACTCAGTTGCGTATTGCAGAGACGGAAAAGTATGCTCACGTTACTTTCTTCTTTAACGGAGGTGTGGAAACGCAGTTTGTCGGAGAAGATCGTATATTGGTTCCATCTCCACGAGAAGTGGCTACTTATGATCTTAAGCCTCAAATGAGTGCAGAGGAAGTAGCTGATAAATTTGTGGATGCTGTGGGGAATTATGACGTTGTAATCATGAACTTCGCCAATGGTGATATGGTGGGACATACCGGTTTTGTGGAAGCTGGTATTGCTGCCTGTGAAGCTGTGGATCGTGCTCTTGAAAAGTGCGTGAAGAAGGTGTTGGAACTTGGCGGAAAGTTGCTCATTACGGCGGATCATGGCAATGCAGAACATATGCGCAATGAGGATGGTTCTCCGAATACGGCACACACAACCAACCTTGTAGATCTTATTTATGTAGCAGATGACAAGGATAAGGTGGAACTTTCCAATGGGATTCTGGCAGATGTGGCACCAACTTTATTAAGTCTGATGGGCTTGAATAAGCCTACTGAGATGTCTGGCCATTCTCTGGTGACTCCTAAAAAATAAGAGGGTAGGTAGATTGATATTTAAATCCGTTCTTGGATCGTTTTGATTCTGAGAACGGATTTTTTGTTTGTGTCCTTTGTTGTCATTTAGCAATAACAAGCGATAACGGATAAGATATCCGTAGTTAAGCTCCCCTTTTTTGTTATACAAACTCAAAATAGAAGAGTGTCTCAATTGAGTTTTCAGTTGTGGCAAGTTTTTGCCGGAGGAAGAACAAATCTTGATGTGTGAACATTGGATAAGTAGCTGGAGACGGTTTTGCTTCTTCTGTTATTAGTAGGTCTATAATCGTTTTTTGAAATTATTCTGGCCCCCCCATCTATATTGAAAGTAGTGAAGTTAGGGGTATGTATGAGTTATTCTCTGTTTTTGTGTCATATGACGATAATGAATGTTAAGGAGATGGTTCTGAATAAATTGGAAAATGCACCGAAATGGATTGGGGTAGGAGTGCTAATTGCTGTTTAATGGGTTTGTTTGTTTTGTTTTTTTTTTGATTATTTATAGATTTATGGAGACGTGTTCAGTGGGAGGGGAGGGTGAAAAAGAGATAGGGCGGTCTCAATCGTAGCCTGAAAAGAGGCGAATGAAAGTGACGAAAAGAAAATATTTAGGAAAAGATGAATAAAAGACTTGTCATGATGTAAAAATACGTTATATTGGTCGTCCCCAAACGTGCCGCAAGGTACAAGAAATACGTTTTCTATCGGGTTTGCCTCCGGAAAAAAGGCGCGCTTCCTGCTAATACAGAAAGGATGTTCGCCTTGAAAATCGGATCAAACCGACGAACCACAACCAAAGCAGGAAAACATGCCGACCATTAATCAGCTCGTCCGTAAGGGACGTATTACTCCGGAAGAGAAGTCTAAATCACGTGCTCTTCATAGCTGCCCGCAACGCCGCGGTGTTTGTCTCCAGGTGATGACTCGTACGCCAAAGAAGCCGAACTCAGCTCTTCGTAAAGTGGCTAAAGTCCGTCTTACCAATGGGGAAGAAGTGATTGCTTATATCGGTGGGGAAGGACATAACCTTCAGGAACACTCTATCGTGCTTGTTCGCGGTGGTCGTGTGAAGGACTTGCCGGGTGTTCGCTATCATATTGTTCGTGGAGCTCTTGACTGCCTGGGCGTTGATAAGCGTCGTCAGGGTCGTTCTAAGTATGGAGCAAAGCGTCCTAAGGCTGCTAAGTAAACATAAACATCTTATCTACTATATATTATGGCTCGCCGTAAACGCGTCTACAGAAAAATTGAACGTCGTGACCCCCGTTACGACAGTGCTCTTGTTGGTAAATTGATCAGCAAGGTTATGCTTGATGGCAAGCGTTCTCTTGCTGAACGTATTGTCTATGCTGCCATTGATATGGCTAATGAAGGTACGGATAGTATTGATCCATTAGAAGTGATTACCCGTGCTATTGAAAATGCTAAGCCTCGTGTTGAAGTAAAGAGCCGTCGTGTTGGCGGTGCTACCTATCAGGTCCCTCTTGAAGTGGATCCTGCTCGTTCTGAGTCTCTGGCGATGCGCTGGATTGTGAATTATGCTCGCAATCGTAAGGGTGTGCCGATGCATAAGGCTCTTGCTAACGAAATTAAGGAAGCTGCTAACAATCAGGGTGCATCCGTTCGTAAGCGCGACGACGTTCATAAGATGGCTCAGGCTAACCGCGCCTTTGCTCATTTCCGCTGGTAATTCTTTCGAGATTGTCAGCTGATTGATTTATTTTCGAACATTACAGATACTTTCCCGACATTATGTCCGATCACGTAAATAATCCTAATCGCAAGGCTCCTCTTGAGCGTTACCGTAATATCGGTATCTCTGCTCACATTGACGCCGGCAAGACCACGTTGTCCGAGCGTATTCTTTTCTACACCGGCATGATCCACAAGATTGGTGAAACTCACGATGGTTCCACTACTACTGACTGGATGGAGCAGGAACGCGAACGCGGTATTACTATTACATCTGCTGCTGTTACTACGAATTGGAAGCAGGTGAAGAATGAAGGTATCTGCAAAGTGTTCGAAGGTGAAAACTTCCAATTGAACATCATTGACACTCCCGGACACGTTGACTTCACTGCTGAAGTGGAACGTTCTCTCCGTGTGCTTGATGGTGCTATCGTTGTGTTCTGTGGTGTTGCTGGTGTACAGCCTCAGACAGAAACTGTGTGGCGTCAGGCTACCAAGTACAGCGTGCCTCGTATGTGCTTTGTGAATAAGATGGACCGTACAGGTGCCAACTTCAACAATGTTTTGGATGATATTCACAATAAATTGGGTGCTAACGCTGCTGCTATCTTGATTCCCATTGGTTCTGAAGATCTGCTTCGTGGTCAGATTGACGTGGTAAACCAGAAGGCTGTTATTTATGCAGACAATGACCGTTTAGGTTCCACATACACAGTTGAAGATATCCCTGCTGAACTTAAGGAAGAAGCAGAGTTGGCTTACCATGAACTTGTAAGTCGTGTTGCTGATGTGGATGATGAGCTTGCCGAAAAGGTTCTCATGGAAGAACCTTTCACCGCCAAGGAACTTAAGGAAGCTATCCGTCGCGCTACGATTGCTAACAAGTTTGTTCCTGTTGCTGGTGGGTCTGCTTTCAAGAACAAAGGCGTTCAGTTCTTGCTTGACGCTGTAGTAGACTATTTGCCATCTCCGGTTGAAACCGTGCCTGCTCATGCTGAAAGCACACTTGATCCGGAAAAAACTTACGAAATTAGCGCTACGGATGATGCTAAACCCATGGTGTTGGCATTCAAGCTCTGGGCTGATAAGTTCGTTGGGAAGCTGGTATTCATTCGCGTGTACTCCGGGGTTCTGAAGAAGGGTGACACTGTATATAATCCTCGTACCCGTAAGACGGAACGCGTTGGTCGTATCATTCAGATTCAGGCTGACCAGCACACGGATATTGACGCTGTGTATTCCGGGGATATTGCTGCCATTGTTGGTTTGCGCAACGTAACTACTGGGGATACTATTACCAGCCCGGATAACGATATCTGCTTGGAACCTCCTACTTTCCCGGAAACCGTTATTTCCATGGCAGTTGAACCCAAGACTAAGGCTGACCAGGAAAAAATGTCTAATGCTCTCGGTCGTCTGTCTGAAGAAGACCCGACCTTCCGCGTGAAGACTGATGAAGAAACAGGGCAGACCCTGATTTCTGGTATGGGTGAGCTTCACTTGGAAATTATTATTGACCGCTTGTTGCGTGAGTTTAAGGTGGAAGCTGACATCGGTAAGCCTCAGATCGCTTACCGCGAAACGATCACTGCTCCTGCTCATGGTGATGGTAAACTTGTTAAGCAATCTGGTGGCCGTGGTCAGTATGGTCACGTGGTGATTGATGTGAAGCCCAATGAACGTGGTAAAGGGCTTACCATTGAGAACAAGATTGTGGGCGGTGCCATTCCTAAGGAATATATGAACGCCGTTTATGCCGGCCTTAATGAAGCCATGACAACGGGCGTTGTTGCCGGTTATCCGGTGGTGGACGTGCATGTTGAAGTGGTTGACGGGTCCTATCACGAAGTGGACTCTAACGAAAACGCTTTCAAGATGGCTGCTATTTTCGCTATGAAGGATGCTTTCAAGAAGGCTAAGCCGATCATGTTGGAACCCATCATGTCTGTTGAAGCTTCCACACCAACTGATTACCAGGGTGATATCATGGGTGACTTAAACCGTCGCCGTGGTCAGATTAGCAATATGGAAAACAAAGCTAATGCTTGTATCTTGAAGGCTATGGTTCCCTTGTCAGAAATGTTCGGTTATTCCACCGCCATCCGTACCCTTTCCAGTGGCCGTGCTTCCTACTCCATGGAGCCGTCTCACTTTGAACAGGTGCCTCAGAACCTTGTTGACCAAATTGTCAGCGAGAAGGCTAAATAAACAAAACTTTGAAGTATAACCAATAGACCGCACGTCCATGCAAAACTCAAAAATCCGCATTCGACTCCGCGCATTCGACTATCGCGCCATCGACCGCTCCTCTCAGGAGATTGTTGAAACCGCTAAGCGCACCGGAGCAAAAGTTCACGGTCCGATTCCGTTGCCGACCCGCATTGAAAAGTTCTCCGTGAACCGTTCCGTTCACGTTAATAAGAAGTCTGCGGAACAGTTTGAAATCCGTACCCACAAGCGCCTGCTTGATATTGTTGATCCGACCGCTCGTACAATTGATGAGCTCAAGAAGCTTAATCTGCCGGCCGGTGTGGACATCACGATCCGCATCTAGTTTGGAACCCGGATAAGTAATAAAAAAACAGAAAGATACACTACAATGGCTCTAGGACTTATCGGAAAGAAGGTCGGAATGACCCGTCTGTTTGACCAGGAATCTGGCGCTATGGTGCCTGTGACCGTCATCGACGTTAAAGGTAATACCTTTGCTCAAATCAAAACAGAAGCCAAGGATGGCTACAATGCTGTTCAGATTGCGTTTGATGAGCAGAAAGAAAGCCGGGTGGCTAAGCCTCAGGCTGGTCACTTCAAGAAACTGGGTATCCAGCCCACTAAGCTTCTCAAAGAATTCCGTGTAGAAGCTTCTGAATTGCCTGCTGAAGGTGCAGAAGCTCCCGGCGTGGAACTGTTTGCAACCGGCCAATGGGTTGATGTGATTGGTACTTCCAAGGGTAAGGGATTCCAAGGTGCAATGCGTCGTCATAACTTCCATGGCTCTCCCGCTGCGCATGGTTCCATGATGCATCGTCGTACTGGTGGTGTAGGCGGTTGTTCTACTCCTGGACGCGTTTGGAAAAATCAGAAAATGCCCGGTCAGATGGGTAATGCCAAGCGTACGGTGCAGAATCTGAAGGTTGTAGCCGTACGTCCGGAAGATAATGTTATTCTTATCTCCGGCGCTGTTCCCGGCGCACGTGGTTCTTACCTCGTGATCCGCCCTGCCAAAAAGAAGTAAGGCTTTAGTTAACTTTACATTGAATATAGGAAAACCTATCTATGTCCGCAAATACCTTTACATTAGAAGCCGCCGCTGCTGCCAACATTCAGGTTGTAGGCAGTGACAAAGGCTCCCAGGCTGTGCATGATCTCATCGTGGCCTATCAGGCAAATCGCCGTACCGGTTCTGCCAACTCCAAAACACGCGCAGAAGTAAGCGGTAATAACAAAAAAATCTTCCGTCAGAAGGGTACAGGTAATGCCCGTCACGGTGATAAGCGCGCTCCTATCTTTGTAGGTGGTGGTGTGGTCTTTGGTCCCCGTCCCTGCGATTACACCAAAAAAGTGAACAAGTCTACCCGCCGTTTGGCTTTGCGCCGTGTTCTGGGTGATTTGATCGCCGCCTCTAAAATTAGTACCGTTTCTGATTTTTCCGTTGCTGATGGCAAGACGAAGTCTTTCGTCAAGGCCGTTAAAGATTTGACGGATGCTAAGAAGGTGCTCATCGTGGCTGCCTCCTTTGACGAAACTACTTATCGTGCCGCTCGTAACGTTCAGGAAGTCCTCCTGATGACCGCTACGGAAGTGAACATTGAACAGCTGATGAATGCTGATGCTGTGATCCTTGTTGATAACGCTTTAGAAACCCTCGCCAGCCGTACTGCTTAAGAAGCCATGAAAGACATTTACCAAGTCATTAAGAAGGTGCGCATCAGCGAAAAGGCCACCATGCTCCAGGAAACCACCGGAGAGCTTGTCTTTGAAGTTGATCGTGCCGCCAATAAAATCGAAATCAAAAAGGCTGTAGAAGTTGCTTTCGGCAAGAAGGTCGCTTCTGTGCGTACTGCTAACTATGATGGTAAGCTTAAGCGCCAACGCCGTTCTGATGCCGGTCGCACTGCTCATTGGAAGAAAGCTTACGTTAAGCTTGCCAATGGTGAAACTCTGGATCTCGTTTAAAGCCTCTATTTAGGAAGGAAAGCTATCATGTCCCTCAAGTCATTCAAGCCAGTTACTCCCTCTAACCGTTATAAGGTGTGGCCGTCTTTTGACGAGATCACTGCCTCTACTCCGGAAAAGAGTCTCTGCAGACCTCTCAAAAAATCCGGCGGCCGTAATAATAATGGTCGCATCACCACTCGTCACATTGGCGGTGGTCACAAGCGTAAGTATCGTTTGGTTGACTTCAAACGTAATAAGTTTGATGTCCCTGCAACCGTTCTTACTATTGAATACGATCCCAATCGTACTTGCCGCATTGCCTTGATTGAATACAAGGACGGTGAAAAGTCCTATATTTTGGCACCTACAGGTCTTCAGGTAGGTATGAAGGTTGAAAGCGGTCTTAAGGTCGCTCCCAAAGTCGGTAACGCAATGCCCTTGAAGAATGTTCCCTTGGGCACGTCTGTTCACAATATTGAAATCCGTCCGGGTTCTGGCGGTAAGGTTGCTCGTGCAGCTGGTCAGCAGGCTATCGTTTCTAACCGTGAAGCCGGTTATGCTCTACTTAAGATGCCATCCGGTGAAATCCGTCGATTCAACGAAGATTGCTTCTGCACTATCGGTCAGGTCGGTAATACTCAACACATGAATGAAATGTCCGGTAAGGCCGGTCGTACCCGCTGGATGGGTGTTCGTCCTACCGTTCGTGGTATGACGATGAACCCGGTTGACCACCCGAACGGTGGTGGTGAAGGTAAGTCCAAGTCTGGTGGTGGTCGTCAGCACCTCAAGTCCCCGTGGGGTCATGTTAAGGGTCAGAAGACTCGTCGCCTTCGTAAGCCTAGCGACTCCGTCATTGTACAGCGTCGCAACGCCAAGTAATCAATATACCATAACTCTAACTAGGATCATATAACATGGGACGTTCTCTTAAAAAAGGCCCTTTTGTCAGTCAAAAGCTTCTCGCCAAGATCGACGCTCAGCTTGAATCCGGTGATCGTAAGCCGATCAAGACTTGGAGCCGAGCATCCATGATTACGCCTGACTTTGTAGGTCTGACCTTCCTTGTACACGCCGGTAAAAACTTTGCCACCGTGTATGTAACGGAAAACATGGTAGGCCACAAGCTTGGTGAATTTGCCCCGACTCGTGTCTTCAAACAGCACGGCGGTATCGGTAAGAAGTAATCAGTAAGTTAACAATCAACATGTCGAACTCTTCTTCCATTCTTGCTTGCTCCCTTACCTCCCTTATGGGGTTAGGTGGGATGTTGCAGGGATCGGAAGGAGACTCGGCGGCGCTGACGCGCAGAATCGAGCGCCTCGAAAAGCAGAATGCAGCTCTGAAGGCATCTTATGCCCAAGCTCGTATTGATGCCGATAAAGCAACTGCTCAGCTGGTGGATATTCGTTCACGTCTGGAAGCTTTGGGAGGCGCAGCGCTAGGTAACAGTGAGGAACGCTTAATTCAGGCGGTGACAGATATTGAAGCTCTCAATGATCGCATTCAGCGGTTGGAGCAGGCATCTGTCAAGCTCTCTGGAGCTATCCTTGCTTACATGAAACAAGCCATATCTGAGGATGCAAATGCCAGATCTGCAGTAGAAAGTTCTCTGCGTTTGGTGGAATCTGTCTTAGGATATAGGCAACAACCCACGCGAGATGGCGCGGGATCCCTTGCGGAAGCTAAGGTGCTTAGTATTGATTCTGAATCTGGAGTCATTGTGCTGAATACCGGTAGAACCGCAGGGATGCAAGTCGGGATGCCTATACTGGTAACCCGGGGAGCTCAAACCATCGGAGAAGCCGTTGTCACGGACGTCCGTAAGGAAGTGTGTGGCGTGCTTGTTCAGAAGCTTGAGGCGCCAACCGAACCGGTACGCGTCGGAGATTCTGCCTCAGTAAAAACCAACGATTAAATCATCTTCATCAATAACCTGCACTACGAGGAAAAACCCATGGAAGTGAAAGCTGTTTACAAATATGCTCGCATCTCTGCTAAGAAGATGCGCGATATTGCTCAAGAAATCCAAGGCTTGTCCGTCTCTCAGGCGACTGACATCCTGTCCTACACACCCAAGAAGGGTGCATACCTGCTGAATAAGACGCTCAAGTCCGCTTTGGCTAATGCCGAAAACAATGCGGAACTGTCCGTTGATACGCTGGTGGTTAAGTCCGTTATGGTCGATGAAGGCCCCACGATGCGCCGCACGATGCCTCGTGCCCGTGGATCCGCCAACATGATCCGCAAGCGTACATCCCATATCACCGTTATCCTGGCCGATCAAGAAGGCTAGGCCTTACTAATCTAACACACATATAGCTGAACTAATATCATGGGTCAGAAAGTAAATCCAATCGGGTTCCGCCTCGCTGTCAACAAGGACTGGCGCTCCAAGTGGTACGCCACTGGTCAGGATTATGCCGCTAAGTTGCATGAAGACTTAGTCATGCGCAAGTACATTAAGGAAAAGCTGATGACAGCAGCCGTTTCCAGCATCGTGATTGAACGCGCTTGGAATAGCGTGCGTATCACTGTTCATACAGCTCGTCCGGGTCTTGTTATTGGCCGCAAGGGTGAAGAAATTGAAAAGATTCGCAAGCATCTTCAGGAAATGTGCGGTGCTTCCACTCTGGTCAATATTGATTGCCAGGAAATCCGCTCTCCAGAAACAGATGCTCAGCTCATTGCAGAAAACGTGGCTGTCCAGTTGGAACGCCGTGTTTCTTTCCGCCGGGCTATGAAGCGTGCCGTACAGGTTGCTATGGAACGTGGTGCTGATGGTATCCGTATCCGTTGCGCTGGTCGTCTTGGTGGTGCTGACATTGCTCGTGCCGAATGGTATCGTGAAGGCAAAGTGCCGTTGCAGACGCTCCGTACGCCTATTGACTATGGCTTCGCCGAAGCTCGTACTTTGTACGGTATCATTGGTGTGAAGTGCTGGGTCAACAAGCGCGATGAGGTTGTTTCTCAACAGAATAGCCGTCCGTCCGGCCCTCGCGGTTCTCGTCGTCCGCGTGCCTAAGAAAGTCACCAATCAACATTATTCATCACACTTAACACAAGGAGGAATAAGATATGCCTTTAATGCCAAAAAGAGTGAAGCACCGCAAGATGCACCGCGGCAGCCGTTCCGGCAATGCCACTAGCGGTACCTATGTTGCCTTTGGTGACTTCGGCCTTCAAGTGCTCGACCGCGGTTGGATCACTAACAACCAGATTGAAGCATGCCGTATTGCGATTAACCGTTACCTGAAGCGTAAAGGTAAAGTGTTTATCCGCATTTTCCCTCAGAAGTCCTTTACTTCTCGTCCCCCGGATACCCGTATGGGTAAAGGTAAAGGTGCCGTGGAAGGCTGGGTGGCAGTTGTTCGCCCCGGCAATATCCTGTTTGAAGTAGGTGGCGTGACCGAATCCCAAGCTCGTGAAGCCCTTCGTTTGGCTTCCAATAAGCTGGGCGTTTCCACTCGCTTCGTCTATCGTCAAGGCGTTCAACACTAAAGCTACTCACCATCATGTCTGATAAGAACTCCGCCAAAGAACTTCGTGCAATGTCTGCTAAGGAGCTTTCTGCCCTAGTGCGCAGCCTTCGTGAAGAACTTTTCAATCTCCGTCTCCAGCAGGCCACCGGTCAGTTGGAAAACAACCAGAGAATCCACATCGTCCGTAAGGATCTTGCCCGTGCCCTGACTATTCAGGGAGAAACAGGGGAAGCTTAAGTTGAGGATTTACGGTAATAACAGAATATTCTATCATCTTTTAGAATCCAATGTCCGAACAAACCGAAACAACCAAGAAGCCCGGCCTTCGCAAAACGCGTGTTGGCGTGGTGACCTCCACTAAGATGGACAAGACCATTGTTGTGGAATATGTTGCTCGCGTACCGCATCCCAAGTTCAAGAAAATCGTCAAGAAGAGCAAGAAGTTCTATGCTCATGATGAAAACTCTACGGCTAAGGTAGGCGATAAGGTACGTATCGTTGAAACACGCCCTCTTTCCAAGCTGAAGTGCTGGGAACTGGTGGAAGTGCTTTCCCACTAATCAGGAGTCAACCATTAAGTAAAGGAGATTTGATACCATGATACAGATGGAATCTTTAGTACAGGTTGCCGATAACACTGGCGCTCGTTCTGCCAAGATGATTGGCGTTATTGGCAAGCGCACTCGCCAGGCTCATATTGGCGATATCATTACCTGCCACATTCGCGAATCCATTCCTACCGCTTCCGTTAAAAAGGGATCTGTAGTGAAGGCTGTAGTTGTACGTACAGCTGCTCCAATTCGTCGTGATGATGGCTCTGTGCTTCGCTTTGACGGCAACGCTGTCGTTATCATTGACAAGGATAACAACCCGCGCGGCACCCGTATTTTTGGGCCGGTCGCTCGTGAACTTCGTGAAAAGAAGTTCATGAAGATTGTTTCCCTTGCTCCGGAAGTTCTCTAATTGAGTTTTTCCTGTAGTTTTAGCGCCATTCCCTTTTCAGGGAATGGCGTTTTTTGTGCCCATGTAGTTGCAAAGATTGTAGTAAAATCAAAATTTTGATTTTTGAAGAGGGAGAAAAACTTCGGAAGGGGTGTACTATGATGTCGAATCCGGAGCGATTGGTAATCGCTGATCAATTTGGGGATGTATGGCAATTATAAATTAGTCGTTTTTATTTAAAGGTTAATTAATTATAAAATGGTTGTTTCTGCTAGGTGGAGGATGTCGTGGGGCAGTTACTGCGTTGCTTTTATGTCCTCTTTTTATATTCGTGAGGATAGTTCGTTTGTTTGTCCGGCGGGAAAAATTAATGATCCGAAGTGGGTTACGTTGGGAGAAGCTTTGGAGGAGCATGGCTTGAGTGCTACAATGGATTCTTTGTTGCCGCAGAGAAAGGATCAGTTGTCCAGGGCTGATTATATTTTGCTTGCTCTATTTTTGGGAGGTTTGGGGGTTCATAATTATTACGCCGGTTATAGAGGGAAGGCAGAGATTCAGGCGGTAGGGACGATGTTGGGCTTGCTTGTTGTTTTTTTTATTTTTAGGGCTATCGCTTTTTCTATTGTGGTTGCTGTTTGGGTTGTGCTTGATATTTTTTGTGTAAAAGAGGATGCAAGGGGTATTCCTTTTAAATGATTGATATTTTCTTAAGGTATTGATTATGATGTCTTTTTGTGGCCTTTTTTGTACTTTCATGCGTGGTATGGAGAAGCGCGTTCCGGGGATGGGATGACGTTTTGATAAGTGGGGATGAGTTTAGGTGGAAGAATTACCGGATACGTTGCATGACGTTGGGTAGTTTGTTGCAGTTGCAGAGGATGGGGAATCCGTATGGGAGGTTGGGGGAGATAGATTTGGTGGCAGGAGGAGGGATGTGGGAGGCGCTGGGTGTGGAGGATAAGGGTGCGCGGGTGTATTTTTTGGCGGAGTTTTTATGGGTGCATATGGCGGATGCTGAGGAGGTGAGGGATGGAGTGTTGGAGTGTGCGGAGGATAGGCGGGAGATGGTGGAGAGGTGGGGTATGAGGATACCAGGTAAGGATTTGGTGGAGTTGGAGTGTGTGGTGCTAGGTGATATAGAGACGATTCAGGCTGGGATGGTGTATACGGAGACGGAAGGAGAGGGAGAGGAGGAAGATGTCCCTTTAGGGCGTGGCCGGGGTGGGGAGCGGCCATGATGATGACGGTGGCACGGTTAACCGGGTGGAGTGAGGAGGAGATTTTATGGAGGATTCCGTTGAAGCGGTTGGTTTTGTATGTGCATGCAGGGTGGAGCTATGATGCACTTAAATGCCGGTGGAGTTGTTATGTAGGGGATGATTCCGGCGGTGTTGGGAATACGCTGGAGGAGGCACGCAGGGTGTGGGAGGAGCAGTTGGAACAGCTGGAGTGATGAGCTTCAGCTGTTTGTTTTAGGATTTTAAAAAGGGTTCTAAAAAAGGTTCAAATAAATGTCCGAAAGAGAAGCCAAAAAGCATAAATGCTAAGAGTAAAAAAATGATGATAACGACGGAATAAAAGACAAACATAAAGATTTTGACCATTATGTCGAAGATGAAGTCGAAGAGCATATTGTATTTTTAAGTTATTTGATCATTAAAAGTAAAGATAAAAAAGGAGAAAAGTGATGAGTGATGCCGGAGGAAAAATAAAGATAGATGGAGATGCGAGTGGGTTTGTGGCGGCTACGGGGGAGGTGAAGAAGGCTGCTGAGGGGTTGAATGAGTCGTTGAAGAATGCGATTGGGGGGGGAGCAAAGGCGGCAGAGAAGAGTATGGTGGCGATGAGTCAGGAGGGGAGGAAGGCGTGTAAGAGGCTGAATGCCGGGATCATTAATGTGAGTACGTATGTGATGGGTGCGCAAGCGGGGTTGAATTTGTTGAGCCGAGCGTGGGGGAAGTTTGGGGATGTGATTAAGAGCGGGGAGGATGTAGGGAGGGTGACGCGGCGGTTGGAGGCGTTTACCGGGGGGGCGCGGAGTGCTGCGGAGGCGGCGAGGGCGGTGGTGTCGTTTGCGGATACGCCGCCGTTTGGGTTGGAGGAGACGCAGAGGGCGGCGCAGTTGTTGTTGGGGTGCGGAGTGAGGGTGAGTGAGTTGAAGGATGTGTTGGAGTCGTTGGGGAATGTGGCGGCGGGTGGTGGTGTGAGTTTGGAGACGGTGGCGGTGAGATTGAGCAAGGCGTTACCATAGTCGTGTATGACAGAGGCTTTGTTTTTACTCATTTTTGCGTGGCTGTATTACATATGATGCTGCGGTTTAGGCTTTGGTGTTAATAATAAGTCTGTTAGTGTAATAATCAAATGTTAGTCATCTGTATATCTTTTGATTGACCGTTTGTTTTTCGGTGTATACCTTTCGGGCATGTTTTTTCGAGCTTGGTCGTGTTTTCTTTTGGGTAGCGTCATAATTATGCCGGCTCAGGCAAATGTACAGCCATATCCGGAAGGTGATTATTCCGATGGTTATGATGCGGGGTATTATGCAGAAGCTTATTCTGGATCATATGAAAATGCCCCCGCTCCGACCGGAGAGTCTGATTCTAAGTTTTTTTTTCCTACGCAATCATATTTTGAATTGCTTGGGCCTATGGATTCTCGGCATAGGCAGGGTAGTCTGGATATTCAAAATTGGATGACGGATTTGAATCTGTTCCGATTGTCTAGCGGATCTTGGAATTTCTCTTCCACTGCTTCTTTGCGCTTGAGTTGGTTTAATGGGGAAGGGGCAGATGATATGGATGTGGATCGCTTGTATACGATTTGCTTGAATGCGAATGCTGCTTATCTCATTAAAGGGAGAACAAGCTTAGTTTTGGGGGTAACGCCCCAGATATCTACAGA
Organism: uncultured Akkermansia sp.; assembly: GCA_964525305.1. Classification (GTDB taxonomy): domain Bacteria; phylum Verrucomicrobiota; class Verrucomicrobiia; order Verrucomicrobiales; family Akkermansiaceae; genus Akkermansia. The sequence continues at coordinate 86,058 of CAZGGR010000005.1, forward strand.
CTTTGATACATGGACAAAGCATAACATTTTTTTAGGGGGACATATCCTTTTGGCTGGCCCTTTGAATGAACGATTTAGTTATGGGATCGGTATAGGATGTTATCCTCAGCTGGGGGATTATTCTGTTCTTCCTCTGATTCAATTTAAATGGGAAGCTTCCAATCATTGGGCATTGCAATTGGAAGGAACTCGGTTATCTTATGTAAACAAAGTGAAAGATGGCTTGTCTTGGGGACCATTTGTTTCGGTGGTCTCTGGGACATGGACGATTCACCATGAGCGTCGTGTTCGTCAGTTCGTCTGGCTTTCTGGTGTAACCGGGGTTGGTATGGATATCGGCTTGGGGCGCTGGGGTAGTGTAAGACCTAGACTGACCGCAGATATCGGTTTTAGCTTTGGTAATTCCGGAACTATTAGAACCAGTAATGGGAGCCATGAGCTGGAAAAATATCATTATGACCCTGGTTTTTATCTGCGTGCCGGAGTGCAGTTTGAATTTTGATCTGGTACAGGATTAGCGAATATAGAAAGCCTCCGGGAAATGATAAATTCCGGAGGCTTTTTGTACAAAAATACGGTGTGTATGGGGAAGCGTATCGCTAGTTTTCTGTTATGGTAGGCCTGCCCACGGAGTGATATTCAAACTTGACTGCTGTGACGTTGGCTGGCGAAAGGATGTTTCTTCCATCGAAAATAATACGATTGCGCATAACTCCGGCCAGCTTTTGAAGATCCGCATTTGCGTATTCGTTCCATTCTGTAGCAATAATCAGGACTTCCGCGCCACGAGCACATTCATACATATCCTTTTCCAGAGTTACTCCCAGCGGGGTTAATATAGGGGCTGCCGTGTCCATAGCTTTGGGGTCTGTGGCTGTGACAATGGCTCCTTCTTCCCTAAGTTTTTCACACAGCTTGATGGCTATGGATTCACGAATATCATCTGTGTTTTGTTTGAAGGCTAGCCCCCAAACAGCTATCTTTTTATCCTTGAGAACCCACAAGCGTTCCTTGATTTGTGCCAAAAAATGGATGTGTTGCGTATTGTTAATATGCTCTACTTCTTCCAACAAGGAGAAGGGAACTCCCAATGTGTGGCTGATGTTAATGAAAGCTTTAACATCTTTCGGAAAACAGGAACCTCCATAACCTAAACCGGCATTGAGAAAGTGGCGTGAGATGCGTTTATCCATGCCGATCCCCTCTGCTACCAATTCAACATCAGCTCCCGTTTTTTCACAGATTTTAGCAACGGCGTTAATATAGGAAATTTTTAGAGCTAAAAAAGAGTTGGCTGCATGTTTGATGAGTTCTGCAGAGTTAACGTCCGTTTCTAGAATAGGTGCATGAACGGAATGGTAAACACGCTTGAGTACGTTCATGGCTCGTTCAGAGTTAGCTCCGATAACAATACGATCAGGATGCAATAAGTCATCCACAGCACATCCTTCTCTCAAAAACTCTGGGTTGGAAACGATGTCAAATTGGACTTCGTCTCCTGCATAGTGTTTGATTGTCTGACTGACTTTTTCTCCGGTTTTAACGGGAACAGTAGATTTATCTACAATAACTTTGTATCCCATTTCCGGTTTAAGAGCCTGGGCTATTTCTCTAGCTACCTTTTCAATATAAGTGAGGTCGACAGATCCATCTGTGTTGGGCGGTGTCGGAACGGCAATAAAGATAACTTCACTACTCTCAATGGAATCGGCGACAGACGAGGAAAAGCCCAAGCGTCCGACAGCTACGTTTTTTTTCACGAGTTCTTCTAGTTTAGGCTCGTAAATGGGGATTGTCCCGGATTGTAACGTGCGTATTTTTTCAACATTATTGTCCACGCAGGTAACATGATGGCCCATTTCTGCAAAACAGGTGCCGGTGGTAAGTCCTACGTAGCCGCTGCCGATAATAGTTAAATTCATGATGAGAACTTAGGAAAATGGTAAACTTGCTTGTTTCAGAGAATAGGTCTCATAGAAGAGATATTCAAGCATAATAGGGGATTGGATTTTTTTTTCTGTCAAAGTAAAAAGTTACTGATTGAGCGTATTGTTGGTTTGTGATATAACCGCGAACAGACAGAACAAATCTGCTCATTTTAGTTTGAACGTTATGAAAACGCCTATTACCGTAACAGTTACAGGAGCCGCTGGTCAAATTGCTTATTCTCTTTTGTTCCGTATTGCTTCCGGCAGTATGCTGGGACCGGATCAGCCGATTAATCTGCGTCTTCTGGAAATCCCACCGGCCATGAACGCTCTGGAAGGTGTTGTGATGGAATTGCGCGATGCTGCTTTCCCTCTGGTTAATGAAATCGTGCCTACCTGTGATCCCGACGAGGCCTTTGCTGGTGCCAATTGGTGCTTATTGGTTGGTTCTGTTCCTCGTAAGGCAGGTATGGAACGTAAGGACTTGTTGGATATTAATGGTAAGGTGTTTATCGGTCAGGGACAAGCTATTGCTCGTAATGCTGCCAAGGATGTGCGTGTGTTGGTTGTTGGTAATCCTTGCAACACGAATGCTTTGATTGCTATGCACAATGCAAGTGGTGTTCCTGCAGACCGCTTCTTTGCCATGACCCGTTTGGATGAAAACCGTGCTAAGAGCCAACTTGCAGAAAAAGCCGGCGTTCATGTGACGGATGTAACCAATGTAGCCATCTGGGGTAATCACTCTTCAACTCAGTATCCGGATTTCACCAATGCTAAGATCTGCGGTAAGCCGGTGACAGAAGTAATCAAGGATACGGAATGGCTTCAAGGTGAGTTTATTTCTACCGTACAGCAACGTGGTGCTGCCATTATTAAGGCCAGAGGGGCTTCTTCTGCTGCCTCTGCTGCCTCTGCTGCTGTGGATACAGTTCGTAGTTTGGCTACTCAGACTCCGGATGGCGATTGGTATTCCGTCGCCGTTTGCTCCGATGGCTCCTATGGTATTGAAAAAGGTCTTATTTGCTCCTTCCCGGTTCGTACGACTAAGGACGGTGGTTGGAAAATTGTACAGGGATTGCCTATGGATGCTTTTTCTCAGGCAAAGATTGATGCTACCGTTAATGAACTCAAAGAAGAACGTGATGCCGTTTCTTCTTTGTTGAATCATTAAGCTTCATTTGATTTTAGCCGGGGTTCCTAATAGAATAGGAGCTCCGGCTTTTTTTGTACGAATGGAATAAATCCCCATTTTCTACGGGACAGACGGAATCTTCCGTGTTAGAAAGAGAGTGGGTGTATCATTTGTTATATTTATGGAGAAGGCTCATGTATTATACAAGGGAAATGCTTTTACGTTAACCGGAGAGGCTGTGAGGCAAGATGGCTCAAATTGGGCAGAGGTATATGCAGATGGTCTGGTAAAGACCATGAAAAATGGGGCTTATTCCGAGTGGCGGATTTTGTTGGATGCTGAGGATACTCCGTGTTACCATGGGAGCTTTGAAGTGTTGAATAAGGCGTATAATTTGGCGCTCAATGAAGCGGCTTCCTTATTGAATGGAGATGGAGTGTGTCGCACGGGTGACAATTGGCCTACGGAATGGACCCGCGATATTTCTTATTCTGTGCATTTGGGATTGGGATTATGGAATATTCAGGCCTGCATCAAAAGTCTGAAAGCACGAGTAAAAAATAAAGAAGTGGAACAGGATACTGGGACGGGTGGTTCTTGGCCTATTTCATCAGATCGTGTCGTTTGGGGGCTTGCTGCATGGGAGGTCTATTGTTGGACAGGAGATAAAGTGTGGTTGGAAGAAGCTTGCCGTATTGTTGAAAATACATGCAAGAGAGATGAACAGGTTATTACGGATACTGGCGGGTTGATGAAAGGGGAATCTTCCGTGTTGGATTGGCGTGAGCAGACTTATCCGGCATGGATGACTGCCGCTGATATCGGCGATTCTTGCAGCCTTTCAACCATGCTTTTACATATGGAGGTTCGTCACGTGTTGGCTCATATGTTCCGTGAGTTGGGGCAGAAGGAAAAAGCAAAGGTGTGGCAAGAAAAAAGTATGGAGTTGAAGAAAGTGATCGAACGCTTTTTTCGTTTACCGGGACATATTCTGTATGGGCAGTATTTGTATGGGCGTGGATATCCCGTACTCTCAGAGAAAGTGGATTCTTTGGGGAACTTGCTTTCTGTTCTGACAGGACAGGTTTCAGGGAGCACTGCAGCAGAGTTAGTCGCAAATCTTCCTCATTGTGCTTATGGTATACCCTGTATTCATCCGCAGATGCCTGATGATGTTCCTGCTTATCATAATCGGGCTATGTGGCCGTTGATGGAGGGATATTATGCGCAGGCTGCGTCATTGGTCGGGAACCAATCTGCTGTGGCGTTAGCAATAGCCTGTCTGGTTCGAGCTGCATTGCTGTGTGGAACGAATAAAGAAAATATTCTTTTGGAGACAGGATTGGATGAAGGATTGTTGCTGAGTTCTGATCGGCAGCTCTGGAGCATAGCCGGTATGTTGGGTGTATTTTATAAAGGATTGTTCGGAATGCATGCATTATCGAATGAGCTTAGATTTAGTCCCTGTGTACCTACTTCATTTGCCGGTATTCATGAGTTATCAGGGGTGAGATACAGGGACATGATGATAGATATTTCTTTGCGTGGTGGAGGGAATCGAGTTAAACGCTGTTATATCAATGGCCAAGAGTCTGCACCCGTAGTATCTGATGATATGAAAGGGCGCATTTTAGTGGAATTGGAGCTGGAGGAAACAGACGATGCCGTTAGTACAGTAAATCTGACGGATATGGGCGATAGTTTGCCATACCCCGTTTGGAAAACATCCCGGCAAGGTATTGCTTGGGAGTGCGTGCGTGGGGCGGATTATTACCGCGTTTACAGAAATGGCATTCCCATATCCCAAACGGAGCAGTGTTATTACATTCCTGCCTTTGTTCAAGAAAATGCATCTTTCCAGGTGATGGCTGTTTCGTTAGATGGTCGGGAGTCATATCTTAATGAACCTAATGATTATCCTTCTGCTGATTCACTCTTAGAGACGCGGCCTTGTGGATTGAGCGGTGATGAAGTTTGGCTTTCTCGTGTGTCAGATTCTCCGGATGCTCTTTGTTACAATATCAATATAGAAAATCCCGGCGTTTATCGGGTGGATGCTTTTTTTGCCAATGGTACATATGATGTTACAGATGGGAATACATGTGCTTTGCGTAGTTTATATTTGAACGGACAACGCGTCGGTTCATTGGCTTTCCCTCATACATCTTGCGTGGGCTGCTGGGACTATTTTATTTATTCGACAGCGCTTGATGTGGTGATGACATCCGGTCCTTGTCGTGTGGAATTAGTGTATGATGCCTTTTCAGAAAATATGAATCGGTTTGTGAATGATATGGCCATCAAGCATATCCGGTTTACCCGTATATCTTGATAGGGTTATTTGTTTTTGATGGATGAATTTTTTGATGGTTTTGTTGTGCTTAAAAGCCCAAGATTTTCTGTCTCGCTGGCGGAGAAAGATGACATTAAGCTTGTATTTTGTCCTTTCTCATAGTGTCCTAGTGAACTAGCTATGATTGGGATAAATGCAAAGTTGTGGGGATTGGCTTTGATTGCTGCGCCCTCTTTGTTTGCAGAAATGCCGGCGAATGTGTCGTCGGCTTCTCATGCCGTAGTCTCAAAATCTGAGAAGCCGATAGTGCAGCAGGGGAGCTTGATTGCTGGAACGGTTGTGCCTCAGATACCTTCCAACATATCCATTACCAATGGTGGTGGTATTAAGGTGGAAGAAGCCAAGAGAATTATTTTTGAAGGGCCGCGTGTTCATATGGTTACGGATACCGGTGTGGAAGTTTTTGCGGATTACGCCAAGGCCGATACAGAAAAAAATAAGGTGTACCTGAAGGGGAATCTTGCCATTTATCAGAGTGACAGCAAGACCAGTTCCAATAGCCTCTTGAGAGCAGATAAGGCCGAGTTTGATTGGGAAAACCAAGTACTTCTTACGGATGGCGTGCGTGCCAAAATGGAGGGGTTGATCTTGCGTAGCGGAAAGTTTGAATCCCAAAAGGACGCTGCCGGTAATACTTATTTGGAGGCTCGGAATGCTTCTGTTACGGCAGAAGATGTCAGTGATCCTCTTACTTGGATTGCCGCAGACAGGATCCGTGTCTATCCTCAAGATAGGTTTTCTTTTAAGAATCTGACGCTGTATTATGATGGATTCCCTTTCTTTTATTTCCCTTATCTCAGTCATTCACTGAATCCAGAAGTAGGTTATTTGCCTATTCCTGGCGTGCGTTCCATTTGGGGACCTTATTTTTTGAATGAATATGGGATTTTGTTGGGGAAAAAACGGACGGATCACGGTATGCCTTCCGCAGATTATTTGGGGACTTTACGAGCAGATTACCGTAGTCGGAGAGGCTTTGCCTATGGGTTGGATGTCAGGGATATCCCATTGGAAGAGGAATGTCCGAACATGACGGGGATATCTTTTTATAAGACTCATGATAAGGGGGTAAAAATCAACGCGGGGGATGATGAGTCCCGAGAACATCTGGATCCGGATCGTTGGAGACTGGCTCTTCAGCAAATGTGGATTTTCCGGGAAAATGCGCATATAGATTGGCGACTTAAAGCCAATGTTAATATGTTGAGCGATGAGTATATGCTCCGTGATTTTTATCCGGAAATATATCAGCGCAATTCTTCTCCGGATAATACCGTATTGCTTTCTCGTACGGATGATACAAATGATTTTTCATTGTTGCAGAGGTTTGTTCCCAATAATTTTTATATGGCAGACCAGCGGACTGAGTTGAGCTATGAACGTATCAAGGCTCCCATATTTCGCTCTCCTGTCATGTATGAAAGCCGTACGAGTTTTGCTTTTCTAAAGCAGTATGTGCCATCTTTTATGCGTTCGGAGATCCGAGACACGTTAGATAGTTTGTCGCCAGACTCTGCTGCTTATGATTATTGGGTCAGAATGCTGATGACGGATGGGTACAGCAGATTTCACTCTTTTCATGAGTTTTCTGCTTCCCAGAAAATAATGGGTTTTTTGAATATCACTCCTAAAGTCGGTGGCGGATATACGGGATATTACGGTGTGGAGGATTGTAAGACAATTAATCAGGGAATTTTCTATGCAGGGGCCGATGCGGATTTTAAGTTTTCTCGACGCTATCCTTCCGTATTTAGCGACTCTTTGGGCTTGAATGGTATGAATCACATTGTGCAGCCGCGGTTTACGTTGGCGTATGTGAAAACCAACCGCTTAAGCGAGCTTTATCCTCAGATTGATGGAGATACGCCCACCACGAATCCCTTGTCCTTGAGCATGGGAAGATACACGGAAATTGATTCCATGCCAACGGGGCTTATTTTTCGCTATGGGTTGCGTAATGTTCTGATGACTAGCAGAGATGCTAATTCTCATCGTTGGTTTTCTTGGGATGTGTTTATGGACGCTTATTTGTATGACCCCATCAATCAACGGGATTTTTCCAATCTTTATTCTTTCATTCGTTGGAATCCTGTACAGTGGATGGAATATCGTTCGGAAATGCAGTCTCCTATTTTAGGTAAGGATAAGGCTGATGGCTGTCGTGAATATAATAATTCGTTGCGCTTTATGCCGTGGCGTTCCACTGAGTTTATTGTGGGACATCGGTATTTGAATCAGCATGCTTTATTGGAAGATAATAGTCAGTTGGACTTGCGTGTATTGCAACGGTTTTCAGAATCTTGGGCGTTTTGCGGAAAGTGGCGGTTCTCTCTATTGGACGGCAAATTGGATATTCAGGAATATAATGTGTATCACAATATGGGGTCTTGGTATTTGGGGGTGGGAGCTTTTGTCCGCCAAAATGGCAATAAGAATGAGTTCGGTTTAGGTATTAGCTTTACGATTCAGCAGACGGGAGATTATCTGCCGGTGAAGTTCCTTTGATTCGCAGAAAAAAGCAGGGTATAGAAACAGATACGCCTTTTATTGCCTATGTGAACCCGATGCGAATAATGTAGAGCGATTCTTACATCCGTTTATCTAGTAGGTTTTGCATATCTTCCGGTAAGGTGGCTTGGGCGGTAAAGGTTTTTTCTCCAAATGGAAATCTTAGTAAACATGCATGCAGCGCATGACGTGGCAGGATAAGTTGTTTTTCTAATTCAGTGCTCCAACCATTTTGGATATATTCCAAATAACAATCTTCTGAGGGTCCGTAAATCTTATCACCCACTATAGGATATCCCATGTGGCTTAAGTGGACGCGTATTTGATGCATACGTCCTGTCCTGGGAATACAGCGGATTAAGGAGAGTTGTCCATATGGTCCGGACCATGTTTGTTCGACGTAGAAGCTTGTGCTGCATTCTTTCCCTATAGGGTGTATAATTTGCTTAACCCAGATACGACTTTCTGCAATAGCGCGTTGTTGTTGAATAGGTTCATTGCAAGTGATTTCTGACCATTCCGGTCGCCCATGTACAATGGCCAGATATTCTTTGTGAATAAGCCTCCGTTGCATGGCTTTGCCCAGTTCTCGTGCGGCCGCTTTGTTTTTGGCAATAAGAGTTAAACCACTGGTTTCTCTATCCAGCCGATTAACTAGAGCAAGGATGGCTCCGTTGGCGATGTCGTAACTCAGTAGGGTTTCCACTCCTTCTAGCAGGGTTGGTTCTACTCTGTTGTTGGATGGATGAACGATAAGGGGGGCTCCTTTATCCACTACAATCCAATCATCGGATTCTTCCACTACTTCAAAGTGAGGGGAACAGGCTATTGGAACATTGGAAATGGGAATCCACATGTCAAGTTGGGCATTATAAGTCGTCCGGGGAGATGGGAATCCATTCTCCCGGTTGCAGATTAAGGCTGTCTAAATGAAGATTTCCTATGGAAATACGGGTTAAGGCAGATACGGGAGAACCTACAGAGGCTAACATGCGGCGAACTTGGTGATATTTGCCTTCTGTTAGGGTCAATCGAGCTCGGCGTGGTTCTATGATTTCCAGTATCGCTGGTGCACAAGGGCGTGATTCTCCATTTAGCATGAGCGTTCCGGAAGCAAACAACGGTATTGCTTCTTCTGGAATGTCATTCTCTGTAGTGGCTTCATATACTTTAGAGACGTGATAGCGTGGTGAGGTCATGTGATGTATGAACTGTCCGTCATCTGTGAGAAGAAGCAAACCGGAGGTCTCTTTATCTAGTCGGCCTACGGAAGATACCGGCGGATTTCTGTGTCTCCATTGAAAAGGGAGAAGGTCGTAAATAACATCTCCTTCTTCTTCATCATGGCTACAAGTGTAGCCGACAGGCTTGTAAAGAGCCACGTACAGTCCATTTGGAAACTCTATGGAAGTTCCATCGATGAGAATACCTTCTGTCTGAACTTTAGTTGACGGAATTGTAATCGGGACTCCATTAAAAGTGACCGAATGGCGTTTAAGCCAGTTTGTTGCTTCCCGTCTGGAACAGTACCCGTAGCGGGATAAAAGGGCATCCAGTCTCATAGACGGTATTTTTTCCTAATGGGAACAAAAAACAAGGTTGAAGTCTGCCTCCTTGATTGCTAGCATAAAACCATTATATGCGGAGTGCATTTCGTTAGGAATGTTGATGCTGTTAACCATTTACACTTATATAGTTCCATGATTGAATTAGTTACAGAAGAACAGTTGGATCAATCACAAGCCGATTATTGGCTCCGTGCCCGTCAGGCAGTGGATATGAATAATTTCCCTTACGCCGTTACTTTACTTAAGGCTTTGGTGAAACAGCTCCCCGGTTTTTTGGAAGGACGTAAGGCATTGCGTGCGTGTGAAATTAAATTAAATCCGGAGGCAAAAAAGGGAGGTCTGTTTGGTGGTATGAGACTCAGCACAAGTAAGTTGACTTCTTCGAAAAAGGATGCTGGTACTCAGCTTTCTGCGTTGGAAGATGAGTTGGAGAAAGATCCGTTCAGCATCTCTGCCAATGAAGCTCTATATTCTGCTGCTATGGATGTGGGCTTTCCTGATTTAGCGGCGTTTGCTTTGGAAACTATTCGCCAAGGGCATCCCGGCAATAAGAAAATGTTGCACCTTTTGGCCTCTCATTATGTTTCTCGAGATATGCCGGCTCAAGCTGCTGAGGTATATCATGATCTCGTAAAATTGGATTCCTCCGATAGCATTGCAGTGAAGGGAGAAAAGGATTGCATGGCCAAGGCTACCATGCAGCAGCAGAAATGGGAGGAAGCTAAGAGTTTCCGCGATGTGATGAAGAACTCCTCTGAAACGAACTCTCTGGATAAAAGCGATAAAAAGGGGTTGACCCGTGCAGAATTGGAAGAACGTTTGGGGCTTCTTTCTGCTCGTTATGCTCAGAATCAGCAGGATTTGGCAACGGTGCGGGATATTGCCGGAGTCTATGAACAAATGGAAGACTGGGCTAATGCTTATTCTTTCTATAACTATGCTTTTAGTCTCAGTAATAATGACGTTTCTTTGGAAAATAAGGCTTCTGAAATGAATGAACGCGCTCGTAAGGCTCAGGTGGAAGAAATTCGTCGTAGAGCCATTGCTGAGCCGGATAATAAGGAACTTCAGGAACAATTAGCTCAGTTTAGTAAGGAGGCAGCAGAACAGCAGGTCGCCTTGTGTCGTCAGCGTGTGGAAAATAACCCTACGGATCCTCAAATGCGCTTTGAATTGGGTCAGGCTCTTTTTGACTGTGGTAATTATACAGAAGCGATTCCGGAGCTTCAGCGTGCCCGTAATAATCCCCATATTCGTATCCGTGCGATGCTGTTGCTTGGAAAATGTTACGATGCCAAAAACATGCACGATATGGCCTTGCGTCAGTTAGATGAGGCCAATAAGGAATTGGTAGAAATGAATGATACAAAGAAGGAAATCCTTTACATGATTGGTCTGCTCAATGAGAAGTTGGGCAAGAAGGAGGAAGCTTTGGCTGCATTCCAGCAGATTTACGATGCAGAATATGGTTACCGCGATGTAGCTCAGCGCGTGGAATCTTCTTACAGCAATTAAGCGCTTCCGATAAAAAGTATTATTCTATAGAACAGAGCCTTTGCTTGGTATGGCAAAGGCTCTGTTTTTATTAACGGTGGAGAGAATAGAGGAAAGATATTTGAGAGAAAAAACTCCTTGAAAAGAAAGGAAGAACTATTCGATTCTGCCGATAGGTGAAGAATAGCTTATTGTTTTGATGTTGCCTCATTAGATGACGGTGGACAAAGGAGGCATTCGTAGAATGGAGTATAGAGTAAATTGTTGGGAATCAGGTAAATGGATTTTTCCTTAGAGTCATAAACAAGGTTAAAGCGCTTCAGTAGATTATTCCCCATAACGCCGTCCATTTCTTCACTGCTTTGCACTCCAGCTGTGATGGTGGAGAATGCTCCGGGAATAAGGGGTAGTTTGAAGTTTCCCAGTTGAATGCTGTCAAATATGACGTTATTCAGCACTCCTGTATGAGAATCGGAACTGGATACCTGTGAAATGGAAAAAGGCCGTTGGCTTTCTAACAAGTGGTGTTTTTTTACAAAGGGTGTATTAAGGTCTAGCACTCGATCTGATCCTGTATCCACAGACAGTCGGAGTCGGTGGAGGACTCCGTTTATGGTGACTTGAACAGGTACCACAGGAAGTCCTATAACATTGTCTATGGGAAGACGTATGGCATGCGGTGGCGGTGTATAATTCCCGTGTGGGTATAGGTAGATCTTTCTATCTGTGTAATTAATTTCTGTAACCTGCCGATCAATAAACCAGAGGCCTAACACGCCGTCCCATTGGTCTTTGGAATAGGGAATGGCGAGAAAAGGTACATCTTCTAGGTGTTGATCTCCGATGGTAAACCGATTCCCCGTGCTTTTTTTAACTTCTGCTGTGCCTGTGGCTCCTTGGATGGGTATCGTTTCTTGAAACTCCATTGGAACATTTTGCAAACAATGTGTGCTGATGACCATAGCTGCTGCTCCTGTATCAACGAGAAAGCGTAGCGGTTGGCTACCGTTAACGCTGCATGTTATATAAATACGATTAGCAGTCCCTAGTTCAAATGGGATAATGGTTGTTGGCTTGTTTTGGGCGTGTGCTCCAAAAACATTGAACATGAGAGCAAGTATGAAAAATATCAGGTATATGGCTACGCTGGTGATGGATGTCCTCATCGTCCAAAATAGGTGAATAAGTACACACTGCCGACCTTGAAACGATCTTATTTTCTCTTTTGATGGTAAAAAGAAAAACCCTTGATTATCAAGGGTTATGCGCATTTTTTCGGTGTGTAAAAATGGTCGGGTTGACAGGATTCGAACCTGCGACCCCCTGCACCCCATGCAGGTGCGCTACCAGACTGCGCTACAACCCGACAAAATCGAGCCGACCAAGGTCGTGTCTCGCGACGGCGGAGTGTATATATGAAAATTTTAGTATTGGCAAGAGTCTTTTTTCATAGCATACATTTTTTGTCATGAAGCAAGTTCAAGTTGCAGTAGTCGGAGCCAGTGGCTACACCGGCCAGGAGTTGTTGCGTATCTTGTTGAATCACCGAGGCGTGAAATTGGTGTGCGCTACGTCCAGACAGTATGCAGGGCAGCCGTTATGGGAAGTGTTTCCCCGTTTTAAGCAGGTCCCTGGATCCGATTTAAAATTTACGGATTCAGATGTGGAGGCGATTGTTGCAACCGGTGCAGAAGTAGCTTTTTTGGCTTTGCCTCATGGAGTCGCTGCTTCTTATGCCCGTGGATTGGTGGATAACGGAATACGAGTTATTGACTTGAGCGCAGATTTCCGTTTAGACAGCCCGGAAGTATATGAAGAATATTATGGGAAAGCGCATCCGGATATAGCATTGATGCAAGAGGCTGTGTATGGTTTGCCTGAGTGGCGTCGGGAAGAGATTGCTAATGCTCGTATTGTGGCCTCTCCTGGTTGTTATCCGACCAGTATTCTTCTTCCACTGATCCCTTTGTTCAAGGCAGGAATGCTAGAGGCTGAAGATGTGGTTGTTTGTTCCGGTAGTGGTGTTAGTGGAGCTGGTCGAAAAGCGTCTATCCCGTTGTTGTTCTGTGAATGCAATGAAAGTTTTCATGCTTATGGAGTGCCTAAACATCGCCATTTGAGTGAAATTGAGCAAGAACTTTCCCATGCCGCAGGGGAAACCGTGGTTATGTCTTTTACTCCTCATTTGATCCCTGTAAATACAGGTATTTGTTCTACCATCACCGCTAAGGTTAAGAAAGGGGCAGACCCTGAGACGATCGGTCAGTTATTGGAAAATGCTTATGCAACGGCTCCGTTTGTACGTCTTTTGGGGCGAAACAAGCCTGCTGATACAAAGAACGTGACTCGGACAAATTGCGTGGATATCGGTTGGGCATATGATCCTCGTACCAAGCGTGCAGTCCTGATGAGTGCAGAAGATAATGTGGTGAAGGGAGCTGGTGGACAAGCCGTCCAATCATTTAATATTATGTGCGGTTTTGATGAGACAGAGGGCTTGTGGGTTCTTTAATTTTTTGATATAGGGAAAGATAATTCAAATGACGATGAATGATTCATCTTATATTTTTGTAGATGGAGGCGTTTGCGCACCTCAAGGTTTTTTGGGAAATGCCGTAAGTTGCGGCATTAAGAAGCCTACGGCAACGCGTTTGGATCTGGCGTTAATTTATTCAACGAAGCCCTGTGTTTCTGCGGGAACATTTACAACCAATAGGGTGCAGGCTGCTTGTGTGAAGGTTAGTCGTGAACATCTGAGTAAGGGGAATATTCGCGCTATTGTTGCAAACAGTGGCAATGCAAATGCTTGTACGGGTGCCAAAGGCGTTGAGGATGCACAAGAGGAATGCCAACGTATGGCAGAGCTTCTGGAATTGAATCCGGTAGAAGTGGCCGTATGTTCCACTGGAGTAATCGGTTTGCCGATGCCGATGGTTCGAATATTTCCGAAGTTCCCAGAACTGGCAAAAGGTCTTTCCGACAATAAAGGCCATGAGGTCGCTCAAGCGGTAATGACTAGTGATACGAAAGAAAAGATCATAGCCATTGAGTTGATGATTCAAGGGAAACCGGTGCGGATTGGTGCATGTTGCAAGGGTGCAGGGATGATCAATCCCTGTATGGCAACCATGTTGTGTTTTATAACGACAGATGTGGGGATTTCTCGTGATGTATTGGAATTGTGTGTTCAAACTGGAGTGAAGCGTTCATTTAACTGTATCACTATTGATGGTGATATGAGTACTAATGACACCGTCCTGGTGATGGCTAATGGTGCCTCTGGCGTAAATCTGAAAACTCCGGATGACATTGATGCATTCCAACAGGCTTTAAGCTATGTAATGCTCGAATTGGCCAAGCACATTGTGCAGGATGGCGAACGGGTAACCAAGTTTGTTACCGTGCATGTGACTGGTGGTCGTTCAGAGGATGAAGCCAGGAAAGCGGCTGAAGCCGTTGCCAAGTCTTCTCTGGTGAAAAGTTCTTGGAATGGGAATGACCCTAACTGGGGGCGCATTATTCATGCCGTAGGTTATTGTGGTGCACCGGTGGAAGAGGATAAAATTGATATCGATATTGCCGGTTTAGCCGCTTGCCGTGGCGGAATGCAAACGGATACGCCGTCTGATGACCTGCGAGATGCCGTGCAGGTTCCGTCTTTCTGTGTGGATATCAATTTAAATCGGGGCGAGTTTTCTCATACCGTGTATACCACGGACTTGTCTCCTGAGTACGTAGACTTTAATCGGTCTGAATACGCATACTGGAATCAAGCGAAGGCCGACGGGTTGACTCGTTAACAGCCGTAGTTATGGCACGGGGAAAAGGCCATCATAATAAAGCGGATGGATTCGTTCCATCCGCTGAAGTTTTGTTGGATGTTCAACGGCTTTTGGATGAAGGTGCTTCCCGTGCCTCATGTGCACAACGTTTTTGTGTCGGTACGGCAAATTGTTGTAGGTTCCGTCTGACTGGCGAAACTCCGTATGTAACGTTGGGAGAGGCTTGGGTGGCTTGGAAGGCTTGGCGAGCAAGTGGTCGGACTCGTGTGGATTTGCCGTCGGATGGATGTTGCCCCTTTTTAAGTGCGGAAGGAAGATGTTTGATTTATTCGGGTAGGCCCTTGGCTTGTCGGACTCATTTTTGTGTGTCTGCTGGCGGTGCCTTACCTAGGCGAGATGTGATTGATTTGATTCGTGCTTTGGAGGATATAGACGTTGCTCTTGGAGGACATGGTGCTTCCCGATTGCCTGATGCTGTAGAACGTTTATCTCGTAAAGGTGTTACTGGTAGCGGGAAAAAGAAACGCCGAGGGAATTGATCTCTCGTAACAGAGAAGCGGGCTTCGCGGAAGCCTACAATGTCCCAAACGGTTAAAAACAGAACCCGGAAAATCTATTAAGATTCAGGCGATTCCTTTTTCTCTTTTTCTTTTTTGGTAACTAAATGACGAAGTGCACTGGCTGCTTTTTTATTGCCATTTTTCATGGCTTTTTGATACCAAATAGCGGCTTGTTCATCATTTTGTTCAATGCCATAACCATGCGCATAACAATTGCCTACGTTAAACATGGCGGTGGCATTGCCTTGCTCCGCTGCTTTACGATACCATTTGAGGGCTTTTTCCGGATTTCTGGGAGTACCCTTGCCGTTTAAATGGCACCATCCCAAGTTGAGTTGAGCAGTGGTGTGGCCTTGTTCTGCTGCTTTTGTGTACCAGTGGACGGCTTTGACCATATCAATGGCCATGCCACGCCCATTTCCATAGCACCAGCCTAGTGTGTATTGAGCCGTAATTTGTCCCTGAAGAGCAGATTTGTGATACCAAACAAGAGCTTTGTCTAGGTCCGTTTTTACGCCAAACCCGTTTTCATAGCACCAACCCAGATTATATTGAGCTGTAGCGTGATTTTGTCTTGCGGCTTCCTCATACCAGAAAGCAGCTTTTTTCGGGTTTTTGGGAGTTCCACTCCCATTGCCGTAGCACCAAGCTAAGTTGTATTGAGCTCTCGGATCTCCTTGTTCTGCCGCACGTTTGTACCAATATACAGCTTGTTCCCAGTTTTTCTGAGTAGCGCTGTTGGCGTAAATCCATCCCAGATTTAATTGTGCTACGGCATGGCCTTGTTCTGCTGCTTTTGTGTACCAATTAATGGCTTGTTGTTCATCTTTCTTTGCTCCCAGTCCATTAAGGTAACAAAAACCTAAGTCAAATTGAGCGGTAGGATGGCCTTGTTCTGCCGCTTTTTTGTACCAGCAAAAAGCTTTGTAAGGATCTTTCGGGGCACCAACGCCGTTGGAATAAGCCCATCCGAGGTTGAGCTGTGCCGTGATATGCCCTAACTCTGCTGCTTGTTGATAACAATAGAATGCTTCCTGTTGATTTTCCGCTACTCCTCGTCCCTGTTCATAATTGATAGCCAGCTGAAACAAAGCCTGGGCATCTCCTTTGAGGGCTATTTGCTGAAGTGTTTCTATATCGTTTGGATAAGCAGAAGATGAAGTTTCCTGCTCTCCTTGGTTGTGGGAAGCGTCATTCATTTCACAGTTTGGCACTCGGAAGAATACGAGAATAAATTGTTGTTCTTCCGAACTAATTTGTCCCCCTATAATGCACATTTCCCCCGTAAGAATCAAGACTCGTTTTTTTTGAGAGCCTCAAGATATCGAGTTATTGAGATATCGTTTGAGTGTACAAGCGATTTACTGCAGGTAATCTGCAACAGAAAATGAGTTGTTACGGAAAGGTGGCGTTTTTTGTAGGAAATGAGATGCTGGAAAGGCTGACTCTGGTCTTATTGTGTTTTTAATGGGAAAAAAGCCATGGTGCTGTGGGGGATTGTGCCATGGTAGCAACTTCTGCCGGTGACCCCACTGCAACAATATTCCCCCCATGTTTGCCGGCTCCCGGTCCCATGTCGATAAGGTAGTCCGCCGCATGTAGCAGATCTTTATGATGTTCGACACAAAGAATCGTGTGTCCGGCGTCTCTTAGACGAAATAAAGCAGATAAGAGCTGGGCTACTTCGTTAAAATGTAGTCCTCCGGATGGTTCATCCAGAATGAACAGGGTGTGTTTCCCGTCTTCTGTCAGTTTCCACGTTGGAATTTTGGCGAGTTCTGTTGCTATTTTGATGCGCTGAGATTCACCACCGGACAGTGTGTTTGCTCTCCGATTAAGATGAAGATATCCCAAACCAACGTCTTGCATGCTTTTTAAGATGGTAGCTGCTTTGGGGATAGATGAAAAAAAGTCTGCTGCTTCGTCTACGGTCAAAGCTAGAGCTTGTGCAATGGATTTCCCTTTCCATGTGACTTCTAGTGTTTCTCTATTGTAGCATTGTCCATGGCAAGCATCACAAGGAGTCATGATATTCCCTAAAAAGTTCATGTCTACTTCAATAATTCCAGTTCCTAGACAGCGTTCGCAACGGCCGCCTCGAACGTTGGGAGAGAAGCGTGCTGATGTATATCCTCTCTGTTTAGAGAGGGGGAGCTTGGCATACAGAGGGCGCAATTCCTTGAGTAGTCCGGTGGCCGTTGCTGGAGTGGAGCGAGGCGTTTTGCCTATTGGTGCTTGGTCGATAATGACGAGTCGGTTAAAGTAGTCAACTCCTTGAATGTTGAAAGCGGTATTTCTTCCGTTTAGGGCTTGTTTGACTGCTGGTATGAGACAGTCTCTAATGAGGGTGGATTTTCCGGATCCGGACGGCCCTGAAATACAGGTTAGTCTGCCGATGGGAACTTTCAAGGTAACATTGTTGAGATTATGTTTATTAGCTCCGGTTAGAATGAGATGTGCGCCTGAGAGCGGTTTGGGGGGGGCTTCCGGCATGGTTCGTCCTCCGGAAAGCCATATTCCGGTTGGGCTGTTTTCGTTTTTTAAAATTTCCTGGAGTGTTCCTTGAGCCAGAATGCTACCGCCGTTGATGCCGGATCCGGGCCCCATGTCGACAAGATAATCTGCTGCGGTTAAGATTTGTTCATCATGTTCTACGACTAGGACGGTATTGCCATAATCACGCAGATTTCGGAGAGCTCGGAGAAGTTTGTCTGTATCAGTAGGGTGAAGTCCAGCAGTAGGTTCATCTAGGATATAGAGAACTCCGGAAAGGCCCCCACCCAATTGAGATGCTAGCCGTGCTCGTTGTAGTTCTCCTCCGGAAAGGGTATTGGCTTGACGATCTAGAGAAATGTATGAAAGCCCAAGTTCATTCAGGAAATGAACACGTTTGTTGATTTCCTCCATGAGAGGGGCTAACACAGAGGTAAGGGGATGGGGAATTTCTAGCTTTGTTAATTCTTTAGCCAAATCTTCTAAAGAGAGCGCGGTTAATTCTGCCAGATTATAGGCATGTGACGGCGTTCTCATTGTGACGGCTAATGCCAAGCTAGAAAGTCTTCTTCCATGGCACTCAGGACACGGTGCGGTCTCTTGTTCATTTGCTCCGGACCCTTGGCAAACGGGACAGGCTCCCAACGGAGAGTTAAAAGAAAAGTGGCGTGGTGTAAGTTGAGGTAATAGAAAGCCTGTTTCCGGATTTCGGTAGCGAGTGTGAAAAGCTAAGAAGGTTGGTTGTTCCCCTGGTTCGGTGATGATGGCTCTAACTTCATCCGGATTGATTCGTAAAGCCGTTTGCAGGGAGTCTGCAATTCGAGATGAGGAACTTTCTCCTCTGAGGATAATGCGGTCAATGACCAAAGCTGCGTCTGTCGGAACGGATACTAGGTCAGTGATTTCTTCAATATCTTGTATTTCTCCATCCCAATACATGCGAAGGAATCCTTGGCGTTGAAAGTCTCCTAATGTCGCACTCGGATCTTGAGACAGTAACATTTCTGCCGGAGCGGTTAGGATTAATCGTGTTTGTTCCGGGAAAGAAATAAGTTCCTCTGTAATTTGATCAGGGGTTTTTCGTATCAGTTCTTGCCCCGTTCCCGGGTCGTGAGGAATGCCTGCTGCCGCATAAAGAATACGCAGATAATCCAATATTTCTGTGATGCTGCCCAGAAGGGTTCGGGGATGTTGTTGCTTGGCTGATTGCTCCAGACATAGGGCAGGGGGAAGTCCTGTAATACTGTCTACATCCGGTTTTTCCGGTTGTTCCATTGATTGCCTGGTTCGTGCAGATAGGCAATCAAGGAATCGTCTGCGGGATTCGGCAAAGAGTGTATCAAAGGCCAAGGATGATTTGCCGGAACCGGATGGTCCACAGAACACAATCAGCTTATTCGAAGGAAGACTCAGTTTGAGGTTCCTCAGGTTGTGTTGGCGTGCTCCGCTGATGGAAATGGGATGGTTCATCTCACGTGAGAGGGGTGAAGGTTCCTTGGTGTGTGCCTCCTTCTTCAATGGTGAGATGGCGGGCTGCAATATCTCCTAAAAACTCAGCGTGCCGATGGATGGTAACGGTATCTTCTGCTGTAAGAGTCCCTTCTAAAGTGCCATGAATATGGATATCTTTGACGTGAATAGAGCCCGTTACAAGTACGGTTGTCTTTTTTTCTACAACCATTCTTTGGGCAGAGATTGTACCGGAAATGTGCTGATCTTCTTTGATTTTACAGACGCCGTGACAGATGAAGTCGCCGGATGCTTTTCCAAATAAGACTAGGTCACGGCATTCAATACTTAATCCTTTTAGGTCAGCATTAGCTTGTACAGTAACGCTTCCGCAGGTTTGCACTTTTGTCCGATGTGTTCTGCTGTGTAAGGTGATGTCGTCCAATTTAATGTATGAGGAACAGTGACTACATTTAGCAGAAACGGCAGTTGCGGGTACACTTGTATGTTTGCGACAGAAGAAACATTCGACTTCCCTCATAGGAACGAGTGTACTTGTTGCTGTCGGTGGTAGCATCCATGGAGGCTCCGGTGAATGATGCCTGATTTTGCCGGAGGGGGTTGAACAGATTTGCGGTATAGGGTGGAATGTCGGATGCATGGAATAAGGAGGGTGACAAAAGAACCTTTAGTGCTTCCTTTGCCACCCTTATAAAAATAACCGGCAGAATGAATCTTTATTCTGCGTCAATATTTAGTTCGCTTTGGCTGGCCGGAACTGATGCCTCCGATTCCGGAGTATATGCAGGGGCAATCACTTTTTTCTGAGAGACTGTGCTTGCTCCAACGGTGGGAGCACCTACAGTGGAGTGCCCGATGAAGATAGCTCCGGCTTCAATTGCTAAGGAAGCTGCTTGAATGTCGCCAACAAGCTCAGCGGTACTTTTTAGTTCAACACGATCGGTCACAGTTACGTTGCCGATGACTTTGCCGTGAATGATTACAGATTTGGTGTTGATTTCCGCACGGATAATGGCGTTTTGTCCAACAGAAAGCACACCCTCGGAGGAAATATCGCCTTCTACGGTGCCGTCAATTAGTAGGTCGTCAGAAAAACGCAGAGAACCAATGACTTCTACATCGGAATTTAACACGTTGCGAGTCAATTGTTGAACTCTGGTTGTAGGAGCATATGTCGGAGTGGATTCCACTCTCGGTTCGGGGACGTCTTGACTTTCAACAGCGGCCATCCATTCGGGTGTACTGCTTGTGCTCTTATTATCTTTGGGGGCGGGAACGGTGGTAAATGATTTAAACATGGCGTTTGAAGGGGGAAGAAAGGTGATATTGAGTTCTTAAAACTCGTCTGCTTGAATGTACATCACCCTGTTGATGATGTGAAACAATTTTCATCGGGATGGATAAAAAAATGTGTCTGCTTTTTATCGTTGCTTTAGTAATGGCGTTTCGGTAGTGTGTGTACATCTTTCCGTAATTGTCTGGTACGGGTATTTTCTGTTTAAAATGAGTGATATGTCTGAAAATAGACTGGGCCTTTTTGATAGGGGGTGTGGAAGCGGTAGAGAAGCGGGGACTGTGGTAGTCTGCGTTTTAGCTGTTATTTCTGTTATTTATTTCGTGATAAGTGCTGGTATATTTTTGACCGGTTTTTTCTTTTGGCTTCAAAAAGAACAGGCATCTCGTGATTCAGACGAGGCTAAACGGATTTTTGTAACCCCGGAAATATTGGACAAAGGGATGACGGCAACGTTAAAAGATAATTTGGAGTATTGTTTTTGGCCACCTTATCATGTCCCACCGATGGAACGTCAGGATTTGTTGCGTACGTGTTTGCAGGAGGCTCAGAAATATTTGAGTACCCCTGGATTGGTTCAGAAGTCTTCTTATGTTTGGAAGCCTTTAAAATCGCTTCCTCTGATGGTTAGACATTATGCCGTTACTTCTCCTGAGTTGATAGTGAGTCGGCCTACTGGGCCAAAACGATTTGCTGTATCGGAAGTTGAAGGAATCCCTTGTGCGCAGCTTTTAATAGGATTTGAAAAAACTCCGGATATGGAGTTTTGTTTTTTCAAAGATGAACAGGAGGGCGGATGGAAACTGGATTGGCAGCAGTTTGCGCGTTATCAGCCATTAAATTGGGATGACTTTGTGCATGGTAAGGGGGAGGACCTTGCTGAGTTCCGTATATGGATGATCCGAGATAGGATGTCTGAAAATAAAGATGATTATGCATTTAAAATGATAGCTCCCGGAGCTAATGGTTCAGAGGAACGTAGCATTGCTCGTCCATTAGTGTATGTCCCTAAGAAGACTGAAATGGGTAAACGCTTGTTTATGCTGTTTAAAATGAATGAGAAAATGGAACGCTCGTCGTACCGTGTTTTGAATGCTAATGATGAGCTTGATATGCTTCGTGTGCGTGTCCTTCTTTCCCGTAGCAGTAAGCCGGATCGTAAAGGAGAATATTCTTTTACCTTAGTGAAGCTGTTGGGCGAAGGCTGGTATGGTCTTTCTTTCTCAGAATAAAAAGGCAGAGAGTTTCAATAGAATAGATTGGGAAGGATTCCCTCCTTGACCAATGAGATTGGTGCGGGCAAAGTGAAAGAGTGACAAGGTTTAGACCGTGCATTGATTTACATAACGGATACGTGAAGCAGATTGTGGGAGGCTCTTTGACTCAGAACGAAGTCGGATTGCGAACCAATTTTATTTCTGAGCGAGGAGCGGCGTGGTATGCCGAGCTATACAGAAAAGATGGCCTATATGGCGGTCATATCATCAAGTTAGGGCCGGGAAACGATATTGTTGCCAAAGAGGCACTTGCTGCGTGGCCCGGTGGGCTTCAAATAGGTGGAGGCATTACTCCCCAAAATGCAGAAGATTGGATTTCCGCCGGAGCAAGTCACGTGATTGTTACTTCTTGCCTGTTTGATGCCGATGGGCGGTTGCAATTGCAAACCCTTAAAGATCTTGTTTCTGCTGTGGGAAAAGAACGATTGGTACTAGACTTGAGTTGTCGTAGGAGGAGAGGTGGATGGACTGTAGCAATGAATCGTTGGCAGACCTTGACAGAACTGCATGTAACTGTGGCAACTTTGGATATGCTGGCGGAATATTGTGCAGAGTTCCTTATTCATGCTGCTGATGTTGAGGGGCTGTGCTCAGGGATAGATAGAGAATTGGTAAAAATGTTAGGAGGTTGGTGTCGCTTGCCCATGACGTATGCCGGAGGGATCAATCATATCCGAGATTTTGATGAGATAGAGGTTTTGAGCGGCGGGGCTATAGATGCAACGGTTGGAAGTGCATTGGATTTGTTCGGTGGTCAAGGGGTTAAATATGAGGAACTGATCCGTAGACAATGTGGTGAATCGAATTAAAAGAAAATGAAGTTGGCTCTGAAAGTTATTCCCAATGCCAAGAAAAATGAGGCTGTAGGCTGGGAGGATGATCCTCGTGTGGGGCATGTTTTAAAATTACGTATTACTGCTCCGCCTGTGGAAGGGAAAGCGAATAAGTCCGTTATTCTTTTTTTGGCAGAATGGCTGGATATCTCCCGTTCGTCTATCAGTTTGTTACATGGAGAATCTTCCCGTATCAAGATGGTTGATATACCGGATGAGTGCGCTGAAAAGCTTGCTCGATTATTCCCGTAATCGAGAAAAATGGAGTGGCTGAGTAGGGAAATGCGTATTTTTATGCTTTGGTAGATGTGTCGGCCGTGGTTGCGGTGCATTATGCATCAAACGTCAGCTATGTCTTAGCAGGCCGTTGACGCATTTACTAAAAGCCTTTACATTATCTGCATGAGTGACGAAGAGAAGAACGCAGAGACAACGGAGGAGGAAGTCTTGGAACAGCCCCAGGATACACCTGTTGAGGAAAAGAGTGCGGAACCTTCCCTAGAGGATGAATTGCTTAAATGGAGGGATACAGCCATGCGTACGGCTGCGGAGTATGATAATTACCGCAAGCGTATGGTTAAGGAAAAGGAAGATTGTGCCAAGTTTGCCAATCAGCGATTGTTGGAAGAGTTACTGCCCGTAATAGATAATTTTGAAATGGGTTTGACCGCGGCTAGTGCTGATTCTTCTTCCATGATTTACATCGGTATGAATATGGTGAAGAAGCAATTGGATGACTTTCTTGCCGGTAATGGTGTGAGTCCGGTGGAACCCGAAGTAGGGAGTATGTTTGATCACAATACTCAGGAAGCCCTTCAACGGGAACCATCAGATCAGCCGGAAGGGACCATATTGCGTGTGATTCGCAAGGGATACTTGCTGAAAGGTAGATTGTTGCGTCCGGCAAACGTCGTTGTGGCTCATGAGCCGGAATCTAAATCACAAGATTAAGTTTTTTTAACATAGATGCCTCATGGCTAAGAAAGATTATTATGAGATTCTGGGCGTTTCCAAGAACGCCACTGATGATGAGATTAAGAAGGCGTATCGCAAGTTAGCCTTAAAGTACCATCCGGATCGTAATCCGGATGACCCTTCTGCAGAGGAGAAATTTAAGGAGCTGGGGGAAGCTTATGAAGTGCTTTCCAATGCTGATAAAAGAGCCGCTTATGACCGCTTTGGTCATGCTGCTTTTGAGCAGGGTGGCGGTAGTGCTGGCGGTGCTTATGGTGGCAGAGGTTTCCAGGATCCTATGGATATTTTTGCTCAGATGTTTTCCGGTATGGGAGGCTTTGCGGATATGTTCGGTGGTGCTGCTCATGGCGGACAAAAGCGTTCTGCTAAGAGACCTGGTTCTGATCTCCGCTATGATTTGGACATTACCTTGGAAGAAGCAGCCAAAGGGTGTACTAAGAAGTTGGAAATTGAGCGATTGATTGCTTGTAAAAAATGTCATGGTACGGGGGCTCGTGATGGGAAAGAAGCATTTAAGACGTGCTCTACTTGCCAAGGACGTGGTGTTATTACTCAACAAAGTGGATTTTTTGTTCAGCAATCAACTTGTCCTGCCTGTCATGGTGCTGGGGAAATTATTTCCGATCCTTGTCCCGCTTGTCGAGGAGAAGGTCGTGTAAGGGAAGATTCTCACCTTTCCATTCGTATTCCTGCCGGCGTTGCTACGGGAAGCCAACTCCGTATAGCTGGGGAAGGGGACGCCGGGGTACATGGTGGCCCGACTGGAGATCTACACGTGTTTATTGACGTTAAACCGCACGATATTTTTCAGAGAGACGGTAATGACTTAAGTTGCACGGTGCCTGTCCCTCTGGCATTAGCTGTTTCCGGCGGTAAGTTGAAAGTACCTACTTTGGAAGGTGCTGCTACGATTAAGTTGCCTGAAGGTACTCAAAACGGAATGATTTTCCGTTTGCGTGGTAAGGGGGTAAAAGCTCTCCGTAGTTCTACAGTGGGTGATATGCTGGTGGAGGTAGAGGTGGAGATGCCCTCCCTGCTTACTAAGGAGCAGAAGGAAAAGTTGAATGCGTTTATATCTGTAGTGGATGAAAAACGCAATCAGCCTGCCTGTACAGAGTTTGCTGATAAGGCTGCCCGTTACTTGAAAGATAAGTAAAAGGGACTGTTGACTTTTCTTTTTACGATTATGGCGCGTTTCTATCTTCCCCCTTCTGAATGGTCTACTCCTTTTTGGGAGTTAAGGGGGGATGAAGCGCATCATGCGACCAAGGTATTGCGGTTGAAACGAGGGGATTCTTGTGTTGTTTTTGACGGTTGTGGTCGTGCGGCTCATGCTGTCATTGCTGAGTCCCCATGCAGTTCTAGCGTATTGTTGATTCCGGGGGAGGAGTGTGTTTCTGCCCCGTCTATTGCTCGCTTGACATTATGTCAGGCGGTTCCTAAGGGGGGGAACATGGATCTTATCATCCAGAAGTCTGTTGAATTGGGGGTTTCCGTTATTATTCCTCTTATAACGGATCGTACGATTGTTCGGTTAAGTGCTCGTGATGCTGAAACTAAACGACAGAAATGGCAGCGTATTGCGTTGGAGGCTTGTAAACAGTGCGGGCAGAATACACTGCCGGAGGTGTTGGCTCCGGTGACTTTTTCGGAATGGCTATGTAATGGGAAGCCTTCAAAGCTGAATCTCATTGCTTCCCTTGTTCCGGGAGTACGTCCTATTCGGGACGTATTGGAGGAAGCTCGTTCTCGAACGGTTCGTGACGCGTCTGTTTTGGTCGGACCTGAAGGAGATTTTACGGAGAAAGAAACGGCTATGGCTTTGAATGTAGGGTTTGTTCCTGTTTCTTTGGGCCCCATTGTTTTGCGGGTAGAAACCGCCACTTTCTTTGGATTGGCTGCCATGCGGTATGCCTTAGATTAAGTCTGTATTTACATACGTAAGCCATGTTTAAGAATCTTATTTTTGATTGGTCCGGAACTTTGGTGGATGACTTGGCCTTAACACTGGATGCTTCTAATTATGTCTTTTCTCAATACGGAAAGCCTTGCATGAATAAGGATGAGTTCCGAGCTGAGTTTCAATTGCCCTATCCTGATTATTATGCCCGGGTGTTACCTCAGGCTGATTTGAATGAGTTGGAAGATCATTTCCGCTATGCTTTCCGTATTTCTAATGCTCCGGTTGAAGTGCTCCCTAATGCAAGGGAGTTTTTGGAGTTTTGTCGTGCTAGGGGAGTGCGTTGTTTTATTCTGACTAGCGTGGATGCTAAGGAGTTTGATACTCAATGTCGGGAACTTGGATTGATGGAATATTTTGAAGCGATTCACGCTGGTATTCGTCATAAAGACGCCCACATTCATTCGTTGTTGGCTCAGCATGGCTTACATGCTCATGAGACTGCTTTTATTGGAGATATGCAGCATGATGTGGAAACGGCTCATCATGCCGGTATTACATCTATTGCTGTATTGACCGGCTATAATGATGCCGCACAGCTTTCCAAGGTAAGTCCGGATATGATTGTTCCAGACTTGCTTGTGTTACGTACTCTGATGCGTCGTTATGCCTTGCCGTCGGATACGCAGGATTCCATCAATATCAATGGTTTGGAATTGAATACATTTATTGGTGTGCCTGATGAGGAACGTGAAACGCAGCAGACACTGAAAGCGGATATTGTTTTTTACCCGGATGATGCGCTTTCTGGATTAAATGATGATTTTTCCAAAACCGTTTGTTATGATACCTTGGCTCAGGCGTTAAGGATTGAGGCTATGTCTCGTCCTCGCAAATTAATAGAAACGCTGGCGGAGGACTTGGGAAATGTTTGTTTAACGGAATTTGGGGCACGCCATGTTGTTGTAACCTTACATAAGTTCATTTTGCCGCGAACGGACAGCGTATCTGTAACGGTACATGTTTCCCGTCATCGTTAAGATGACATTTTTTAGCGAATATCTACAGCTTTTTCTTCTGGGAAGTTTTTCCCGTTTTTGCTGAACGTGTTTTTTTCTGCTTTGACGTTTCCTGTATGACGGGTACGAATGGCTGTGCCATTTTTGAGGTCAAATGAGTTTCCGGTGATAGTGATGTTTTTGTGAACTTCCCCATTCGGATGGGGTGCATGCGGTACGATTTGAATAACAGCTTCACCACATTGAATGAAAGTGTTTCGGGAAATGGTCATATCGCGAACGATGCCGGATTCATACCAGCCGGAGGCATCATCTTCTACAAGAATAGCGGGCATTCCTGTTTTTTCAAATCGGCATTGTTCAATCAGTACGGGCTTTCTGGTTGTAAGGAGAAAGCCTCGTGTTGGGATATGGCGACATACGGTATTACTGACATGCACGGATGGCGTCCATGTAACGTTTTCTACGGCATCATTCGGTTGAATATTCTTGGGATTGGGATTCTTTAAGGTAAGTTCTATTTCTTTTTCGTTGAGTTGTTTAATTGCGGTGATGGTATTTGCCGCGTAAGGGATTAGTGTATTGTAGGAAACGTAATTAATTTGATCGCCAACGGCAAAGGCATCAAAGCCAAAGGTTTGTGGATGCATGAACCGAACGATTAATTGATTGCTGCTTGGTTGTCCTATGATGCGTAGGTGAGTGCCATGAACATTGATGGCGTCGTCATGAGATGCGCCCAGAAGGCAGTCTTTAACAATAATTTTTCCCTTACATCCGGAAAAATGTAGATTGTCTGCCCATGAGGAATTGGTGCGGAGAGAGTTGACTCGCGGGGCTATTTCCAAATGGTTGAACATGATATTTTCACTGAATTGGGAAACGACGCCCATTCCGTGCATATAGTAAATGTGACAGTTATTCCAGACGATGTTTTTGCTTCTGTATTGGAAAAAACCACAGCAGTCTCGTCTGGTATTGCGGTTTTGATAGGATTGTCCTGGCTTCATGCTTGGCGTCCCTTCATTAAAAGTGATGCTGATTTTGCCGGGGGATAGTTCTTTAATGGTTGTTTTAGCAGGATTAAAGTTGCCTTGAAATGTCCCTGTGGCAGAATCAAAAACTTTGGCATATCCTCCCATGCGAAACTCCCATCCGGGACCGTACCAGGTTAGCGCGCCTTGTTGAACTTTGTATAGAATACCATCGGGGATAGTGGCGTTCATAGTATTCCCGTTCACTTCTGTTACTAAGAACTCTCCCATGGTAGGGTGTAAGTAGTCAAAGTTTAAGCCGTTCAGGGAAACATTGTCTGCTTGTTCCATGCAAACAAAGATGGCTTTCCCTTCCAGCAAAATATCAGATGCTCCGGCTTTTCCTTCCAAACGTACATTTTTGGTGTTTGTCAGGCGAATAGCCATAGCTTTGGGTTCGTTGGGAGCATCATTAGTATTGGAAATCTGTGGCTTTCCGGAGATTAGATTACCATGTTTAAAAATATGTTTCCCTGGTAAGAAGCGAATGGTAATGGGGGAGTGTTTTGTTCCTTCTCCCATCAGTGCTAAAGATGCTGTATGCTCGCCCGGACTGATGATGAGTGTATCTCCTCGGGACATAATCAGCCGATTGGCTGGGATCATGCTTTTCCACGCTTGTGCAGGACTGGTGCCTGAATTGTTGTCATCCCCTTTTTCAGGGTTGATGTAATGGGTTGTGTTCCCTTTGGTTCGTATACGTTCTGAACGTTCCGGGTAGTTTGCTCCTGAACATGGTAGGTGTAGAGATAATAGAGCAATAAGAAGGGACGCAACAAGATTCCTCATGCTGGTGCTTCTACAGGAATTGCTCCCATGTGGCAAGTAGAAACTCTGTAAAAACAACAGGATCTTCCCGCTTATTGCTCTCCGCTCGCCCTTATTTTTCATCCTTTCTTCCAGGGCGTGAAAGGAAGTTAATGAATTTATCATAATAGGCCTTGGACTTATCGTAATAGGTCTGAGGAGATATGTCCAACTTGGTTCGGAACAGAAGCCAGAGCTTATGAAATGTATTGATGCGGTAACGTATGTTGAAGATACGGAAGCCTCCGGATTTCATTTTATCCAAAATAGTATGATAAATAAGTCCCATTGCCTGTGCTGGAATGAGTGCCGCCTTATCTTCTGGACAAAGCTTGCTGTATTCTTCCTCCGCTTCCGCAAAAAAATGCTCGGCTAGGTCTGCTTCATATTGTAAAAGTTCTTGAAGCTGAGTTGAATACACTTTGTTGTGTAAATCTTCTATGGAGTATCCAAAGCGGTCCATATCTTCTTTGGGAAGGTATATTCGGGAGGACTTGGAGCAGTCTTCCGCCACGTCCCGTATAATGTTCACCATTTGAAGAGCATGGCCTAAGGCTATAGCATATGGGAAAGATTCTTCTCCTGCCCCCATAATACGAGCAGAAGTTAAGCCCACGCAACTAGCTACACAGTAAGTGTATTTTAACAGTTCATCGCGAGTTTGAGGCTGTTGTTGCTGAATATCAGAGCGACAGCCTTCTATCAAATGCAGCATAGGTGCTGTATCTAGACTTTGACTTTGGATGAGGGTAATAGTGTCGGTTTCCAGTTCTGTCAGTTCCAAGCCCTCTCCGCCATGGATGACTTTGATCCAGCGATTTAATGCTTCGTGTCGTTCTTCGGGAAGCATCCCTGGTTCATCTACGATGTCGTCAACCGTGCGACAGAAGGCGTAAAACACCGCCATACGGAGGCGTTTTTCCTCGGGAAGATCAATGAGAGCAAAGGCCAAATTGGATTTAGCCTTGTTGGTAATATTTTGAGCTTGAGTCATGTCTTGACGGAGAAACGAACCTGCAAAAAAATTGCGTCAGGGAATAATTCCCCAGTGGGAAGTAAATGGCCACAGACAGAAGCTGGCTGGGCCTACAATGTTATACTGATGAACTGGTCCCCAGTAACGGGAGTCAAAAGAGTTTTCACGAGTGGAATTGTCGCCCAAAGCAACGTATTCTCGCAAACTGGGATATTTTTTATCATTGGATAAATGAATGGTTTTCCCTTCTGTGATATAGGCTCTGCTGTCCAACAGACTTAAAGGTGCCGGCAGAGCAACGTATCCACATGGTTGATAAGGAGCCTTGCCGGAGCCTACTCGTTGAATGGTCCATTCTTTGGCGGGATTCCCGTTAATAATCAGTTGAGAGTTTTGTATGGAGAGGGAATCTCCTGGTATGCCACAAAGGCGTTTGACGTAGTGGGTCCCCCCTTCCTGTCCTGTATTGCTGCCTTTGTTAGTAATGCCTTCAATACCACGAGTATCAAAGACGAAAACTTCTCCGCGCTCTGGTTTGCGAAAATGGTAAGCCATCTTATTGACTACAATCAGGTCGCCGGCATCGAAACGAGCATTAACGATAGTGTCTCCTGGCAGGTAACTTCTGAAAGGAGTATTCCGTTCTGATTCAAAACGCGGTTCTTGTTTAAGGAAATAACGCCGTGTTTCAGCTTCTGCTGCCGGGATTTCCAATTTAGAGCCGTCATCAAAAAATACATTGGTAACGGTAAGCAGAAGGTATTTGGTCCCGGGTTCAAAACGAACGATTTTCTTTTTCGTGTTGGCTGTTTTATGTACATAGGAGCCCCCATATAGAATCATATCTCCAATTTTTTGCATGAAAGAGGGTTCTCCTTCTTGTGGTACGGCGCGAATCCCATTTAAGGATGGTTGCATGGATCCTGTCGGGATGCGGAAGGGTTGAACCACATAACAGCGAAGTCCTAGGAAAATGGCTAGAATAACAAATAGAACTTCCACATTTTCCGCAAGAGCAGAAGGTAATGCTCCGGGGATAGATTCCAAGGTTGATTCCAGTTTGGCAGACAATGTTTCCGCTTGAGCTTTATCTCCCTGTCGTAGGGCAGACTGTAATTGTTTGCAAGATTTTTCAAACTCCGTCAGTCGTTCGGTCGGGAGAATATCTCGGTTATAATTGATATAACGGCGCCCCGCTTTCAGGACGATACGCCCTTTCCGGCGCCATTTTGGAGTAAACCAAGCCAGAAAGTGATCCAGAATAAACACTAGGAATGCGTTTATAACTGGCACTCGGTCGTAAAGAGAAGCTAGGATTGACTTGTGAGGGCTATTCATGAAGTACGGCATGCATGATGCCCCGTATGAAGACATCATGGAAGTTTATTTTACGTTACGGGAGCCCCATTTTGCCGGGATTAAGCAAATTTTCAGGGTCTAAGGCGGATTTAATGAGTTGATGTAAACGAAATGCTTCAGCGCCCACCGCTTCTGGGAACCATTTGGCCTTTGCTAAGCCTATGCCGTGTTCTCCGGTAATGGTGCCACCATGGCTTAATACCCAGTGAAATAGTTTATTTACACAATCATCCGCTATAGCTTTTTTCTCCGGGGATGCTTCTTTATCCACCATGATGTTAGTGTGGATGTTCCCGTCTCCTGAATGGCCAAAACAGGCTATGTCCAGTCCGGAGTCATGATGCATGGCTTCACAAAATTCGACCAAGTTCACTAGTTGGGATCTGGGAATAACGATGTCTTCATTAAGTTTAGTTAAACCTGTAGCTTTTAGACTGTAGGAAAACTCTCTTCGAAGTTGCCAGATGGATTCCGCTGCTGATTCTGTGTCTGCTCGTAGAATGTCAGTGGCTCCGCAATTTTTTAGTAGGGTATAGATGGAGTCCAATTCTTCTTTAACAGATGCTTGGCGTCCGTCTACTTCTACAATCAGATGCCCCTTACTGTTTGATGGCAAAGCATTGTCTCCCAAGTAGCGTCGTGCTGCCTGGAGCGTAAAACTATCTGTGATTTCCAGCGCAGAGGGGAGGTGCCCACTGTTCAGAATACGTTGGACGGCGGTAGCTGCTAGGGAAAATTGAGGGAAACTAACACTAAGTGCTCCGATGGTTTCCGGATGAGGAATAATTCGCAGAATAGCTTGGGTAATAATTCCCAACATTCCTTCAGAGCCAATGAAGAGGTCGCTGAGGTTAAATCCGGTTTTGTTTTTATGAGTTCTCCCTCCGCAGGTTACAATTGTCCCGTCTGCCAGTACAACGGTTAGCCCCAACACGTAAGCTTTTGTGACTCCGTATTTCAGACATCTTGGACCGCCGGCATTTGTTGCGATATTTCCTCCGATACTGCATTCTTTTTTGGAAGCCGGGTCTGGAGGGTAGAACCATCCTAAAGCTCGAACTTCTTTCTGTAGTTCTGCTGTAATGACTCCCGGTTCTACTACGGCTAAGCCATCTTCTGGAGAAATTTCCAAGATGCGGTTCATCCGTTCCATAGAAAGACAGATCCCTCCTCGAACGGGAACACAACCACCAACGTATCCTACTCCACTGCCTCTGGCCGTAATCGGGATTTTGTGGGCGTTGGCATAGCGAACCAGTAATGAGACGTCCTCTGTGTTTGTCGGGAAGACGACAAGTTCCGGCAATGCAGAGGCGTACCATTTGTCTCCGGCATATTCTGTGAGGACGTTTGGTGCAGTAGAGACTTTTTCAGATCCAAGTATGCAGGAAATGTCGTCTTCCAAAGACATGGGTTACTTAAGGATGGGTGTGCAGAAGCTATTGGGACGATGAAAATCGGGATCCCCGGAAAGATCATCTGCCGTAGTTAGAAAAATTTGATCTGGTGTATTCAGAATGAAGGTTGTTGCCAGACGGCTATCACGAATATCTACACCTCGTAGTTCATTTAATGGGATTCGAGCCATGGTACACCATCCTTCATTTGTAATGATGTGTTTGGTATCTACCGCCAATGGAGCCGGGATATTTTCATCGGCTCTGCGTGTGTCAGAAAAAGCACAGGCCCACCATGCTCCATTGGGTGCTAAGTTAAACTCCCAGTAGTTGGAGCCGTCCCCAGCTGCTATGAACCATTCTGCTAGGTCGTACTTCCATAGTTCTGGTTGAAATTGACCGGGGCGGGCATCAGGATGTATCGTTGCTTCTTTATTGCGAGCGGCTAGAAACCAGAGGTATTCTCCGTCAGTAGCAAAAGCGAACTCTGCGCTTGGATCCACATCATAGCCATACCAATCGTTTACGAGTTCTTGCCGGGGAAGTGAGGCAAGCTGATCAAAGCTGCCGTTAAAAGCCCATTGGTGAATGATAACTTGCATATCAACACATTTGGACAATTTGATAGCTTTATCAAGCTAGAACATCTTATGTGCTTGAATATTGACGTGATTTCTTCATCATAAAAAATGATGATATATGTTCAAAAGCCGTTAAAACTGCTTTGTCATGAAAATGTTCCGAATTATTTGATTGTGTTTATCGGTGGATTTTGTGATGTCGTGGTAGGAAGTTTGAGTCGGATGGCGGAAGAGAGTTCCCTGGTTTTTTAGATGGTGCTACGTTTGTTACAGCTTACTATCACTGGGATGGTGGAGGTTGTGGCGTGTTTTGGGATAAGTGCGGACAAATTGCAACGGACCTGGAGTTCGTTCGAAGAACCCAGCCCCATTTGCCTATTATTCTTGTGGGGCATAGTTACGGTGGTTCCTGTGCAGTGGAAGTTGCCAGACGGCAGTCGGTTCAAGCCATCCCTCTTTGTCTTCTAACTTTAGATGCTGTATCCAGACGACAGAAGAATACACGCCCGAAATGTGTGGGATGGTGGGGGAATGCCTATCTTAAGGATGGTGGTGGTATCATGGATGTTGTGCCCAGAATAGGAGGCCGTTGGGGCGTTTGTAATGGAGCGGATGTGAACTTGGCCTTTTCCGGTTATTGTCACGATAGCAAAGGGAGATTTTATACGCACAAAAGACCGGCTCCTTTGTTATACGAATGTCCTTCTGAAGATGGTCAGAGCCTTTTCCGATTGGCTACTGAATGGTTGAAAGGTTATCAATCTGCAATGAAGCCTGTTAAATAGAAAATGAGCGGATTGTTGAAACGATTAGCTAGTTTAGCTCATCCCACTTCACCAACCGAGATAGGAGCTGACTAATGAGTCGTTCTGTTTGTTCTTGCGCTTTTTCTTCCGGTACATTGACTTTGTCACCGTATGAGGTGGAAACCTGAAAGTAACACCAGCGTTGGTCAATGCCGTATAATACTCTGTCTTTCATATCTAGAATGGTACGCACTAAGTGGTTTTCTGTCATGTGTCGATGTCCTATGAATACGTAATAATGCATACTATCCAGAATGACAGGTCTGGCTTGATTAGGAGCAACGTTTTGTTGAGACTTTAGCTTAGTCATTTTTATAGAGCCATGACCTTCAATCGGTACTTGAACTGTAGTCCCAATTAAGTTGAAATGACCTTGAGCTGGAAGGCATCGTTCTGGGCGGTGAATGGAATTATTCAGATCGTGACCGGATTTGACGATGGAAACATGGCACATGACGGGTGCTTCTGTTTGCTGTAAATCCAAGCTGATAGGCATCTCTTGTGTATAATCAGCTTTGGAGAACTCTGTGTCGGATGCAAGTAAACTTCTTTCCTGTTCAGATTCTTGCCGGCGAACTCCATGCCAGCCATCTGGGTTCATTCCAATAGGAAGAGCCATGCTATTAGATGAGTCCAGTACTTCTCCATGCCGCGGCATGAGGCAAATGCCACCGATCATCATGCTTAGCAAGAGGGGAATAATCAGAAGTTTAATCGTTTTGATATTCATGGAGTTGATGATGATTAGTGTGAATGATTCATTTTAACAACTAGCTTTTTACGCCGAGATGGTTTCCAAATCAGTTCTCCTGCCAGTAATGAGTGAATGACGGCTAAACCAAGAAGGCAGCTTGGGAAGAAGAAAAGTAGGCCTGACCAGTCATGCCATGTTTTTGCTGCAAAAGTAGGATCTCCGTATTCAGCCATGATCACGATACTGGTGATTCGAATCCCATTACCGATAACTGCTAGAGGAATGGCTGAGAGAAAAAGAACGCATTTTTTCCAGAATCTTAATTCAGCTAGGTAGGCCCATGCGGCAGAGAGCATGATTAGAGCCATCAGAGACCGCATTCCGCTACATCCTCCGGCAATATTAAAAGCATCCCAATGCTCTCCTGTAGAGCGAATACTGGTGCCTTGTATATATGTATCTATGCCAAAAAGATTTGATCCTAAATGCCCTAGTTCTGTGGCGATGATTTGTAACCCTACAGTGGTTTGTTGAAAAGCTGGTAAGGGTATGCATAACCAGAAAAAGAGCAGAGGGAACGCAAGTAATTTAGCAATTTTTGGCCCGGCCAGATACCATGCTCCGCCCAAAAGAACCAAAGGAAGTGCCCCCATAGATACGCGAGGCTGTCCAACTCGGAAAGACAGCAACAGTATGATTATTGCAGGTATAAAAAGAATGAGCCCGCGATAATCGATGCTTTTGGGAGCTTGGATAATTTTTTGCCGGGCATGATATAGCATTAAGGCTATAATAGGGGGAACCAACCAACCGTGTTCATAGTCTGTTTGTTTGTTCCAGGCAGAAATGAGCCATTGGGTACTACTTTGATCACCATAAGATCCAAACTCAAAAAAGGCCAGATAAGGAATCGCTAACAAAATTGTGCTGATGCTCAAAACAACGAGCATAGGAGCGGTTAGAAAGCGCTTTTTATCTTCTGGAACGAGGGTGCTCATAATGAAGAAAAATAAAATTGTGAGAATTAAGTGTTGCGATTATGCGAGCCTGTGTTCAGAATGCGTGCGCTTTTCAGTTTCCGGTATGAAGATTATCAGCGGTACAGCACACAGAGAACTTGCGGAGCGCATTGCGCAAAGCGTAGGCATTCAGTTGACGGACGTCACGGTGAATACTTTCCCCGATGGTGAAAGTTTTGTAAAGATAAATGAAAATATCCGCGGTAGGGATGTTTTTCTTATTCAGCCCACATGCCCCCCCACAAACCATAACATTATGGAGTTGTGTGTGATGGTGGATGCTGCTCGACGCGCTAGCGCCGGACGCATTACGGCTGTGGTGCCTTTCTTTGGTTATGCCCGTCAGGATCGTAAGGATCAGCCTCGTGTTCCCATTACGGCCAAGCTTGTAGCTAACTTATTGACAGCTGCCGGTGTCGATCGTGTGTTAACGATGGATTTGCATGCTGCTCAGATTCAGGGGTTCTTTGATATCCCTGTGGATCATCTTTACGCAGCTCCTGTCCTCATTCGTCATTTACGTGATCATTATGTGAAGGATCTCAAGAAATTGGTCGTTGTTTCTCCGGATGTTGGCGGTGTAAAGATGGCTCGTGCTTACTCCGATGCGTTGGGCGCAGAATTGGCTATTGTGGCCAAACACCGTGTTAACGCTACACACGTAGAGGCAATGAATGTAATTGGTGACGTGGAAGGTCGTGATGTCGTCCTGATTGACGATATGACTGAAACGGCTGGTACATTGTGCGCTGCTGCTAATATTCTGAAGGATCGTGGTGCTCAGCGTGTATTTGCTTGTGTGTCTCATGGTGTTCTTGGAGAAATGGCTCGTGAACGTATTGCTGGTTCTTGTATTGAACGAGTTCTTACTTCCGATACCGTCCCGATGGCTCACGGTCCTAAAGTGGACTGTGTCAGTGTTGGTGACCTGCTTGGTCACGCCGTTCAGCGTATTCATGACGGAGAATCCGTATCATCATTGTTTGACATTTAGCTCATTTTAGTGCAGAGTCCTGCGCCCTGACCTGAGTACCGGTTTACGCGGGTTCAGAAATCCCGGTGGGGCCTCTGCCTGAACCCGATTAGGAAACATTATCAATCAACATTAATATTGCCTCTATAAGACATGGCTACATCTCATTCCCTCAAGGCCGAAACGAGAGCCTGCGGCTCCGGTAATCTGAAGCAACTCCGCAGCCAGGGCTTGGTTCCTGGCGTGGTTTATGGCCCTGGTTTTGACAACATCAATATCCAGGTTGACGCTCGTGAGTTCGCTCGTATGTTGGCTTCTGCCGTTTCCGAACACATCTTGGTGGCCTTGGATATTAACGGTAAAATTGTGAAGGCTCTTCTTAAGGAAGTGCAGCACAATGCTATCACCAATGCTTGTTTGCATGTGGATTTCCAAGCTGTGACCGATACCACGGTTATTCACTCTATCGTCCCCGTTATTCTTGAAGGCGAACCTGCAGGGGTATCCATGGGCGGTGTTCTTGACCAGACCGTTCACGAATTGACTATCATCTGTCAGGTGAAGGACCTGCCGGAATCCATCACGGCTGATGTATCTGCTTTGAAGTTGGAAGAAAGTCTGCGTATTGCTGACCTTAAGCTTCCTGCTGGAGTGGAAACTGAGTTGGCTGACGATGTGATTGTTGCTATCGTTGAAGCGCCTCGTGTCGCAGCTGAAGAAGAAGCAGCTCCCGCTGCAGAAGCTGCTCCTGCTGCTGAGAAGTAAAATCGAGATAATTCAATTGTATCTTTTTAGCCTGAGATCGTTTTTACGGTCTCAGGCTTTTTTTTGTCGCCAATAAAGCCTCTTTTGGTAGAGTACAAGATACGTATTCATCAGATCAATCTGAAAAAGCATTAGATTTATGAACAAGTCCCTTATATTGGCGTTGACTGTGCTTGCTCCGCTTTCTGTTGCGGATGAAGTAAAACTTAAAGATGGAACTATTTATAAAAACTGTACGGTGGAGGCAGAAACTCCGGAAAGTGTCAGTTTGTTGGTTCCCGTGTCCGGAGGTATTAAGGATTCTTTGGTGGTGAAAAGGGAGTTGGTAGACTCTATTAAAAAGGCTACACCAGATGAGTTGAATGCTGCTAGGATTGATAAAAGGTATGCAGAGCCGGAGCGTATGAGTGTAAAGGAAATGGAAGATGCTCTGGTAGATTTGGATAAGACTATTAAGAAAAATCCTGAGGGGTTGACTCATGATTCTGCTGTCAAGGCAAGGGCTCAGGTGGCTGCCCTTTTAGAAGAAAAGAAGCTGGTTGCAGAAGCTCAGGCTGCTCGTGCGGCCAAGGAAGAGGCAGAGGTAACTATTCGTACCAAATATGATTATGAAGCCAATAAGCTGTTGAAACGGTTTAAGTCTCTTGCTTCCCGTAATCCGTATCAGGCCATGGCTGTATATGATCGGATGAGAGACCAATATCCCGGTTCTGTTGCTTTGGCTGCTGCTTATCCGGATGCCGTAAAGATTGCGGAATCTTTGAACAATAAGTTGGAAACAATGATTTCCAAGAAGGAGAAGGCTTTGGAAAAAGAACGTAAAGCTTTGAGGCTGGAGGATGATAAACGCCGTGAAAACCGTAAATTGACTCCAGAGCAACGCCAGGAATTACTGGAAATCTCTCGGAAAAAACAAACGGCTGTATTGGAACGAGAAAAGCAATTGAAGGAAAACTTCCTGTCTCTGTATAAAAAGGCCAAGGATAAAGGTGATCGTTGGTTTGAACCGAATGCTGGTTCTTTAGATGCAATGAGAGCGATTAAGTTGGTTGCGTCAGCTGATGTTTCTCGATTGAAGAATCAGAAACCGGAAACTGCTGCCGGTTCTGAAGCGTTGAAAAAGGCATGGGCATTGTGTGATGAGAAGAAGTTTGATGAGGCAAAAGACGTTTTGACAGAAATACGTTCTGCCCGTGTTCCAAAGGAATATTATGAGGAATTGATGGAAACTGTGAATACTGGTTATCAGGAACAGCGAGCCCGTGAGCGTGCCGAACGTGCCGAAGCAGCTCGTAAGCTTCGTGAAGATCGGGATAAAAAGCGAAAGGAAGAACGAGCAAGAGCTGTTCAAGCAAAGAAGAAGTAAGATTGAGCCTCATCCCGTAAGGGGGTCTCTTTTGGAGCTCTGATAAGGGATTAAGATCGACGGACGAGGACGAATAAGCGTGGCTTTTTGTCCTTGTCCGTTGTTTTTAGAGTTGCTTGTTGTTTTTGAATAGGGCTTCAATGGAGGTCCTATTTGTTTGTTACGAGGTAAATCTTGGTTGTATTGTTGTTGGAATCGG
Source organism: uncultured Akkermansia sp. (assembly GCA_964525305.1). Classification (GTDB taxonomy): domain Bacteria; phylum Verrucomicrobiota; class Verrucomicrobiia; order Verrucomicrobiales; family Akkermansiaceae; genus Akkermansia. Next base: position 124,623 of record CAZGGR010000005.1, read on the forward strand.
ATACTGGAGCAAGGGGAATAAGCAAATCTTGCTTCATGCTGTATTTCCTGCTTCCTTCTGCTGTACATTAGGTATAGAAAATTACCGTATGCGGAATACTTCTTGCAAACGGGTTACAGGAGAAACAGATATTAGCATGGAACTGAATCTGGATGGCACAGGTTGTGCCGCCGTTGCTACGGGGCATGCCTTTTTTGACCATATGTTGGATTTGTTAGCCCGGCATTCCTTAATGGATTTATCTCTTCAAGCCCGCGGAGATTTGGAAGTGGACGCTCACCATACGGTAGAGGATGTGGGAATCGTTCTCGGGGAATGTATTAAAAATGCCTTGGGAGATAAGCGGGGAATAGTGCGCTATGGTTGTTCTTATTTGCCTATGGATGAAACTCTGACTCGCGTAGTGATGGATCTAAGTAATCGTCCGTATGTGGTTTTTCGTATCCCTGAGGGAGGCTTGCCGGATGCTCCCAATTTCCCTCTTTCGTTGTGTGAGGAGTTTTGCCGAGCATTAGCCAACAACCTGCGTTGCAATTTGCACGTAGAGGTCTTTTATGGTAGGGACGGACATCATATTGCTGAATCCATTTTTAAGGGGATTGCTCATGCTTTGAGACAGGCTGTTCAGATAGATCCTCGTGCAGCTGGAACGTTACCCTCAACCAAAGGAATGCTTTAAGGTCATGAAACTGGGTGTGATTGACTATGGAGCAGGTAATTTGTGCAGTGTCCTGAATACCTTTCAGGCTGCCGGTGTGACCGGTCATTTAATTCGCAAACCGGAGGATACCGTTGATGTGACGCATCTTGTCCTTCCTGGGGTAGGGGCTTTTGGGGATTGTGCGGAAAAGTTGCGTAGTCAAGGCTTGGAGCCTCTTATTCGTAATTGGATAGCGCAAGATAAACCATTCTTGGGAATTTGTGTGGGTTATCAGGTGCTTTTTGAAAGCGGTGAGGAAGATGAACGTGTACCTGGCTTGGGTATATTCAAGGGGCGTGTCGTTCGCTTTGTTGAATCAGAACTTAAGGTCCCTCATATGGGATGGAATAAGGTAACTCTTGCGAATCCAAAGGATACTATTTGGGCAGGAATGGGAAATGATCCGTACTTTTATTTCGTGCATTCTTATTATCCCAAACCGGAGGATGAAAGCGTGGCTGCGGCTTTTTGTTCGTATGGAGTACGCTTTGCGGCTGCCATCAGAAGAGGAAACTTGCTTGCCACACAGTTTCATCCGGAAAAAAGTCAGAAATTGGGGGTGAGATTGTTGAAGAACTTTGCTTCTTTGTAATCTTCTTCTTGTTTCTTTTCCCCGTATTATTTGTTTTGTCTATCTTCCTTCCCTTAGCGGATAGGCGTGTATAGCGAATGAGCTGATCATTGACAAAAGAAAAGAACCGTCTCTTTGCAGAGGCGGTTCTTTGGAAAAACAAAGGCAAGGAGCGGCAACTGTGTCCGCCGTGTTCGGCTTTAGCCGAGTACCTTGTAGTACTGAAGGTGAATCTGAGGGTTCAGACGAAGACGTTCGCGGATAGTCTTGATTGCAGATGGTTCCGCAGAAAACGTATAAGTTACGTATTGACCAGCAGAAAGATGGTTTGATTCGTAAGCGAATTCGCGACGACCGACGTTTTCCGTACCGGTAATTTCTGCGCCGTCTTCCTTCATCGCTGCGGCTACGGTACTGATCAACTCCTCGATGGGGGTTTCTGTACCCTTCATGTTGAATACGATAAGAGCTTCGTAATTTCTCATGGTCTTGTGATAATTAGAAATGTGTCGTGCGAACGGTGCGCACCCTTGCGGGCAGATAAGGTGCAATGATTGGCTTCAGAAAGCAAGCCTATTTTTTGCCTTGAGACCTGTAAAAGCGTTTTTTGTTGTCTTGTTGTGAGTTGTAGCCTCTTTAGAGCCTTGTTAAAGCTCAGACTCAGGATGTGGAAAATCTTGTTTGAGTCATTTGAACGGCTAATTGGAAAGCGTGAATAGTACTGGATGGATTGGCGGTTCCGGTTCCTGCTAGATTGAAAGCTGTTCCGTGGTCTGGACTTAACCTTGGATGTGGTAAGCCGAGTGTGACGTTAACTGCTGTATGGAAGTCTGCAAGTTTGAGGGGAATTAAGCCCTGATCATGGTAAGGGGCAAGTACTGCATCGTAGTTGCCTTCAATGGCGTCTCGATAGACACAGTCTGGTACGGATGGCCCGTAGAATCGCGCGCTTGGATTTAGTGTATTTAATCGTTCAACGGCCGGTGCTATGATGTTTTCATCCTCATTGCCGAATGCTCCGTGTTCGCCAGCGTGTGGATTCAATGCCGCTAAAGCGATGCGGGGACGAATGATACCTTTGCTGTGACAGAAATCTTTTAGTAGCGTTCCAATACGAACCAATTCCTCTGTATTCAATAGAGCAGGAACGCTTTGAAGGGATGTATGAATAGTTGCCAGACCTACAGTTAGGCGTTTTCCTGTCAGACACATAGCATAATTGGTCGTTTGCAAGCGTTCCGCAAAAAACTCGGTTTGTCCCGGCCATCGGAATCCTACCTCATGTAGGGTTTCTTTGCAGACGGGGGCTGTGACGACGGCATCAATGATTCCTTCCTTAAGAAATTGTGCTGCTTGTTCTAGATGGTCAAAAGCGTATTTGGCCGAATCCGTATTGGGGATTCCGATGGGGACGTTAACTTTGTTGCCAATGAGACGGTATTCTGCTTCTTGGGGAAGTTCACCGGATGCCAGCGCTGCAGAAATAACTTCCGGGCCAATGCCTGATTGATCGCCTAGTGTGTATCCGATGATAGGTTTCATAGTGTAAAAAGCCGGTAGCTTATTGTTGCGGAGCAGGGATGCCGGGTGCTGGAGCAGATACGTTTTTCTGAGCTTTTTGAGCTGCTTCGAGTGTGGCCGCACGTTGTTTCATATTGATGACTGAGGTCGTTTTTTCCGGTTCGTCAGGATTGCGGAGCTCAAATTCGAGGTGAGAGTTGGTAGACCAATGATAGAAAATGGTGATACCGAGAGCGGCTAGTACCAAAATTAAAAGAATAGAGCCGAAAAAGGAACGCATGTCGTTACTGTGTCCTGACAGAAAGCGTAATGCAAGGATTTATCAAGACCGTTTGAGTGGAGCCGTTGAACTTGATTAAAACGGACAAGCCTTGAAAAAAGGCCAAAGGAAAGTGACGAACTTGATAAAAAGATAGGTCTGAGGCGGTGATTGGCTTCTTATGTCATGACGTATAAGTATTGTATGGAAAATATTTTAGGCTTTTCAAAATGAGTGGGAACGGGCACTATCCCGCCCGGTTTCATCATGAAAAAGCTATCTCTCTTTCTTTTGACGCTGGCTTGTATTTTCTTATCTCCGGTTCAGGCTCAACAGGAACGTCCCAGTTATATTGCGATTGAGGCTAACTCCGGTAAGCTCCTTTTTAGTTCTAATGCAGAAGCCAAGAGACCTATTGCCAGCCTTTCTCAGGTAGCTACTGCCATGGTAACGCTGGATTGGGTGGCACGCACACATTTGCCATTGGATACGTTCATTACAGTACCGCAGGAAGCTTTTGGCTTGCGTGCCGGAAATCCTATGGATCTTCAGCCGGGGGATCGTTTAACCCTTCGGGATGCCTTGTATTCCACCTTGTTGGGATCTGATAATGTGTCGGCTTTGTCTATTGCTTCCTTTGTTGGTCGGGATCTGGTTTCTCGGCGGGGGGGCGGTGTCCCTGTTGGGGCGTTTGTCTCAGAAATGAACAACTTAGCTCGTTCTTTGAGGATGTTTAAAACCCGTTTTGCTGCTCCTCATGGATTGGATATCGGTAATTCCGTCTCTTCTTCCTGTGCTCTGGATATGGCTTTGTTAGGGGCTTACAGCATGCAGAACCCTGCTTTTTGTTATATTGTTTCTCAAGCGAGCCGTCGCATAGAGGTTCAGTCTCGCACCAAAGGAAATACGATGTATGATATTTCCAACAGTAACAAGCTCATGAGCTCTTCCGGCGTGGATGGTATAAAGGCGGGATCTTCTCGTGCTGCCGGTTCTTGTTTGTTGCTTAGCGTAACGCGCAATGCTGTTTCTCGTCGTAGCCCTCAGACAGGAACGGAAGTTATTTATCCTCAGCGTATGATTGTTGTGGTTCTTGGATCCGGCAAACGCTATGAACTTGCTCGGAGAATGATGGCTGACGGCTGGAGAGTTTGGGAAAACTGGCAGGGATCCGGAATGGATATGACTGATCCCAAGGAGTTTGTTCAGCTTCCTGTAAAATCCGGGTCAGCAAAGAGATAAGGAAGTAGACGCCTCCGAATTTTTTTGCTATAAAGACACCGAGTATGAATATCGGTGTCTTGAACAGTGGAGGTGATTCTCCTGGATTGAATGCAGTTATTGAGGGAGTCGTGGGTGCGGCTTCTCGTCGTGGCTGGAACGTTGTCGGTTTTTATGACGGCTTTGAGGGGCTTTTGTCAGAAGAAGGGGACGATCGGTTCGAATGGTTGACTCCGGCTGGGTGTCGTGGGTTGCGCGCAAAAGGCGGTACCATTTTGGGGACTGTCAATAAAGGCAACTTCGCCATTAAGGTAGGGGTTGATAAAAAAGGAACAATCGAACCGGCCGTTCTGGAAAAGACAAAGGCAACCGTTCATCGGTTGGGCTTAGATGCTTTGATTGTTGTGGGAGGAGACGGTTCCCAGTCTACCGCTCTGTTACTTTCTGAAATAGGACTTCCTGTGGTAGGTGTTCCTAAGACAATAGATAACGACTTAGGTGCAACAGACGTTACCTTTGGCTTCAACAGTGCAGTTTCGATTGTTTCTGAAGCTCTGGATCGGTTGGAAACGACAGCCAATGCTCATCAACGTATGATGGTTGTGGAGGTAATGGGGCGGCATGCCGGCTGGATTGCGCTTGAAGGCGGTATTGCCGGTAGCGCAGATGTAATCCTTCTCCCGGAAATACCATTTTCTATTGAAAACGTAGTGGAATCTATTAAGGCTCGAAAAGCCAGTGGACAGAGGGAAATACTGGTTGTTGTTTCCGAGGGGGCCCGATTGGCCAATGAATTGGTTGTGCTGGATGAAAAAACTCAGGGGGAAGTCCGTTTGGGTGGAATTGGTAAAGTGATCGCCAAGAAATTGGAAGAAGCTACGGGAATAGAAACCCGTTCCTGCGTTTTGGGCCATACCCAGCGAGGTGGTTCCCCTTGCGCTTATGATCGCATTCTGGGAACAAGATTTGGTAGCTTTGCTGTAGAATTGGTGGGAAAACGCCAATTTAGTTGCATGGCTGCGTTGAAAGGTTCTCAAATGGTTGCTGTCCCTATTGAGGAAGCCGTCAAAACTTTGAAATTGGTGGATCCCAATTGTCAACTGGTACGTACTGCTCGTGATTTGGGCGTGTGTTTCGGTGATTGACCCCTGGTTCTCGTTAGAAAAAGAGAGAGTCCATTTCGCTCCTCTTTGCATAAAAACTACTTTCTAACCGTATCCCTTTATTGGGATACGGTTTTTTATATGATGAGAACGTTTGTCGGTTTATTATTTGCTTTTGTGAACGTAGTGTGTTGGCAATAACGTTATTATTGCGTAATGCATGGCAGAATAGCTAAAAATCTTGTCCTATTATTCTTTGTGGTCGTGAAGACGTGTGACCCATATGGCCACATTTCTCCGAGGAAGAGAGTTTGTAATATGTGACTATTCAGTTATGTTACTTGAAGGAATTGATATTTAAAAAGAGCAATAAGAGTGCTATCCTAATAGGACTCATGGAAATAAAGGCGTCTCTCATCCTTCCGAATCTCCAAATGTAAAAGTAATTTCTATCAACCCGTTTAATCAATAATGAAAATATACGCCCATACAGCTGAAAATCGTCCTTGGGAACCTCTATACGGTTCTGATGGGCATGCTGAAAAAGTAGAACGCATTTTGAAAACGTTTCACCCTTTTGTTGATAGCATTGTCCCCAAAGACAGTTTGTTGTTACCGATTTTGGGGCGTTACCATGATATGGGAAAGGCAAGTATCGAGTTTCAACAATATTTGCAGGGGAATCGAAGCAGTGCCGATCACAAGACGGCGGCGGCTCGATGGTGGCGGAAAGATGATAAGGATTTGATAGGAACTTTGTTGGGATATGCTTTTTTGGGACATCACAGCGGGTTGCCGAATTTTGCAGAGGCTTTTGACGATGCCTTTAACAGGGCAAACATTGATGAGGCGGTGGATGCGTTACCTCCGGAGTGGAAAGAAAAACCGTCTCCCGGTTCATTTTGCCCTCATTTTAAAAATTGGGGACAATTTTCCAATAAAGGTGAGTGTAATTTTATTCTGAGTTTTTTGACTCGTGTGATGCATTCATCGCTGGTGGACGCTGATTGGCTTGCTACAGAAGAATTTATGGAACCTCAGATTGCCAAAGAGCGAAGCAAGATATGCGCCGAGAGAGATTCCATTGCAAGCTTGGCAAAAAAATTGGAAGAACACCTTGATTCTATTGAAGCCCATTCTGAATATAAGATTAATTCTTTACGTAAGGAAATTCATGAAGCGTGTTTTCAAGCGGCATCGAAAGAACCGGGTATTTTCCAACTCAGTGTCCCAACAGGTGGAGGAAAAACGCTTTCTTCGTTGAGTTTTGCTTTGGAACATGCACGAATTCATGGATTGGATCGAGTGATTTATGTGATCCCTTTTACAAGTATTATTGAACAAACAGCTCAGGTGTTTCGAGGCGTTCTTGGTGATCGTAATGTAATAGAACATCAAAGCAATATCGCAGACGGGTGTGACACGTCCGGTAATCGTTTTGCCGTAGAAAATTGGGATGCTCCATTGATTGTGACGACGAATGTGCAGTTTTTTGAAACTCTCTTTGCGTGTAAAAATAAGCGGTGTCGTAAATTGCACAATATTGCTAAATCTGTCATTATTTTTGATGAGGCGCAAAGCTTACCTACGGATTATTTGGCTTCTTGTTTGAATGCAATGAAGGCGTTGCAAAAACTTTGCGGATGTTCTCTTGTGCTTTGTACCGCAACGCAACCCAATTTGGTGAATCGCAATGGATTTCAGATTGGCTGGCAGGAAGACGAATTGTATAGTTTGATAGGAAAAGATTTGGAAGCCAAACTAATTCGCGAAATGAAACGCGTGGAAATGATTGATTTGGGTGTTTTGAATGAGGGGCAATTGATGGGACATTTGAGTACGAATGATATCAAATCGGCTCTTTTTATTGTGAATAAGACGAAGCAGGCTCAAAATTTGTATCGCCTTTTAAAAGAAAGTGGTAGGGATGGGGTTTATCATTTGTCGGCGCGTATGTGTCCCGCTCATCGGAAAGCCGTGTTGCAAGAGGTGTGCGCACGATTGAAAGATGCATTGCCCACAGTGTTGGTGTCGACCCGCGTGGTGGAAGCTGGGGTGGATATTTCATTCCCGGTTGTGTATCGCGATCGTTGTGGATTGGATTCATTGGCTCAGTCTGCCGGGCGTTGCAACCGCCACGGTGAAGAAAAACTAGGGAAAGTGTATTCTTACAAAGCTGAAGAGGAAGAGTATGCCGATTTGTCTTTTTCTGCTGATTTGCAACAAGCCGTTTATGCTCGTAATTCTGTTCAAAGCAAGTATCCCTTGGAAAATCTTCTTTTTCCTGAAGTCATCAATGATTATTTCGATGAGTTTTATTACAAGCGTAGAGATGGTAGTAAAAACTGGGACAGTCAATATATTATGGAAAAGCTGGGAAAAAGTACGATCTGGAACTTTCCGGATATCGCCGATAAGTTTAAACTCATTCCGGAAAGACAAATCTCGTTGATGATACCTTATGGTAAGGAAGCAGAATTATTAAGAAGTAAAATTATCAACAGTAAAGATTGTCGTAATTTTTTGACACGGAAAGATTATCATGTTCTTCAGCAATACTCAGTTTCTGTCTATGAAAATGAATGGAAAAAACTTCAAAATCAGTGCGAAATCTTGTATGATGATATTTGGGTGTTAAGTAATCCTGACATGTATGATCAGGAATGTGGGTTACTTCATGAACAGATTCCTCAAAACATGGTTTGTTGACTAAAATTGTTAAAATGTTAAATTAAAGGTAAGTTATTATGTATGGAATTAAGTTACACATTTGGGGTGATTTTGCCTGCTTTACTCGTCCGGAAATGAAAGCGGAGCGAGTAAGTTATGATATCATCACTCCATCGGCGGCAAGGGGAATTCTCTCTGCCATTTATTGGAAGCCTCAGTTTAACTGGGTGATTGATCGCATTCATATCCTGAAACCAATTCGTTTTGCGCAGATTCGGAGAAACGAGTTGGGATCAAAAATAACTTCGCCGGCAAAAGATGTGATGAATGGGGGTAAAACGGCATTCTTGGGGCAATTGATTGAAGAAGATCGTCAACAACGGGCTGCTACCGTTTTGCGTGATGTCGGATATGTGATCGAGGCTCATGTTGATATTACAGAACCAGAAAATGAAAATAATAGCGTTGCTAAGCATTTGGAAATATTCAAACGAAGAGCGTCAAAAGGCCAATGTTTTCACCAACCGTGTTTGGGAACACGGGAGTTTCCTGCAATGTTCGAATTGATCGATGGAAATATAACGGATTCATTGTGCGAATTAACCGAAGATCAAAAAAATCGCGTCATTGGTTGGATGCTTCACGATATGGTTTATGTAGCTGATTCGAAAGGAAAATGCATATGCGCTCATACAGGGAAAAGGTTGTCTATAACCCCACATTTTTTCTTCGCGGAAATGAAAAACGGCATTATTGAAATACCTGCTTTGAATTGAAGAAAGATACAAAATCATGATACTTAAAGAACTTTATAAGTTATATGGTAGACTGGTTTCTGCTGGTGAAGAGGTCCCTCAAAAAGGTCGGAAACTTCTAAAAATATCCTTTCGTATTATTTTGAATAAGGAAGGAAACTTGCTACGTCTTGAAAGTACGCTTGGAGATGATAAAAAAATTCCAGAATTAATGGCGTTGGGGGATGAGAATCGAACAAGTGGAATAAAACCGTTTTTCCTTTGTGATACGGCTAAATATTTGCTTGGATATACCGACACAGATGAAGCAGGGGAATCAGATTCACTTGAACCAAGTTTCACCGCATCAAAAGAAAAACACCTGAATTTCGAACGAGACATTGACGTCCCTGCATATTCTGCAATATGCCGATTTTTAAAACAATGGAATCCTGATACAGTAGAAAACAAAGAACTATTAGTTAATTCTGCTAAGGAAGGGTTATTTAAAAGCAATGGTGTTTTTCAAATCGAAGGAGAACGAGAATATGTTCATGAGTTAGAACTTATTCAACGCTGGTGGGATAAAGAAGGAAAAGATAAGTGGCAAGATAAATGTCAAAAAGGTGGATTGCCAGGAGAAAAAAGTGATAAAAAAGAAGGAATGTGTCTTGTAACTGGCAAGATTAAGCCTATTGCAGTTCTGCATCAACCCGCCATTAAGAATGTGATTGGAGCTCAATCCAGTGGAGCCATGTTGGTTTCCTTTAATCAGGAATCATTTTGTTCGTACGGCGAAACAACAAAAACAAAAGGCTTCAATGCTCCGGTTTCCGAAGAAGTAGCATTTGGTTATTGTAATGCGTTAAATTATCTGACGGGGAGTACTAATAATAGGATCCGCCTCGGAGAGGATACTATAGTATTTTGGAGTGATGCTCCTCGTTGTGAAGCTATTGAAGCAGAACAGTTCGCCTTACTTGGTTTGGATATTAGAGATGAATCTGAACAAGGAGCTCAAGATAGTGTTTTAACGGCAAAATTGAAACAAAGCCTTCAAGAACTTGCTCAAGGGAAAAAAGTCAGTAACTTATTTGCCACTCCCTCCGATACGCGATTCTTCATTTTGGGGATATCTCCTAACGCGGCAAGGCTTTCAATCCGTTTTTGGCAAGAATCAACCTTCGGGGATTTTGTTGAAAAATTGCGGATGCATTATGACGCGTTGAGTTTGGCTCCGGATTTCAATAAGACAGAAAATGAATCCATTATAACTCCATTTAGGATTCTCCGTTCAAGTGTTCGAGAAGCTAAAGATATTAACCCCTATACGGGGGGGGCTCTTATGCGAGCTATTCTTTGCGGAATTCCTTACCCGGATACATTAGCCATTGCTATTATTCATCGCTTCGGGGCAGGAGATCCGGTTAATCATGTTCGTTGCTCTTATTTGAAAGCGTGGCTTTCTAGAAAAAAATCACCCATACAAATCCAATATATGTTAAACAAAGAAGAAACAAATCCCGCCTATTTGCTCGGAAGGCTTTTTGCCGTGCTTGAAAAAACGCAGCAAGATGCTCTTCCCGGACTTAATCGAACCGTGCGGGAAAGCTATTATGCAAGTGCATCGGCTACTCCTGCTATGGTTTTCCCTCGTCTTTTGCGTCTCTATAATCACCATCTGGCAAAATTGGAGACCGGGAGAGCTATTGTGAGAGACCGCCTCGTACAAGAAATTTCGGATACTATTGGAATAGTGTTTCCCAAGAGATTGGACTTGAACGGACAAGGAATCTTTGCTCTTGGCTATTATCAACAAAAACAAGATTTCTATACAAAGAAAGATACTGAAACAGAAAACTCTGAAGAAGAATAATTAATTAACGCTACATTATTTATTATTAACATTAAAACGATATAAAATATTATGAATAAAATTGATTTTATCCTGCTTTTTGATGCCTTGGATGCCAATCCGAACGGTGATCCCGATGCCGGTAATTTGCCCCGCATCGATGTGGAAACTCAGCAAGGTTTGGTGACGGACGTATGTCTCAAGCGTAAGATTCGTAACTATGTGCAACTGACACGTAAGAATGAGCCACCTTATGAAATCTACGTAAAAGAAAAAGCCATATTAAACGATCAACATGAAAAAGCTTATATTGCCCATAATATTGCACCGGAAAAAAACAAGCTTCCTAAAAGTTTGGAACAAGCGGAAAATATCCGTCAATGGATGTGTTCAAATTTCTTTGATGTCCGCACATTTGGTGCGGTAATGTCTACGGAAGTAAACTGTGGTCAGGTTCGCGGTCCGGTACAGATTTCTTTTGCCCGATCGATTGATCCGGTTGTGAGCAGTGAGTTTGCTGTAACGCGCTGTGCCGTTACTACAAAAAAAGAGGCAGAAAAACAATCCGGAGATAACCGTACTATGGGACGTAAATATACAGTCCCATATGCTCTGTACAGAGCTCACGGTACGATTAATCCCTTTTTGGCAGAACAAACTGGCTTTGGGCAAGAAGATCTCGATGTATTGATTGAAGCTCTAACGCATTTATTTGATTTAGATGCTTCGGCAGCTAGACCGGCAGGTTCGATGAACGTAAGGAAATTGATACTGTTTAAGCATGATTCTGAATTAGGAAATGCTCCGGTACACAAATTGTATGATGCGGTCAATATTGTGCGCAAGGTAGACACTCCGCGTCAGTTTAGCGATTATGAAGTGACAATTGGCACAGTTCCCGGAGGGATCACGGTGGAGGATCGAGATTGCTGATGTTTCCAAATCTTTGACCATGTTTCGAGAGGAAGAATATATCACGCTGGCTGCTTTGCAGCACATGGTATTTTGTCCTCGTCAGTGCGCACTTATAAACACTGAACAAGCATGGGCAGAAAATGGCCTCACAACCTTAGGTCATATTGAACATGAACGTGTGGATAGCTCTGAAGAAACAATTCGAGGAGCTATCCACACATCTCGTTCGGTACAGCTTGTTTGTCATCGTTTTGGAATTCGTGGTGTGGCTGACGTAGTTGAGTATAAAACGTCATTCAATGGTATAACCATCACTCCAATTGAATACAAGCATGGCCGTCCTAAAGAGCACCGTGCAGATGAAGTGCAGCTTTGCGCCCAAGCTTTTTGTTTGGAAGAAATGCATAACTGCCAAATAGAAAACGCGTGCTTGTTTTATCATAGTATCAGACACCGATGCATGATAAAGCTGGATGAAGAATTGCGAGAATTAACCGAAAAAACTATCCGGGATACTCGAAAATTATTGCTCAGTGGAGTTATTCCTCCTGCCATAAGATCAGAACATTGTAACGCTTGTTCACTGTTTGATTATTGTCTCCCTCGTTCATCAGAAGAGCCTGCCTCGGTATATACAAATCGTATCTTTGATCAAATGCTCGATACCCTATGAAGAAGCATCTTAATACTTTATATGTTACAAGAGAAGATTCATGGCTGTCATTGGATGGAGAAACCGTTACCGTAAGCCAACATGGACAAAGGCTTATCCGAGTACCGTTGCATAATCTGGAGGCTATTCAAACGTTCGGCTGGAATATCGGAGCTACACCTCAACTTATGGCTCATTGTGCCGAAGTTGGCGTTCATATTGCCTTTTGTTCTCCAAATGGGCGGCTTCTTTGTAGAATCAGTGGCTTTTCTCCCGGGAATGTATTACTTCGAAGACAACAATATCGTTTGGCAGATCGTCCGGAAGGTAGTCTTGTAATTGCCCGTAATATTATTGCGGCAAAAATATTAAACTCGCGGCAAGTGCTTCAACGTGGACTGAGAGAACGTGAAATTGAAAATCCGGATGTATCTCAAGCTGTTAGGAATATGGCAGCCGCTGTGCGTAACGTTCGAGTGGCAACCACTGCAAGTGAGTTATTGGGATTGGAGGGTAATGCCGCCGAAAGCTATTTTGGTGTATTTGAGTCACTCATAACGGCAGATGGTTTTTCTTTTTCTCATCGTAACCGTCGTCCACCCCGAGATCCGGTCAATGCACTTCTTTCTTTTGCTTATGCTTTGTTGGCCTCAGATTGTAAATCGGCACTTGAAGCTGTAGGTCTTGATAGTGCTGTAGGATTTTATCATAAAGACCGTCCCGGAAGACCGGGGCTGGCTCTTGATCTTATGGAGGAGTTGCGAGCCCCGTTAGCTGACCGGTTTACGCTTGCTCTCATCAATCGTCACCGTCTTAAACTAAACGATTTTTTAGCAGATGCAGGTGGGGGGATGCGTCTGAATGACGATGCGAGACGTACTGTGCTAACAGCATGGCAAGAAAGAAAACAAGACATCATTCTGCATCCGTGGCTTCAGGAACGCATCACCATTGGTATGATACCGCATATTCAAGCTCGCCTGTTGGCTCAATATGTACGTGGTGCTCTTGATGCTTATCCCCCTATGCTTTGGAAATAATTTTTATGCTTTATTTGATTAGTTATGACGTTTCGACGGTTACGGCTCCCGGTAGAGCTCGGTTACGTCGTGTCGCTAAGGCTTGCGAAAATTATGGTGTTCGTGTGCAAAACTCTGTATTTGAATGCGCTATGGATTATGCCGTCTATCTTAATCTTAAAAATCAATTAACTTCTTTAATTGATCTTGAAGAAGACAGTTTGCGTATTTATCCATTAGGAAAACATGGCCGTGAAAAAATTGTTCACATTGGCAAAGACAGAGGGTTTGACGTTGAAAGCCCGCTTATTTTGTAATATGCATTACAAAGAATAACTTTGCGCGAATCACAAGATAGCACTGTATATCTAGGTGTGCCGCGCAGAGCGTATAATATTGATTTTGAATATTGAAAGTTTTATACCATTCATCAATTGGGACAAATTATTACTTTTAATTGTCCAATTCGCGGAAAATAGTAACCTTGACACTTACTGTCAAAGAAATAGAATCTTGC
>CAZGGR010000006.1:0-104830 GCA_964525305.1 uncultured Akkermansia sp.
AAGACTTTCGGATCGGAACAAAAAAGTCGATTCCTGACTTGAGCCAAGTCTTGTTTTCATCCAATCCTGACTTGAACGAAGTCTTGTTTTCATACATTCCTGACTTGAGCGAAGTCAGGAATGAAAAAATAAGACTTTATCCCTGCCGAGAAATCATGCATCATCATGCTATGAATACAGGACTGCGGGAATTGCTCAAGGACATCATCATAGACGGGCAGTCAAAGCCTCTGGAGCCAGGAATTCCACGGGATATGAGCATCGAAACACTTCCCCGAAAAGCAAGCATTTGCATGGGGGTCAGGCGTTGCGGCAAATCCACATTCATGGAAGGCATCATGCAGCAGCTGGTGGAAAGCGGAGTAAGCCGGGAAAACATGGTCTGGATCAATTTTGCCGATGACCGCCTCTCCCCTCTCGCTCTGGAAGGCTTGGGCTGCATCCATGAGGCCTATTACGGGATGTTCCCTGAAAAGAGGCACAGGGAGAAGGTTTATTTCTTTTTTGACGAAATCCAGATATTTCCCCATTGGGAGCTTTTCGTGGAGCGTCTGCGGAGAGAAGAAGAATGTGATCTATACATTACGGGGTCTTCCGCGCGCATGCTTTCCCGAGAGATCGGGACGGAGATGAGAGGACGCTCACTTTCCTGGGAATTGTTTCCTTTTTCCTTCGGCGAATATCTGAATTACCGGGATATTCCCCGTCAGCTCAAGGGAGGAAGCACTCAAAAACTGCTACTCCAGAAGGCATGGGCAGACTACCGTGAAACGGGGGGATTTCCGGAGACCTTCGACGCCTCTCCGTCATTGCGCATCTCCCTGCATCAGGAATATTTCAACGCCTTGTTGTTCCGTGACGTAGTGGAACGCAACAACGTCAAGCAACCGCGTGTTTTGCGACAGCTGGCGGGGCGCATCATTAACCAAGTAGGGACCCTCTTTTCCATTAGCAAAACGTACCGTGATTTCACGTCCGCAGGCATGAAGGTGGGAAAAGAAACACTCTCCCAATACATGGAGTGGATGCAGGACGCCTATTTCTTTTTTTCTGTTCCCGCCTATGACTCTTCATTCTCGGAACGTGAAAGGATGATGCAGAAGGTATACTGCGTAGACCATGCCATGGCAACATCCCTGGGGGCGCACATTCTCAAAAACAAGGGGCAGATGCTGGAGAATATGGTCTTTACGGGGCTGAGACGGGTGACAAAAGAGATTTATTATTACAAAACAAAACAAGGGTATGAGGTAGATTTCCTAGCTATCCTCCCCGATGGAGGAAAGATACTGGTGCAAGCTTGTGAGCTGTTGGACGATCAAACGACAAAAGCCCGCGAAGTCCGGGCACTCGCCGCCGCCATGGAGGAAACGGGCTTGCACCATGGTTGGATTCTTTCCGACAGCCATCAGGAGGACATCAAGGTATCCGCCGGAACGATTCATTGCGTACCCGCTCCTCATTTCTTGATGGAGAAAGAATTACCTTCCGCCTGATCTCCTTCTCGCCCCCGGGAACAGGCCTCATCATTTGTTGCCATTACTTTCATATGACCGTAACTCAGTACATTGAAAATCTGTCTAATCGCTTAAAGATCATCTTATGAGGATTATCTGAATCTATATTCCGTTTCCACCACGAGTAGTTTGAGGCTGGAGAGTGTATTCTCCCCCCTGCATCACCAATTCCTTGAAACATTCAAGCTGATGAACAGCAGGACTTCAATGGGCTGGGAGCTGCGGAGTTCATTTTTTTGCAGGTGTGTTTTTTTGTTTCTGAGTTGAGGGAAGGGTAACGGTTGCGTTCTTATTGCTTGTTTTCTCTTGAAATGGAAGGTTGTGAAAAGACTTGGGGAGGGAATCATGGGAGCCTGGGGGGGGGCGGCTTATGATCGGTGTATTGTTCGTGATGTGGGGAGGAGGAGGCTCTTTGGGGTGGTTCATGATGATTTTTGTGGAGCTGAGGCTTTCCAAAACGCTTTGACCTATTGCTTATGTATGATAGATATGAGAAAGTTATGGTGAAGGCGTTCCTTTCTTCTTTCGTGCTACGAGCATGGGCCGTACTCTCGGTATCAGGATTTGCTGTTTCTTCGGGCTCCTGTACCTCAACTATGCCCCCGGACGAGACAGTGGCACGGCACGCATCAGGGACGCATCGGGGAACCAACTCCGGAGAGATTCACTATGTCTCGTATTCCCCTACCCCCACCCCGGAAGCTCTGACGGTCTCCAATTCTGAGACAGATGGCAGGATTGGCGGCGACACAAACGACACACACACACCGGAGGCGACAATACCATCGGCAACCCCTGTGCCCTCAGACGAACCAACGGTGGTATCGCCAGCATCGGGAATGTATCGGGTAAGCCAATCCGGTAAGATTCACAATTCATCGTGCCGATGGTACCATTCCGCCAAGGGGAATCTGACGGATTCCCCGCAAGGGACGGACTGCAAGATCTGTGGCGGCAGACAGGGCAAACAAGGCAGACGTGGCAAACACCCCTCTGCGGCTACGACGCCCTCTGCACCATCGGTACCCTCTGCGCCATCGGTACCCTCTGCATCATCCGACCGGGCAACGGTATCGCCGGCATCGGGAATGTATCGAGTAAGCCAATCCGGTAAGATTCACAATTCATCGTGCCGGTATTACCATTCCACCAAGGGGAACCTGACGGATTCCCCGCAAGGAACGGACTGCAAGATTTGTGGCGGCAGACAGGGCAAATAAAAACAAGGGTTCATAAAAACAAGGAGTCTCACTTCTACCCATTCGCCACAAGGAAAACATCAAGAAAAAGAAAGCGCGAACAGCGATGCCATTGGCACGTGCAGTTTTAGCAGAAAATCGGTAAACTAACATCACCTCCATGGTCAAATATCTTATCAAATGGGCCATTGCCTTTCTCGTCCTGTGGTGCTTTTTATCCTGTTATCAGTGCTTTTGGACAGACAGTAACAAGACAGACTCCATCAAAGAAGAACTGGTCGCACAAGCTGACGCCTACGACAAGGAACTTCAGCAATTACAGCAAGTTGCAGACAAGCTGAAACAAGAGCGACAAGAGCTCGAATACATCTACAACAAACTCTTCTCCAAATCTGTTTTCAATCCTTCAAGGTGGACACTGCTCGGAGAATATCTCTCCAAAAGCTTTCAACTTCTCCATATCTCCGATCAGATCACCAGCGAGATAGCCACCAAGCTCACTAAGAAATCGGAAATAGCCACCAAGCTTGCACAAGGAGAACTCAAAGACAGCGTGTTGATTCGCCTTCCCCAAGCCTTCAAAACACAACTACCGCATGCTTTTTATACCCTGTTGGTGATTTGGATTTCTTCCATTCTATGGAAATTCATCGCCTATTACATTCTGGCAACATATCTGGAACATCGGCAGGGCTTTTCATTCATGAACGCAGATCATGATACCCAGCCACCCTCACCCGGCACAGAACAAGCGGATTTCGCCGAGCGTCACGGGAAACGGATTACCGTACCCATTGCTCCGGGACAATCCCTGACCATTAAACAAGAAGACTTTTTAGCCTCTTACGCCAAAAAACAAGGCATTCGCAAACGCACCGTCTGGCTATTCAGCCGACAATACTGGCTGATGAGCCTGATCAACGGACTCAGTCTCATGACCAGGCTATCCCTTGACAGTAAAGCAACCAAGCCGTTCCAAGCCGACATTACATCCTCCAGCGATCCGGACACCTATTTCCTAAGAGTGGATTTAACCCCGGACTTACCGCTGATGATGATGCCATCCAGCCTGGTGGCCTACTCCGGCGACATCCATCTCCGCGTTCATTGGCGATTATGGAATCTGGTCTCCTGGTGTATCGGACAGATTCGTTACTATACCATCTCCGGGACCGGATACATCGTACTCCAGGGACAAGGCGGTTTAACACAAAACAGTCAGGACGATATGGACGGAGACCACGTCATTAAGATGCGAGCCTTGGCCGCCATCTCCTCACGACGCAGACTTCAAGTGCAGAGGACAGAAACCTTTATTCCTTACTTCCTTGGAATGACGGACTTGCTGGATATGCGCATTAGCGGAGAAGGAATAGCCGTTCAGAGAAATGTGATTCAGGAATCTCAAACGCTCCTGGGCAAAACACGGGACTCCATCTTCAGCATTATCGGGAAGCTGCTTGGCTTTTAAGGCATGACCACCGCCCCAGGCACTCGTTATCAAGAAAGGGCATCGTCTCTCGGTTCAGCTCAGTCTTTCTCCGGCGTCGGGGAATCCTTCTTCCTCACGGTTAAATACAAAAGCCTCAGGACGAGCAAAGCCGGGAGCTGCAAAGACAGCAGATACCAAGGAGCCTCCCCCAAATACTCCAGCACAGACCCTGCCGGGGCAGATTCAGTAAACCCGTAATTCGTATCCAACACCCTATTGATCGGGATGATCAGAAGCAAATAAGCATCACACAACAACAGCGTTCTGACGTCATCCCATGGGCGAGCCCTCCATTGCAATACGACAGGAATATAAAGAGCCGATATCAATAAAAGGCCGTGCCCGACAAAAAAAGCGAAAAAGGCAGCCGAGGGAAATCCATCATGAAGCATCGGCGTGATCAGCCCCTGAATACTCGCCGTCAGCACACCAAAATACGCCACAGCACAAGCCCAAGGCTTGCGAAACCAAAGAGCAATAAAACACACCAGAGTCATCAGACTGCAAAAATGCAGGGGCAGTCTATCTTGCCATGGCTCCCAATGTTCCCGGATGATGCGACCGAACGTTTCCGCCAGGAAAGTTAATAAGAAAATGACACCCAACACCTTACCGAGCCAAACACGCTTCTCGGCACGAAGCCGACTGCCACACCACAAGAGCCCGACAGCACCAAGCAGCACGACAGCCAAGGCACACCAGTGAGACAAGCTCCAGCGAACAAATAGAGGGACATCCGACATCGGCAATCAAAGAGTAAGGTTTGAGAAAAGAGACTCGTTATTACTTCACCCCCTGCTCCGCAGAATCAAGGGGCGGCTCTGCCACATCCGCAAAAGAAGCCTCAGCCGCCCGACACAGATCCGAAGGGGAAAGTTCGATCTGACAGCCGAGCCTGCCACCGCTCACCACCATACGCGGCAAGCACTCCGCTCCGGCATCAATAACCGTGGGATACTTCTTTTTCATCCCCAGAGCGGTACAGCCCCCGCGCACATAGCCCGTCACAGCCGTAATCTCCTTCACGTGAATCATCGCAAGAGACTTAGCCCCTACAGCCCGAGCCGCTTTTTTCAACGAAAGCTCCATGCCGATGGGGATCACAAACACGTAATATTGACGAGGCGCGCCCTCCGTCACCAGCGTCTTATACATGATTTCCGGAGGCAAATCCAAAGCTGCCGCCGTATGCCAAGCATCCACAAACTCTTTACACTCATAAGAATAATGCTTGTACGGGATACGCAGAGTATCCAGCAGACGCATGGCATTCGTCTTCACCTCTTTTTCCTTCTTCCTGGCCATAAGCTTTTCAATGGGACTGCTTCCTCAACATAGAAAAAACACGCCCCTTTGACAAGACGTACCCGGCTTTTCTCCCCGGATTCCCCTCCCCCAAGCCCCAAGCAGATTCAGATTACAGCCCCGACAGCACCTCCATGTGGGAACAACTACTGACTTCTGAAGACTAGTTTTTTAGCATTCCCTTCTCGCCAATGTTCCAGAAGGCTTCGGCCTCGGAGGGAGAGACGCAGCAGAGGTAACGGGTGCGCAGCAACGCGGAAGAAGAGTGCCCCATCTCCATCTGCAAGCGGGGGAAATCCTTGAAATGAACCGCAAAATAAGAAGCAAAACCGTGCCGCAGGACATCCGCCTGCCAGGCGCACCCCGTTCTGGCATGAAAGGCATGATGAATCTGCCTCCATTTGATGGTCCAACAAGGCGGGACAATCCTACCGAGCCGTAGTTTCGAGCAGTAAGGCTTCAGGATACGAGCCAAGGGCGGCAGGATGCTGACACAACGACCGCCCCCCGTCTTAGAATGCCGAGGAGAGACCACAATCCAGCACTCATCCAGCTTAATATTCTCCCATTTCAATCGGGCGGTTTCCGTCGGTCTGAGACCAGCAAACATCATCAAAGCCACCGCCGGCAGACAACTCCCCTTAAACATACTGCCGGCAATCCGCAGCAACTCCTCACACTGCTTCACGTTCAGCACCTGAATGCGCTGCTCCTGAATATGAGGCACATCTATTCCGGAAACGATATTCCGATCACACCAGCCCCGCCGACAGGCGTGCCCCAAAATGACGCTCAACGCAGAACGCCCCTTTTTCCTCTGTCTCGGCGTCACAAAACACGTATCCATCACGACCTTGCAATACTTGAGGGTGATGGAGCGAACCTTCTTCTTCGCCAATTCGGGCATCATCCTCAACATCCTTCGAATCGTCTGCTCCAAGGTCAACAAGGACGAGGGACGCAAGTGAGCCTTACTCTTCAGCATATCATTGACCGCCGTGATAAAGCAGACCGTTTTGCGTTGACCATCATATTCCTGCTTCCCCAATTCAATCACCTTTCGGCAACTCTTCCAGCTCCTGCACCCGGAAGTATCCAACACCTCCCGCCCCAGCCTGGTCAGCTCAAACGGACTCCATCCGGTACCCTGCGCCAAACTTCGGCATCCGCACCACTCATCATATTCAGCTCTGTTGATGTTCATAGAGCCATGATTGTCCCATGAACGCCATGCCCGGCTCAACCGTGTTCATACCATATTCGTCTTCACCGGGATCCTCCACCTATGGTTGGCTTTATTCCTTCGACGATGGTTCGCTCGACGCCGGACGCCTATCAGAAAAACTAGCAAGACTGACGTTTCCTCCCCTCAACAGTGCCGTTTCACCGAAAAGTAGCGACGCAAACGTCGTAAGAATTCTGTAAACAGACGTTCCTCTGCCCAAAAATAGGAGCCCCCCCGGAAGAAGCCCTCCACCATGGGGGGGGGGATGATGGCATCCGACAGGCGAATTGGTTAAAACAACTCCACCCGACCAAGCAATAAATCGATCAGATTGCAATGGAAGATGCCGTTGGCATCATAGAAATGATGAGGAATATCCATGCGGACAACCATTTTTTTGAAAAAATCCCTTGTCAGCATTAACGAAGCAAGTTCAGAAGCTTCTTTTTTATCTGAATCCATACGGAAAGCAGACTGGATATAGATTTTTTTATCTGCATCATTGACGATGAAGTCAATTTCCTTCTGAACATTAGCACCGCCGGTACGGTCAGACACAACGCCGACATCCACAGAATATCCACGGCGCAGAAGTTCATTGTAGATGATATTTTCCATCATGTGACCGGGATCATACTGACGGAAATTCAAGCGGGCATTACGAAGCCCCATATCTGTGTAATAATATTTATTAGGATACTTGAAATAAGACTTCCCCTTCACATCATAGCGTCTCGCCATAGAAACGAGGAACGAATCAATGATATCCTGTACATAATTTGACACCAGCGAGGCGTTGATCTTTTCGTTCTTCATGCTGGTCAGCGCATTAGCCATGTTCGATGGATTGGTCAGAGAACTAATCTGAGAAGCCAGGAAATCCAGAATATCATTCAAGATATCCTCACGTTCAATACCATTACGCTCTACAATATCCTTTATATACAATTCACTGTACAGAGAGGATAAATAATCTTTTTTATCCTTTTCATCTGATAACGACAGCAATCGAGGCATGCCACCATAAAGCATGTAGGAATCCAACGCCTTTCGTTCGTCACCGCCCACATAAGAATAGAACTCCTTAAAAGACAGAGGGAAGACATGGATTTGTGTAGCACGACCACGGAACTCAGTGGCAATATCCTTCGACAGACCTTTCGAGTTACTACCGGTCACATACACATCCAAATTCTTATATGCTTTGAGTTCATTCAGCATATCATAAACGGAAACCTCAATCTCCCCGTTTTCTTTGTCGATAACCCTTGTTGTAAGCTGAACCTCATCAATGAAAAGATAGAACTTTTCATCTTTCCTTTCAGCCACAAGAGACTCCACATATTCACAAAGCGTGATTGGATTTCTGAACTTGTAGTAACGTCTCTGATCCAACTCAATTTTTATTATGTGATCCTCCTGAACGCCTTGAGATAGAAGGTAGTCGGCGAACAACTCAAACAGCAACACCGATTTTCCGCAACGATGGATACCGGTGATTACTTTGATCTCACCGTTCCACATGTTACGAATCATGCGATTCAAATAAAAATCCCGTTTTATCATTTTAATCACCTCATACTTGCGACGTTTGCGTCGCTACTTTTCGGTGAAGATATACCATGAGCAGCACAAATGATCAATAAAACTTATTTTTCGATCAGCCATTTCCATGATCAGAAGACTCTCAACAAACCACAAGAAACCCTTGGCAATCGGCAGAATTCTTTTGATTCGTGCATGGTGGAGTCAGCAATCAACATATGAAATCTTACGATATTCGTCTCCGGAGATATTTATCTCAGAGGTCTCTTATACCTGTGATAAAAAACGCTGAAAAATCTTGATGTTTATATATTTATGTAGATTTTGATTATTACTTATAAATCTATTTTTTTATTTATTTTTTACACACCTGAGTTCATAAGTTTTTATAACTCATTTCATTTTTATACTTGTCTACAGGTATAAGAGATCATAGGTTATTGGGCATTCTGCAATCTGCCCATGAAAGATATTTTTCGCTTCAGGGATCAAGTTATCCAAACCTATAAAGAATTTTCGCAAGGATTTGCTCACATCTTGTCGCAAGACATACAGGGCTATGCGCATCAGATCTTTAATGAACAGCTGAAATACACGCCGCAGCCGTTGATTCAGCTGAACATGAACTATCGAGCCGGGAGCACCATAGCAGAATTGGTGGAAGAAGGAGTCTTGCATCCCCTTTGTGCCGACATCTTTCGAGGCAAAAACGGAGGGGAATTTCGTTTGCACCTGCACCAGATGCAAGCACTCACCCTAGCGCAACGGAAAGAGAACTACGTTGTCACGACGGGAACAGGCTCCGGCAAATCGCTCACCTTCTTCATCCCGATCATCGATGCCATTTTAAAAGCCAAAGAGAAAGATCCCCGCCACCGGATCAGGGCATTGATCATTTACCCGATGAACGCCTTGGCCAACAGCCAATTGGTGGAAATCAACAAGTTTCTGGGCAATTTGAGTTCCAGCCCCATTACCGTGGGGCGTTATACCGGGCAAGAAGCGGGAGAAGAACGCCGAAGTCTTGCCGACACGCCGCCGGACATCCTGCTGACCAACTACATGATGCTGGAATACCTGCTCACCCGAGGCAACAAAGATACAGACCTCAAGGTGATCGAAGCCGCCCACGACCTGAAATTCCTGGTTTTGGACGAACTCCACACCTACCGAGGTCGCCAGGGAGCAGACGTCGCCATGCTGGTACGAAGACTGCGTGCAAGCACCCAATCCCGGGACATGCTCTGCGTTGGGACCTCCGCCACCATGTCCAGCTCGGAAAATATGTATGAGCGGCTTCAAGCCGTTTCCGGCGTTGCGAGCAAGCTCTTTGGCTCCCCGTTTGATCCCGACAATGTGATCGAAGAAAATCTGGTACGCGTGACGGATGACGAAATCCAACAAGCCGCGTTGCCAAGGCTTCTGCATCATCGTTTAAAAGACGGAGTACCGGACTTCCAATGGGCAGGAGAAGAAGAACTCAAGTCCGACCCGCTTGCCGTCTGGATAGAACTCACGCTGGGCGTGACCATTGACGATAACGGCTACCGTCGAGCCAAACCAGCTGCGATGCCCCAACTGGCAGCCAAACTAGCCAAGACGGCGCAGATCAGCCCGGAATTGGCCACAGAAAGTCTCAACGCCTTTTTTGCCGCCGCCTTTGACCGACGGATAGGAGACCGGACGCCCTTTGCCTTCAAGCTGCACCAGTTTGTGAGAGGGCCGGGCAATATTTTACTCACGCTGGAAGCCCCCGGACAGCGCATCATCACGACAGAAGAACAAGTATACGCCCCCGGCAGACCGGACGACGTTCTCCTTTACCCGGCGTACTTCTGCACGGTATGCGGACAGGAACACATCCCCGTCTGGTTCGACGAAGAAAAGAACCGCTTCATCCCTCGAGATCTGAGAGACTCGATCCCCAAAGACAGCAAGGCATCCGGACTTCAAGCCGGGATCCTGACCCCGCGCCACGCCCAGATGATCTTCCAGGAAGACAATCCCTTTGAAAGCATCCCGGAACACTGGTACGAAGAAAATGCCAAAGGAGAAACCGTTCTGAAACGAAGCTACAAAGGAGCCGTTCCTCGTTCGATTCGAGTCAACATGCACGGGGAACGAGACGGGATCAGCTCACCGTGTTCGGAATTCTTCTTTACAGAAAACCAGCTGAAGTTCTGTGCGAACTGCGGGAGCAACTTCATCGGACAGAGCAGTGAACGCAACCGCCTCAGCCCACTCTCGCTGGAAGGGCGATCCACCGCCTCCACCGTCATCGCCCTGGAAGCCCTCCAAGAATATCTGCGCCAGATACGAGCAGAAAATGATGAGGGCAAGAAAGCGGAACTGAAACAAACAGCCAAAATCCTGGGCTTTACGGACAACCGACAAGATGCCGCCCTACAGTCAGGATTTTTCAACGACTTCATCCAGACCGCCATTTTGCGAGCCGGTCTGTTGCGAGCCTTAACAACAAACGACAGACCTTTGAAAGAAAGCGAAGTCGTTCCGAACCTGATGGAAGCCTTGAACCTGACACCGGTCTTTACGCAACGATCCGGAGCGGATTTGGCCTCCAGAACCCGCTTTTTGAACAATCCGGAACTGAAGGGACAATCCCTGCGCCATGCGGAATTGGCCATGAAGTTTTATTTGGGCTACTCCCTGATACAAGACCTGCGCCGCGGGTGGCGTCGCATCAACCCCAATTTGGAGCAACTTGGGATCATTCGCATTGATTATCAAGACCTGGACTACCTGGCAGAAGAACTGCACGACGAAATGCAAGAAGACGCCCTTCTGTACCGATTCAGTGCGACAGGCTGGAGACTGTTCCTGCACGGCCTCTTCGATATGATGCGCAAGCGCATTTGTCTGGACAGCTACTACCTGAACGGGAAGCAAAAGAGCGAATACTGCCAGAGTGCCTGTTACTGGCTGAGGGAAGAATGGCGTATCCCGGAAAAAGACATGGTCTCCCCCAGTCCGCTCGTCTTCACCACGGGGAATAAAAAAGACAAAAACTCCTCCATCATCTCCATCAGTTCACGGTCCGTTCTGCTGCGCAACCTATTCCGGGAGATCCAGAAAAAACTTGCCGGAGCCACCCATGAATCAGCCGGCAAAGACAAAGAAATCTGGAGCAGGCTGAACTGCAAAGAAGGCCTGCGGCAAGCGCCACTGCTCATTCAGCAGATCTTCCGTCAAGCCGCCAACTACGGCATTCTGAACTACAACGAGCAGGAAAAGAGCTGGAAACTCAACTCCGGCTGCATCCTCTGGGCCCTATGCACCCCGGAAGAACGAGCCAGCAAAGAAGCACAAAACAACCCCTTCTACTCCGGCCTGTACGAACGGCTGGCAGCCATGCTGGAAAACCCGGATCACGGCCTCTTTGGGATAGAAGCGCAAGAACACACCGCCCAAGTGGACAATGACTCCCGCTCCCTGCTGGAAACCCGCTTCCGCAACGACCCCAAAAAAATGCAAGCGCCGGACGGCACGCCGTTGCTCCCCCTGCCGCTGATGTTCTGCTCCCCCACGATGGAACTGGGTGTGGATATTTCCTCCTTGAACGTGGTGTACATGCGGAACGTACCGCCCACCCCCGCCAACTATGCCCAGCGAGCCGGGCGAGCCGGGCGATCGGGACAGCCAGCCCTCACGGTCACGTACTGTTCCACCGGCAGTCCGCATGACCTCTGGTACTTCAACAACCAACCGGACATGGTAGCAGGCGCCGTCAAAGAACCCGCCATAGACATTGCCAACCAAGACCTTATCGACAGCCACCTTCGCGCCATCTGGCTGGGAGCCTCACAAGTAGAACTCCCCGGATCCATCTCCGAACTGGTGGACTTAACAGACCAGCAAAAGCTGGAAATCAAAGAAGAATACCGGGAACGCCTCTTCAACCCCGACATCGTCACCAGAGCCTTACCGCAAGCTCGAGAAGTCTTTGCCGACCTGGCAGCAGACCCCAGCATACCATCGAGTCCGGAATATGACTGGATCCGCCAGACGGACTACTGTGAGAAACTCATGGCAGAAGCCCCGGAAGCCCTGGATCGGGCACTGGACGGCTGGCGGAACCTGTACCGCTCCGTGATGAAGCAAAAACAGGAATGTGATGACGTCCTCAACGCCTCCCCGACCCTTTACACCAAAGACGAGCGAGACCTAGCCCAGCGCCGCATGAACGACGCCATCAAACAGCGGGAAATCCTGCTCTCCGGCAGTGCCAGCAATCAGGACTTCTACACCTACCGCTTCCTGGCAAGCCAAGGCTTCATGCCGGGGTACAACTTCCCCCGCCTGCCTTTGATTGCCTGGCTACCCGGCAAAGAAGGAACCGGGCAAATGCATTCCCTCAGCCGCCCCCGGTTCCTTGCGCTTTCGGAATTCGGGCCACGCAGCCTCATTTACCACCGTGGCGGCATCTATCAGGTGAAGCGCGTCAAGCTCCGAGCCCAATCCGGGCTGACCGGCACCCAATTGCCGACGGAATCCATGCAAGTGTGCCCCTCCTGCGGCCATGCCCACCTGGTCACGACAAGCAAAGACGGCTCCAAACTGAACCTCTGCCCGCACTGCAACACGCAACTGAACGCCACCCATGAACTCAACAACCTCTACCTGGTAGAAACCGTAGAGACGGAACTCACGGAACACATCTCGGTGAATGACGAAGAAAGACAGCGGCAGGGCTATGAGATGCAGACCTGCTACAGCATGGAGCGGCAGTACAACATTCATAAAAAACTGACACGGGACGGCGTCGACATCGCCACGCTGTCATATGCACCCTCCGCCCGCCTCTGGCGCATCAACAAGGGGTGGTCACGTCGCTCGGAACGCAACACACTGGGGTTTGTCATCAACCCCGTGACCGGGCAATGGAGTAAGGAAGAGACGCTGGCAGAAGCCGCTCAGCCAGACACCAAAACGCCTCAAGCACAGAAGCAGCCCACCCAGCGCGTCATTCCCTACGTGAAAGACACCCGCAACATCCTCATCATCACGCCACCAGATGAGTTTCCGCAAGGGCAGATGCCCACGTTGCAAGCCGCCATCCACACCGGCATCACTCGCGCCTTTCAAGTGGAATCATCAGAAATCATCGTAGAGCCGCTCCCCAACAAAAATGACCGCCGCCACATTCTCATTTATGAAGCGGCAGAAGGCGGAGCCGGCATCCTGCGCCATCTGGCAGAAAACGCCGAGTTCATCCGACGCGTGGCCCAAGAAGCCCTGTCAGCCATGCACTACGACATAGACGCAGACGGCACACTCCGGGATACGGAGCAGCAACAACCGGAAGAATCCCGTTGCGGCAAAGCCTGTTACCGCTGTTTGCTCTCCTACTTCAACCAGACGGAACACGCGCTCATTGACCGCACAGCCCCGGAAACCATCGCCCTGCTTCAGGATATGTGTTGCGCCCAGCTTGGCACAACCGCCCCAGTGGAGGTAGCACAGACAGCGGACGAGCACCCCATCCTGCAAGCCCTGAAACGACACGGCATCACCGCCGAAGCCGAACTCGACAAAAAACTGGGCAGCATCACGGCAGACATCTTCTTCACGACGACCTACATTGCCGTCTTCCTGAATCACCCCGTACCGGCAGACATCACACCGCTGACGGACATGGGAATAGAAGTCATCCACTTCAACGACACCGCAGACAGCAAAGCCCTCCAGAAGTTGCTCGCCCTGTTCCGCTAACCCCTCTCACCCCCCTTTGATCACACCGACATGAGCACCACCTCCGAATTTGCACCCGGCTCCCTGATACACGCCCGAGGACGAGACTGGGTGGTAGAACCGGACTCCGAGCCGGATCTGCTGCACTTACGGCCGCTGGCAGGAGCCGGCGATGATTCCACCTGGATCATTCCCTCCCTGGAACAAGAAGAGCCCTCTACCGCTAGCTTCCCCCTGCCCAACCCGGAACGCCGGGGCAACTGGGCAGATCTGCGCCTGCTTCAGGACGCCATGCTGATGCGCCTGAGAGCCGGAGCGGGGCCCTTCCGCTCCTTTGGCAACATTGCCGTAGAACCCCGTGTGTACCAATTGGTGCCGTTGCTGATGGCCCTGCGACAGGGCGTCACGCGCCTGCTCATCGCCGACGACGTGGGTGTGGGCAAGACCGTAGAAGCAGGACTGATCGTCCGAGAGCTCATGGATCGAGGGGAAATCACCCGCTTTGCGGTACTCTGCCCGCCCAGCCTGGCAGAGCAATGGCAGGAAGAACTGCTGAACCGGCTCAACATCCATGCCGCCCTCATCACCTCCTCCAGCGTCAAGAATCTGGAAAAACAAGTTCCCCCGGGGCGATCGATCTTTGACCACTTCCCGGTGACCGTCATCAGTCTGGACTACATCAAGAGCGAGAAATACCGCCACAACTTCATCACCATGGCACCGGAATGCCTGATTGTGGACGAGGCGCACACCTGCACCTCGGTGGGCAGAGGCGTGCAGCAGCGTTACAACCTGCTCCAGGAGCTAGCCAAAGACCAGAATCGGCACATGATTCTGCTCACCGCCACCCCTCACTCCGGCATCGATTCCGGCTTTTACAACCTGCTGGGCTTACTGCATCCGGACTTTGCGGAACTGCAAACCGCCGACGAACACCGTCGCCAGAACCTGCGCGAACGACTGGCAAGACACCTGATCCAGCGCAAGCGAGCCGACATCGCCAAGTGGCAACAGGACAAGAGCCTCTTCCCCACGCGCCTATCCGCAGAAGCCTCCTACCAGCTGACGGGATCCTGGGGTACCTTCTTCGATGAAGTGCAGGACTACTGCATTCACATGGCAGAAAGCCGAGAAGGCGAAGGCAAACGCATGATCTGGTACGCCACGCTCGCCCTCCTGCGCTGCATTTCCTCCTCACCGGCCTCAGCCGTCTCCGCCCTCACCGCCCGACTGCACGGCGTGCCGATGCAAGACGCCCGCCCCATGGTGGAATCCGCCCTGACGGACGATACGGAAGACGATGATGCCGCAGAAGACCGAGAACTCCCGGCCCCAGCCAATGAAGGAGAAGAAGCCGTCCTGCAAGACCTGCTGAACAAGGCACACACCCTGTACGGCCCGAAGAATGACCCCAAACTCAAACTGCTCCTCTCAGAAATTCAAAAGCTGGTCAAAGAAGGCTTCAGCCCCATCGTCTTCTGCCAATACATCTCCACCGCCCTGTACGTGGAAGAATATTTGAAAGCCGCCTTTAAGAAACACACGGTAGCCGCCGTCACCGGCAATCTTGCCCCCAACGAGCGAGAAGAAGCCGTGGCGCAACTCACCGCTGCGCCCCAGCGCATTCTGGTTGCCACCAACTGCTTATCCGAGGGGATCAACCTGCAAGAAGGGTTTGACGCCGTCATCCACTACGACCTGGCCTGGAATCCCTCCCGCCACGAACAGCGAGAAGGCCGAGTGGACCGCTACGGGCAGACCTCACCCTCCGTCAAGTGCTTGATGATGTACGGACAAGACAACCCGGTGGACGGCTTCATCCTGAAAGTCATCCTGCGCAAGGCGGAAGAAATCAAAAAGCAGCTGGGAGTCAAAGTCCCCATCCCGGAAAATGAACAAGCCGTGACGGATGCCCTGATCCGAGCCGCCCTGCTGAAGCGTCGGGACTTTCACAACAAGCCGGAGCAGATGGAACAGCTCATGTTTGACGGCTTCGAGGAAGTGGACGCCCTGGACAAGGCCTGGAAAGAAGCCGTCTCACGAGCAGAACGCACCATTTTTGCCCAGAATCCGCTACGCCCGGAAGAAGTGGAGCCGGAATTCCGTCGCCAGCAGGAACTCATCGGCTCGGAGGAAGATTTGCGCCGCTTCATCACCCATGCCGCCGCCGCTCTGGGAGCCCCACTGGATCAGCACCCCGCCGGGAAAGACATCTTCACCCTGAATACCGCCAACCTGCCGACCCCGCTGCGCAACCGTTTGCAGGAATACCACATTAGTGGCGTGATCCGCTTCAGCTTCCGTTCGGCACCGGGAGCCATCACGCTGACCCGCACGCATCCCCTCACCGCCGTGGTAGCAGATTATCTGGCAGAACAAGCCCTGGATCGTGCCGAGACAGGCCGAGCCGCCGTCATCCGCACCACGGCAGGCGTCTCCGTCAGGACAACCCTCTTCAGCCTGCGACTGCGCTACAACCTGACGCACACCTTCAACCTGCGATCCCGACATCTGATGGCAGAAGAACTCATCACGGTGATTCGCTCCGGCTCCGAACCGTTGCGCACCGCCACCCCGGCAGAAGCACGCCGTCTGCGCGCCCTGTCACCGGGAGGCGATCTGGCAGAAGCCGCCGCAGGACGGCAGATCCAGGCAGCCCTGGAAGACTGGAACCGGGAAAGCGAAGCCTTTGCCACCCTGATCGAAGAACGAGCCCAGGAACTGAAGGCAGACCACGACCGCATCCGAGCCGCCGCCAAACAGACCACCGGCTCCATCACGGTGACCGCCCTCATGCCGGCAGACCTGCTTTCCGTCTGCGTGCTTCTACCATCCCTGTAACCCACCCCTATCCCCGATATCATTGCCATGTCCTGCCTCTCCCTCATCCACAACCTCTTCTCACCGGACCTGCTCCAGCGCATCCGGGATAAAAAACAAGCCGCCTGCACCGACAAAGACGGCGCCGCATTCCGCCTGCCGGATGGGTGGTCCGTCCTGAATGAAATCGGCAAAGCCTTCTCCATCGGCAGAGCCGGCTGGCACCGCTACACCGTTGCGGATCGAGCCGACAATGCCGCCTGGGTGCAGACCCTGCTCCGGGACGTGCTGGGCTTCACCCTGCAATCCTGTCCGGCACAGGGCATTCCGGCAGATGAACCCACGACGGACGAGGCAACACCGCGCCTGTTTCCCGTCACCTACCTGGCAGGAGCAGACGACCAGACCGCCATCCCCGTCCTGGTGGTGCCGAACGGGCAGGATCCGGATAAGACCATGGAGCTGGACGGAGTACGCCACCCAGCCCCCTTCCGGCAGATGCAGCAGTTGCTGAATGAATCGGATCGATACCTCTGGGCCATCGTCACCAATGGATCCGTTCTGCGCCTCATGCGCGATAATCCCGCCCTTTCCCGCCCCTGCTACCTGGAAGCCGATCTCGAAGCGATGTTCTCCACCGCCAATGCGCCGGCCTTCGATGCCGCATGGCGACTCCTGCACGCCTCCCGTGCCGCCCTGAGCAACGCCACGGACCCGGCATCCTGCCTGTGGGAAGAATGGCACCTGGAGCTGGAGGAACAAGGCAGCCGAGCCCGAGATGGCTTGCGGGACGGCGTTGAGCGCGCCCTGTGTGCGCTGGGGACGGGCTTTTTGCACGCCAATGAATCCCTGAGGGAAGCCCTGAACGCCGGGACGCTGGACAAGGACAGCTTTTATCAGGAACTGATGCGCACGGTCTACCGCCTCATCTTCCTCTCCGTGATGGAAGAACGCGGTCTGATCCACGCCCATATCCGCACACGCCAGAGTGCCGCCGCCGAGGTCTACAATCGGGCGTATTCCCTCTCCCGACTGGTGGATAAAGCCCTCAGCCCGGATGAAGACGAACGCTTCCACGACCTCTGGCAGGCACAGCTCATCGTCTTCCACGCCCTGGGCGGAGACGAAGCGGAAGAAGCACTCGCCCTGCCGGCACTGGGCGGACTATTTGCCGCAGAGCAGTGTCCGCACCTGACGCAAGCCACCCTTCCCAACCGCTTCTTCTTACTCGCCTTGAATCACTTGCGCTGGTTCCGAGGAGCGGCCTCCGCCACAGCCACCCGTGTGGACTACCGCTACATGGGCACGGAAGAACTGGGATCCGTCTACGAAAGCCTGCTGGAACTCACGCCCGCCGTCACGACCGACTGCATGGGATTTTACCTGAAAGGAGGCTGTGAAGACCCCAACAAGGTCAAGGGGAACGCCCGCAAATCCAGCGGCTCCTATTATACGCCGCCCTGCCTGGTGGAGCAGGTTCTGAATACCACCCTGGCACCGTTGCTTGCGGCCTGTACAAACTCGGCGGCACTTCTGAGACTGCGGGTGATTGACCCGGCGTGCGGATCCGGTCACTTCCTGCTGGGGGCAGCCCGCCGCATGGCAGAGACGCTGGCAGCCCTGCGCCACAACGGACCGTACACCGACCAAGAATTTCGCCAAGCCATGCACGAGGTGGTCAGCCGTTGCATTTACGGCGTGGACATGAACCCCATGGCGGTGGAGCTGGCGCGCATGGCCCTATGGCTGGAAGGCTACGCCCCGGGCAAGCCCCTCTCCTTCCTGGATCACCACCTGCAATCCGGCAATTCCCTGCTGGGGATCAGAGAGACCTCTTGCCTGAATCTGGGCATCCCCTCCGAGGCCTACAGCCCCCTGTCCGGGGACGATAAGGACGTGTGCAAGGCACTGAAAAAGCACAATACCGCCGCCGTCAAACAACGCCGGAAGGGCCAGCTCCCCCTCACGCTCCAGATCCCTCGGTACGCCTCCGACCTGGAACAGATGCCGGAGGATACCCCAGCCCAGGTGCGGAAAAAAGAACAAGCTTACAAGCAACGGATCCGGGAGCAGGAGCACAACCTCCTCCACCTGGCAGCCGACATCTGGACGGGAGCCTTCCTGCTCCGCAAGGAGCCCGGAGCCGCCATCCCCACCACGACCCTGCTGGAGCAATTGAGCAACGGCTTGGCATCGCCGGAGGATCCAGCCGTCCGAGCGGCTCAGGAGGTCTGCCGAGCCCACAGCGTCTTTCACTGGCCCCTGCGCTTCCCGGATGTGCTTGCCCAGGGGGGATTCCACTGCGTGCTGGGAAACCCTCCGTGGGAAAAAACAAAACTGCAAGAGAAGGAATACTTCTCTGAGGTCTGCCCCGAGATCGCCCAAGCCCCCGGGCAGAAAAGGAAGAACCTCATCGCCCTGCTGAAGGAGGGGATGATGACCCATCATCTGGAAAACACCACCGGCGACCCCGTCCGCTGGGAGCAAGCCCTCTACCGACGTTACGAGGCCGCCCTGTACCAAGCCGGCGCAGAAAGCCAATTCTTCCACGTCTCGGCGGAGGAGGGAGGCCGCTTCCCCCTGACCGGCGTGGGGGACGTGAACCTGTACGCCCTCTTTGCGGAACTGGACTGCTCCCTGCGCCACCCCAACGGCAGAGCCGGCTTCATCGTGCCTACCGGCATCGCCACGGATGATTCCACCAAAGCCTTCTTCCAACATCTGGTGCGGAGCAAGCAACTCGCGTCCCTCTTCGATTTTGAAAATAGGGAAAAGCTTTTCCCGGACGTAGACAGTCGTCAACGTTTCTGTACCTTCACGCTGGCACCGACGGAGCGGGCAGAGTTTGCGTATTACCTGGTACACCCCCGAAAACTGGCGGACAAGCGGCGCCACTTCACCCTCACGGCACAGGACTTTGCCCTCCTGAACCCGAATACCGGCACCTGCCCCCTCTTCCGCTGTGGGGAAGATGCGGATCTGTGCCGCAAGATGTACCGCCACGCTCCCATCCTGATGCAGGAAGGGACGGAGGACACCCCTGCCACCAATCCGTGGGGAATTAAGTTCGGGACCAACCTACACATGACCAACGACAGTGGCTTGTTTTTGACCGAGCCGGGGGAAGACACCCTGCCGCTGTATGAGGGCAAGATGGTGCATCACTACGACCACCGCTGGGCCACCTTTGCCGATGCGGAGAAAGATGGCAAAGAGCGAGATACCACCACGGAAGAACACGCCAACCCGGCTTACGAACCGACCCCTCGCTACTGGGTGCGCCGCTCCGATGTCATTGCCAAGCTCCCCAAGGGCATCCACGCCCCTCGCTGGATGCTCGGGTTTAGAAATATCACCAACGCCACCAATGAGCGTACCTTTGTCTGTTCCTTGTTCCCCTTCTCAGGAGCAGGTAACTCCATGCCCCTCATTTTCACGGAGCATTCCGCCACCAAGACAGCTTGCCTGGCAGCCAACTTAAGCTCTCTGGTGCTGGACTACGTCGTGCGCATCAAGGTAGGAGGCACCAATATGAACTTCCACTACGTGAAGCAATTTCCGGTACTGCCACCGGAAGCTTACAGACCGGAAGACGAGGAATACATCAGCAGTCGCCTGCTGGAACTGGTCTACACGAGCGAATCCATGCGCCCCTGGGCGGAAGACATGGGCTACAAGGGGGACCCCTTCCCATGGGATGAAGACCGCCGAGCCCAACTGAGGGCAGAGCTGGACGCGCGCATCGCCCGTTTGTACGGACTGACCCGAAATGAACTGGAATACATTCTGGACCCCTCCAGCCTGTACGGAGACGACAGCCCCACCCAGACCTTCACGGTACTCCGCAAAAAAGAAGAACAACGCTACGGAGAATACAGGACCAAACGCCTCATCCTCTCCGCCTGGGATCAGGCATGAGCCGACCCTCCTCCCCCCACAGATAACGAGGAGAGCAAGAGCCTCCTTCGTTCATCCTTTCGAGCCCCCAATGGAACGAAAGGGAGGCGATGGGATGGTTTTATTTCACGCCAGAGCCACGGCAGGCCAATAAAAAACCTCCGCCATGAGGAAGCCCCATGGCGGAGGAAAACCAATCAAACAATCAATATACAACCAAAAAGATTATGCGTCCTGAAGGCCGAACTTCAGCTCGGCTTCGGAAACGACCTGACCATTGACCAGGCATCGAGCCGTGGCCTGACCGATGCTGCCACGCATCTTGGTCAACTCAGCCTCGATGATGAGGGTATCCCCCGGCACAACGACCTTGCGGAACTTGACCTTATCAGCACTCATGAAGTATCCGAGCTTGCTGGCGTTGCCCGGCTGACGGAGCATGACGATGGAAGCGACCTGAGCCATGGCCTCCACCTGAAGGACGCCCGGCATCACGGGATGCCCCGGGAAGTGGCCCTGGAAGAAGAGTTCGTTCATCGTGAGGTTCTTCAAGCCACGGCACTTGGTTTCCCCCTCAAAGCCGATGATGCGATCCACCATGAGGAAAGGATAACGGTGAGGCAGGAGGCTCATCACCTCATTGATGTCCAGCACGGCATCGCCGTACGGCACGTTGACGGGATTGGGAGCCATTTGCTGGTTGCGGCGGTATTCCTTCTTGAGCTTGGCGGTCAGCTCCGTATTGGGGCCGTGACCGGGCTTGATGGCAATGACGTGCCCCAGGATGGGCTTGCCGCAGAGGGTCAAATCGCCGATGAGGTCCATGGCCTTATGGCGGGCAAATTCATTATTGAAGCGCATGGGCTCCTTGCTCAAGAGTTCCTCGCCACGGATGACGACGGCGTTTTCCAGACTGCCGCCCTTGATGAGGCCCTTTTCCAACAGGGGCTGGATATCCTCGTAGAAGGTAAAGGTACGTGCAGGAGCCAGCTCCTTCTCATAAGTTTCCGGAGAGATGACGGCATCAAAGTACTGGGTGATGCGGTTATCCGGGCCGACGCATGTGACGGAGACGCGGAACTGCTTGGAGGGGAGGATGGTGAGGATGGAACCGCTCTTGGTTTCAATGGTGACGGCCTCACGCACTTCCAGATAACGGCGGGGGACATCCTGTTCCACGATACCGGCACTCTTGATCAATTCCACATAAGGAGCGGAAGAACCATCGCCGATAGGCGGTTCATTGGCATCCATTTCAATCACGGCATTGTCAATCCCCATCCCGGTGAGAGCGGACAGGATGTGCTCTACGGTATGCACCTTGACGGAGCCCTCAGCGAGGCTGGTTGCGCGTTCCACGGTTTGCACCTTTTCCACATCTGCGCTGATGAAGGGCTGATCCGGAATATCCATCCGGCGGAACTTAATGCCGAAGTCGGCAGGAGCCGGCTTCAGAGTCAGGGTAACGGGTTGCCCCGTATGCAAAGAAGTTCCGGCCAGAGAAGCCGGAGCGCCGACGGTTCTTTGATTGCCACATGCCATATGCAGGAATGCTAGTGAATGAGACCCCATTTGAAAAGCACGAAATCACGAATCAGGGTTAAAACAGAGAAAGAGGCGCACGGAGCGGCGCGCGTCATCCCCCGGAGAGCGGAGAATGGACTCTTGATCAACGGGGGGAAAGCCTGTAAGATGAAGGTATCATGCAACTGACAGCCGGCACCCGCATCACCCGCGCTTTTATCCTGGGGGCAGGACTGGGTACCCGCCTGAGACCGATGACGGAAGTGCTGCCCAAGCCGCTGATTCCTTTTTTCCATGAGCCGCTGATCCTGCATTCCATGAGGCGGTGTTACGATAGCGGCATCCGTGAGTTTATCATCAATACGCACCATTTGGCGGAGGCATGGGAGCGCGTGTTCCCGGAGCGGAGCTGGAACGGATGCCCCGTCCACTTCAGCCATGAGCCCGTCCTGCTGGATTCCGGCGGCGGCGTCAAAAAAATAGAATCGCTGGCAGCCGGGGAGCCCCTGCTGGTGCTCAATGGAGACATGGCGGCGACGTTTGACCTGAACCGACTGCTGGAAGCCCACCGGAGTCGGCGAGCACCGGTGACACTGGCCCTGCGGACGGACGGCGACAAGCGGAACGTGGGGTATGACCCGGAATCCGGACTGGTAACGGACATGAGGCATGCGCTGGGCGTGGATCCCGGCACGTGCCAATTCACCGGAGCTTATTGTCTGGAGCCGGAGGTATTTGATCGCATACCGGGAGGGGAAGTCGTATCCATCATCCCGACCTTGTTGGACTACATTCGGGAAGGCCGCCTGAGAGGCGTGCTGACCGATGACGGACTATGGATGGACATGGGCACACCGGAAGCCTACCTGCAAGCGCACCTGGAATTTCCGGCACCGGCACCGAGGCTGCACCCGCAAGCAGTCATCTCCGACAAGGCGATCACGGACGAATGCGTGATCGGTGCGCATGCCGTGGTGGAAGACGGATGCCGCCTGAGCCAGTGCGTGGTATGGCCGGGAGTGCGAGTGGCGGCGGGGACGTGCGCCGAGCGACAGATTTTTTACCAATCCACCCATTAAGCCATGACCCTGCTGCGTTTGATTCTGTTGTTCCTGCTCATTCCCTGCATGGCGCATGCGGAACACCGAGTTTTTACCAGGAAAACCGGCTTTTTATCCATGAGGGATAAATTGAACGTGTACTTTTTCAGCTCCGACACGCACCGCCTGATGGTGAGAGAC
Organism: uncultured Akkermansia sp.; assembly: GCA_964525305.1. GTDB lineage: Bacteria > Verrucomicrobiota > Verrucomicrobiia > Verrucomicrobiales > Akkermansiaceae > Akkermansia. Next base: position 23,475 of record CAZGGR010000006.1, read on the forward strand.
GAAGGGAGCGTCGCCAGCCCACGCTACGGGTCGCTGGACAAAGCCATGAGGAAGAGCCCCTGCCTAGCCGGCGTCAACGGCGGTTTTTTCGGGACGGACGATGAGGGATCTCCGCTGGGGCTGGTGGTGCAGAACGGACGACGGATATCCCCGCTGGCATCGGGATCCTTTGCCGTAGCGGGGGTGATCTACAGCAACGGGGACGGCCTGTTTCTGCAACGCAGTTCCGTCTTGAAGCGCATGAAGAAGCCGCCGCTCATGCAAGAAGCTGTGCAAGGCGGGCCCTTTCTGGTGGAGAACGGCACCGCCCTCAAGGGACTCAATGGGCGAAAGTCCACGTACCGCACCTTTATCGCCACGGATGGCGGGAAGCGGTGGTGCATCGGAATCTCCTCAGCCCTGACCCTGCAAGAGCTTGCCGAATGGTTAGCCACGCCGGGGACGCTGGGCGACTTTCGGGTGAAGACTGCCCTGAATCTGGATGGAGGCACCTCTTCCGCCTTCTGGTGCTACGAATCAGGGATTTCCTACCCCTCCTACAAACAGGTGCGGAATTACCTGGGGGTCGTGCCACTGGAACGCTGATACACGCCGTCCCGGACGAGAGCCTTGCTACGGCGAGAAGCGGTGAGCCTGCGCCCGACCAGCCACGCCAACAGCAGAAGACAGGCCAAGACGAACCAGTCCCCCAACAAGGCATAGAGGGTCACTTCCGTACAGCCGACGGGCAACGTTGCCGACATCACGCCCCTGACAAACGGGGAGCCGTCCGCCCCCCGGAGATCGGCGATAACGGCACCGTTGGGAGCCAGCGCGACACTGACGCCGGTATTGGCGGCACGAACCATGGAGCGGCGCAACTCCATGCATCGGAATGCCGCATTGCGCCAGTGCTGTTCATTGGCCCAGGAATGATTGAACCACCCGTCATTGGTCACGTTGACCATCACCTGAGGCTCCCGGCGAACGAAGCGACGCGCCCAGGAACCGACGACATCCTCAAAACAAACCAGAGGGATCACGCCCACCATGACCGAACTGCCGGGACGCATGGGCACGGGAATCGGAGCAGAAGAAGAGCCGGGCGTGTAATTCAAGCCCATGGCGGTACCGGCAGAGAGTTCAAAGGCTTTTTCCAGGAAAGGGAACGTTTCCCGCAAGGGAATGTATTCCCCAAAGGGCACCAACATGGCCTTGGCATGAGGCTTGGCGGAAGAATAATCCCCCTCAAACACGGTCAGACAGTTATACGCTCTGGCCACGCGCCCCGTATCCGACAGATAGATATCATCCGTCCCCGTCAGCAGGATGAAGCGGCAGAGCTTATCCCGGAGAGCCTGCACATAGTCCTCCTCCGCACTGAGGAAGGTCACGTTATTCTGATAAGGGAAACGTTCGCCGTTGGCATCACGGTAAAATGTGGACATGGGGAAAGAACTCTCCGGCCAAATGACCCAGGCGGGCATCTCCAGAGACGAGACGGCGCCGTCATCGACAGCCTGAGCCAAGGCACGATCCTGAAGATCCAGCATTCCCTGCTCGGTGGAAGTCAGCAGGGAATGGTAAATGGAGTCGGCATTGGCAGGATTCCATTTTTCCTTCTGAGAGAGATTCAACTGAACGGTCATGACCGGGAGGGTGAGCTTTCCCTGCCCCGTCACGGCATCCGATTGAGGAGAATAGCGAGCCGTCCAAAACACGCCCATCACAAACATGATCAGAAGCAATGCCACCAGAGAGAGGAAGTCCCAGGGGACGGTGCGGCGCCCCTCCCGAATCACCATGATGCCGGCACGGCGACCCACACGCCAGAGCCAGACAGAAAACACGACCGGGATAAAAGCCAGCGAAGTCACGCCCAGATACTCCACCCATTGAGCCAGAGGATTCCCGTACAGAGCCACGCCCAGCCCGTTCCAGCCAAAGCCGGGGATCAACCAGCCCCTGACCCAGTCCAGACAGACCCATAAGGCGGCTCCGGCAAGAGAAGCCGCCGCCGTGGGAACCATATCAGCCATGGCCCAGGAGCACCAGATGGCGCGGCGATCCTTGGCGGGCAAGCGTTGCTCCAGCACCGGAGCCGGGTTGGACGGATGGAAAAAGCCCCCCATCACCAGAGCCCAGACAGCCGGGAAAAGCCCCCCGTAACAGAAGATCAGCGGGATATAGCCCAAGGTGCTGACCTCATTGATCCAAAAGAGAGAGATGCCGTAAAACACGACCCCGAAGAGCCAGCCGTAAAACGCCGCCACGAGTGCGCCTTTTTTACCGGTTCTGTGTTTGCCGAGCCATAACGCCGTGAGCAGAGGCAAGAGGCCGATCCAGACACAGCCGCCCCAGTCCACCGGGATGAAGGCGCAGGACATGATCACCCCGGACAATACGGCAAGAAGAGAGCCGGCCCATACGGGCAAGGTAAAAGAAGCGGATTCAGTATCAGTATTCATGTGCAACGGAACGGTACGGCAAGGACGCCATTGTTCCCTATGCTGACTCATTCCTGCAATAAAAAAAGATTGCAAAATCCATCTAAATACGGAAATACTTAGCGCAGTTCATACAACCAATCATTTACAATGGCAGATATTGACGAAAAAACAGAAAAGAACGTCCCCGGCAAGTTTTACGTGGACAGCTCCTGCATTGATTGTGACCTTTGCCGCGAAACAGCTCCGGATTTCTTCGGCAGAGACGACGACGAAGGCGTTTCCTATGTCAAGCAACAGCCCACTGACGCTGAAGGCCTGAGCCTTTGCACGGAAGCCATGGAAGGCTGCCCCGTGGAAGCTATTGGCGATGACGGCGAATAATATTTTCACTGGTATTATTTGGTTTGCCCGGAGTCGTTGACCCTTCAACGCTCCGGGTTTTTCATTCACCGGTTATGGCGTTTCCCGGCAGAATCTATCAACCGGACAGAGATCGTCCGGATCCGTATGCCTCACCACCTCGGTATGAATATATTCCCGTTGAAGAACAGGAAGTAAGGCAAGCACTGGCGGACTGGTTCCAGGTCTCTCCGATTGCGGATGCAACCAGGAATCTGCACTCGGCAGATTCACTGCTGGGGGATATTCTCGCCAAACTCCCGCTGGACGAAGTCGGCATGGATCCGGAGAGGCTGAGAGAAGGCTGGATGAAAGCCGCCGGGCCCTTCCTCGGCCAACACACCAACCTGCTGACCATCGCCAAGGGAGTGGCCGTGGTGCAGGTGCTACAGCCCTCCATGCGCTACCACCTCCTGCAGTGGCAAGGAGCCTTGCTGGGGAAACTGAAGGAACAATTCGGAAAAGATGTCGTGCAATCCATCCGCATTCAGATAGGATAGAGGGATGAGACCCTGCATTTCCCTGCTGTTGACCGCACTGACACTGGCACTTCATGCCCCCTCATCAGCCTATGGGGAATGGAGCTCCCCCCATCCTCTGCAACAAGAACAAGCGGCACCCGTTCCGCTCATTCCTTTCCCGGCAGATGTGCAGTGGAAACAGGGCACGTGCCCCAAAAAGGCACCGATTCGCGTCAACAAAGACAGCAGCCTCCGACAAGAGCTGGGGACGGAGGGATACAAGCTCCGAGTGAGCCCGCGCGGCATCCTGATCCAAGCCGCCGATGAAGCCGGCGTTTTTTATGCACGACGGACGCTGGATCAACTGGGAGCCCAAGGTGCGTACCCCTGCTGCGATATCAAGGACAAACCGGCGTTTGCCATCCGGGGATTCATGCACGATACCGGGCGCAATTTCCGCACGGTGGAATCGCTGAAAGCGGATCTCGATGAGATGGCTCGGTTGAAGTTGAATACCTTTCACTGGCACCTGACAGACAATCCGGCATGGCGCATGGAAAGTAAGAAATACCCCATCCTCAACGATCCAGCCAAAAGGAGAAAGGGGCGTGATGAGAACGGGACATATTCTTATGATCAGATTCGGGAAGTATTCCGCTACGCCCAAGCCCGGCACATCATGATCATCCCGGAAATTGATATGCCGGGACACAGTGAGTACTTCAGAACCTGCTTCGGCTTTCCGATGCACGACCCACGGGGGATACAGATTCTGGAAGAACTGCTGGAAGAATTCTGCCGAGAAATCCCGACGGAGCTGGCCCCCTACCTGCACATCGGTGCGGATGAAATCCGTATTCCCAACGGCAAGCAATTTGCCGACCGGATGGCCGCCAAGGTGAAGGCCCTGGGGAGGCAGCCCATCCAGTGGGCAGGCAACAATGACCTGCCCGTCTCCGGCCTCAGTTACGCCCAACTGTGGAATGATGAAAACTCCACCGGCCTGCCCGACCCCGCCAAACAGAAAAATCCCTACTTCGATTCCACGGGAGGGTACGTCAATTCCTTTGATCCGGGGATTCTGGTAAGGCGGTATTTTTTCCGACAGCCTTGCGGAACGGTCACGAGTGACGATCACGCCCTGGGGGTCATCCAATGTCTGTGGCCGGACACACGAGTGGCGGATAAGAGCAACATCCCCCTGCAAAGCCCCCAATGGCCGGCCTTGTTTGCCATGGCAGAACGCAGCTGGAAGGGGTTGAAAGAAGACGGATCCCGATTTGCCGGGAAACTGCCGGAACCCCATACGGAAGCCTATCGGGCATTTGCCTTATTTGAAAAGCGCATGGAAGCTCTGGCCAAGGGGAAACCTTTCCCGTATTGGAGGGATTCTTTTATGGAATGGCGGGTGTATGGCCCCATCCCCGAAAGCAAGCAGGAGGTGAGAGACGCCTTGTTGGAAGGGGCGGAACCAGCGTGGGTGAAAGCCACCACAGCCAGAGGAGGCAATCTGTACTTCCGCACCAGAGCCGGCGCAGAGGGACTGTTCTCCGGGGAAAAACCGGGGTGTACCGTTTGGGCAGAAACGACGCTGTATGCGCCCAAGGCGGGAACCATGTACGCCATGGTGGGATTTGATGCTCCGGCTCGTTCGACGCGGCGCTGTTCCGGCGTGCCGTCTGCGGGCGAGTGGTCCCAATGCGGCACCAGAATATGGGTCAACGGGCAAGAGATCCACAACCCCCAGACATACAAGCTGGCAGGACAACGCCGATACGAACAGCACACCTGGAATACGCCTGCTAATGAAATATCCTTTGACAATGAAGAGTTCTGGTGGGCACGGGAGCCGGTTCCCTTCCGACTGAAAGCCGGAGCCAACACCATCCTGATCGAACAGCCGTATACCGGAAACTTCCAATCCTGGGGGATCAGCCTGATCCCGGTTAAAAAAGAGGGGAAACGGTGGGTAGCGGATACCAGTTACAGCACGAAACGCAAGCCTTGAGCTGACGGGAAACGGAGACCGCCCCCTCCACCACGGAGGAAGTTATTTGCCACCGCTCATGACGATAAGAGCGCGCGGGAAGTAACGTCCGATGAGTAAATAGACGCCACGAGCCAGGCCGTACACCACGGGAACCAGACACCACCAGACCCAAGCCGGCCATAGAGACGGGAAACAACATTCCACGCCTCTCAGCACGATCAGCACGAAAATGTGCGAGCAGTACACAAAAAAGCTGCCGGAAGCCCAACGGGACAAGCGACCTGCCCAAGCGGGGCTGATGGCTCCGACAACGATACCGACGCTGAAGAATGCCAGAATGATCAGACCGGAAAAAGCGGGATCCGGAATCAGGAAAGACTCCGTACCATTCACCACAACGAGAGCCACAGCGGACAGCAGGACGGCACCATGCACGGACAAGGGCAGCTTTTCCCAACGGTTCAGGCACCCGGGAGCGGAGGCAGCCAACATGATACCTAGCACAAAGTCCCCAAACATATACGGACTTGGCCAAGCCAAGGAGTCATCCCACCGATGCAGGAATAAGCAGAACAGCCCCAACGCATACAACACGATACGGAAGCGGAACAACACCCACGCCAACAGGGTGAATAACATCAAATCCCGCAGGAACCACAGGGGCGTTAACATGGGGCAGACACCCAAGCCAAAGACGGAAGCAAGAGCCCCGTCAGAAAGGGGCATTCCCATGAGCAACCAATAAAGCACGCTCCAGAACAGGTACGGCAGGAGCAGGAACCACAGCCGCCGGGGCAACCAGCTCCGGCTGTTCCCTCCAGCCAGACGAGAGGCAGAAAAATATCCGGCTAACAGGAAAAATGCCGCCAACGCCGGGCCGATCAACCAGGCGTTGACCGGGCATCCCGCCGCCGGGACGTGTTGCATGATCACGGACAATGTGGCGAGCAGGCGCGCGATTTCCACCCAAGGCAAGCGATTGCCCCCACCGGAAGAGGAGGGAGCGGTTGGGGACGAGGATGCGCTTTGTGCCGCTAAATCGTGCTGTTTCATCATCTTTCTCCCTTCTTTCTTCAAGCAATGCCGTATCGCTCCGCAACAAGCTGTCTGATGGAGGTGAACGATTGGAAGTCCGACGGATGATCCGGATGAATGCCCAGGTGTTTTTCCATCCAGATCACATGATACCAACGACCGAACTTGTAGCCACACCGATTGAACTTCCCCACACGGCGATAGCCCATCCGCCGATGAAAATGAACACTGTCACGGTTCAGATAGGGATCTTCGGCATCGGCATATGCAATACAGGCATTGCAATTGAGGACGTTCTGGAGGGAAAGAATCTGCTCCAAGGCCGTATACAAGGTGCGCCCGATGCCCCGCTTCTTGCAATCACGGCGGACGTAAATGGTTGTCTCGACCGCCCGACTGTAAGCGGCACGAGCCTTGAAGGCAGAGGCATAAGAGTAGCCCAGCGGGATGCCGTCCTGTTCCGCAATCAGGTAAGGGTATTTCTCCAGAATGAGGGCGATTCTCTGCTCAAACTCAGCGAGGGAGGGGACGGCGTCTTCGAACGTGATGGGCGTCTTTTCCACATAAGGGGCATAAATCTCCAGCAGCTTGGGGGCGTCCTGTTTGTCTGCAATCCTGAGATTGATTCCGTTCAGCCTGTTCACGTTATCCATGGCGAGTTTTTCAGTCGAGCGTCACTTTTCCGATGAAGGGAAGATCTCTGTAGCGTTCATCCAGATCCATACCAAAGCCGACCAGGAAGTCATCTTCCAGAGTAAAGGCAACGTAATCAGCCTCGAAGGGGATCTTGCGGCAACAATGCTTATCTACAGCGACGGCGGTTTGAACCTCTTGTACGCCTCTTCTTGTCAATTCTTTGCAGACCTCCGAGAGCGTAGCCCCCGAATCCAGCACGTCATCAATGACCAGAACGGGAACATCCGGTAAAAAGTCACCGCAATCGCCTTCCCACTTCACGGAACCGGTGTTTTTCATGCCTGAGTAGCTGGTGACTTTGACGGTTTTCAGTTCCGGGGAGGAGCTTAAGTGATTTTTCAGCATGGTGGCAAACGGCAACGCCCCCTTCATCAGCACCAGTAACACGAAAGGACGATCCTTCATGGCGGCATCTATGGAAGAAGCTAATTCCTTAACACGTTTACGGATAGCGTCTTCCTCGATCAAATGTGTAATGGTGCAGGTCATGAAACGGGGGGTATGATACCTTCTCTTCCGCAGAAATCAACCCCGGCAACCCGTGTCATGCTTTGAACAGAGACGGCAGGGAGGGAATCCAAGCCCACAATGAAGGACGTGTCATGCCCCGATGGGGGACTTCCATTGTTTTAATCCATGAAAATCATCTCAGACATCATCCGGACATTGTGCTTGGGAACGGTCAGTTCTCTGGCTTGTCAGGCGGCCATTCAGGCTTATGCCGATGCCGCGCCGACAAGCTTTACCGAGGGGCAATTTTCTCCGGAAGTGGCACATTATGTGCAAAGCATAGCAGGCGTGGCGCTGGCTTCCGGTCTGAGGGATTATAACAAGGAGGATGCTCACAGCTACCAGGTGCTGGCGCAGGTGCTGAATAACGGCAACATGACGGTTCTGCCTCATGATTTGAAGCGAGCCATTGATGAGCTGATCAGTTACGTGCCCGATCCGTATGAGATCATCCAACCATACGAAAGCCCGCAACAGGTAGATCGCATGAAACGTTTTGCAGAGCGTATCCTGTTCCTGACAGAAGAGAAGTACGGAGTGAATCCGGATGTTTGCATGGAACTGATGCTGAATGCTCTGAAGCCTCATTTGCCCGACATTTTGCGCTCTTGCGATATGGAGGGAGATAGCTTGCCGATCTCGACGGAGTTCCGCCCCAGACTGGGCAAGGCTTTGCAGGATGCTTATGACAAACTGACCGAGCCCCCACCTGCCACCCCCATGAGGCTACGATGAAAATAGATTTTTCCGGATGTACGCCGATGCAGAGCTGATGACTTCGGCCACTGAATCAGACGGGACGGCTACCCACACCGCCCCGGCCTCATGCCCAAGCTGACGCCTGCCACATCGGCACAACCGGTAAACGCCCTGCCCCAATCATCCCCTCAAGCGGAGGATTGGGGCTTCTTGTAGCGGGGAGTATGTCATTTTTTTTAACTTTTATGAAAGAATGATTCACAAGCGGTCGTATTTATGGCAAATTAGAAATCGCAATCCCTTTACCTATAACTTCATTGACTATGGATTATTCATCATCTCGCCGTCGTTTCCTTCGGAACTTGGGTCTGGCAACCGGGGCTCTGGCAGCCGGTTCTTTTGCTAATGCTCAAGAAGTTACACCATTGGCTCCCAAGAAGCTTGTGATCCCGGATCCGAATCTCATCGGGCCCATGACCTCCAATCCCCCCCGCAAGCCCGGTGCTGTTTACATGGGTGGCTTTAAAGCACCCAAGCTGGACAAAGTGCGCGTGGCTTTCGTTGGCGTAGGCGCCCGTGGCTCCATGCACGTGGCACAAATGGCTGTGATTGAAGGTGCCGAAGTGGTTGGCATCTGCGATCTGTACGAAGACTGGGCCAAGAAGAGTGCCGATGTCGTAGAAAAGAAGACCGGCAAGCGTCCTCCGATCTACACGAAGGGTCCGGAAGACTACAAGCGCATGATGAAGGAAGTCAAACCGGACGCCGTCATCGTCTGCCCCAGCTGGGAATGGCACTGCCGCGTCACCTGCGACGTGATGAAGATGGGGGCTCACGCTTTTGTGGAAGTGCCCATGGCAGTCACCATTAAGGAACTCTGGGAAATCGTAGACACCGCAGAACAGACCCAGAAGCACTGCATGATGATGGAAAACGTCAACTACGGACGTGAAGAACTCCTTTACCTCAACATGGTGCGTCAGGGCGTCATCGGAGACTTGCTCTATGGCGAAGCCGCTTACATTCACGAACTGCGCGGACAGATGCACGAAGTGGAACGCGGTACCGGCTCTTGGAGAACGTATCACTATGCCAAGCGCAATGGTAACGTCTACCCCACACACGGACTCGGCCCAGTAGCTCAGTACATGAACCTGGCTCGTCGTGATGACTGCTTCGGCAGACTGGTTTCTTTCTCAAGCCCGGCTCTGGGTCGTGCCGCTTATGCCAAAAAGCAATTCCCGGCTGACCACAAGTGGAATAAGATGGACTTTGCCTGCGGTGACATGAATACCTCCATCATCAAGACCACCATGGGTCGCACGGTTCTGGTGCAATGGGATGAAACCAGCCCACGCCCGTACTCCCGTCTGAACCTGATTCAGGGTACGCTGGGAACGCTGGCCGGCTTCCCCACCCGCATGGCCGGTGAAAAACTGGGTGACGGAAACTATCACCAGTGGATTGAAGGCGATGAAAAGCTTGCTCCTATCTTTGAAAAATACGAACACCCCCTCTGGAAGCGTGTGGGTCCGTTGGCTTTGAAGATGGGCGGTCACGGTGGTATGGACTTCGTGATGCTTTTCCGCATCATTGAATGTCTCCGCAACGGTGAACCTATGGATCAAAACGTCTATGAAGGCGCATTCTGGTCCTCAGTTTCCGAGCTTTCCGAATACTCCGTGGCTCAGGGCGGTATGCCTCAGGTGTTCCCGGACTTCACCCGCGGTGATTGGAAGACCACCGCTCCGCTGGATATCATCAAGTAATTGATTTTATCCTCCTTTTTCCCGTTATTATAACGCACTCATAACAAAAATAGCCCTGTCCATATTGAAATGGACGGGGTTATTTTTTGATCCGACAAAGAAGACAGGGACATGCCTAAAACATAGGGAGGGGATGATACTTGAGTGAGTTGCAGATAAGACACTTATAACGTCTGTTAATAAGAAAGGGTCATGATGCGGTTTCGTGAAATATATTCATGACTTGAACCGTATTAGACAAAAGAGAGGAAGCCCCCAAGGATAGGGGGGAGTACACAGCATTTTCCCGAAACCGCGCTGAGGAAGAGATGCGGATAGGGGTATTTTACCTGCAAGAAAACAGAGACAGAGATCGGCCATGCTTTCCTACTGCACCAACATTCATCCTGCTGAAACCTGGGAAGAGACACGGGAGGCTCTTATTGCCCATGTCCCACGGATCAGGCAAGAGCTGGAAGCCATGGGGTCTCCCCTGAAGGATGAGATACTGGGAGTGGGATTGCGTTTGTCAGCTCGAGCAGCGGAAGAAATGCTGGCTATTCCGCATGCAGCAGAGGAGCTGAAATCCCGGCTGGATGACCACGGAGCCCGAGTGGAAACCATGAACGGCTTCCCTTATGGAGAGTTTCACGGGACCCGAGTCAAGGAGCACGTTTTCCAACCGGACTGGACAACGCCGGAGCGTTTTGACTACACCTGTCGGCTGTTTCGTATTTTATCCGTTCTCGGCGATGACCGAGCAGAACGACTCAGTGTGAGCACCTTACCGGCATCGCACAGTTGGTTTCATGCGGATGAGGAACGGATGTTTGCCCGACTGGATGCGATGTGCGGTTTTCTGGACGTGCTAAGCAGACAAACGGGACGACTGATGCAACTGGGGCTGGAACCGGAGCCGTTTGGGCACTTTCATGATACGCAGGGAGCCATTCGCTTTTTCAATGATTTGCGCAATCGTTCACGCCGACCGGAGCTAATCGAACGCCATTTGGGGCTGACTTATGACACCTGCCACTTTGCCATGATGAGAGAAGAGCCGGCAGAGACGCTGTCTGCCTGGGCGGCGAATAACATAGCTCTGTGCAAGGTACAGTTTTCCAATGCCTTGGAATGCCGCATCAGCGGAGAGGAAGACATGGAAAAGCTGAAAAGCTTTGACGAAGGCGTTTATTTTCACCAGACAAGTATTCTCACCCGAGATGGGAAGAAGCAGCTCTTCCCGGATCTGCCCAATGCGCTTGCTTACGGACATGATTATAAGGATGAAATGATCGATTCCCAATGGCGCATTCATTATCACATTCCACTATATGCAGCACCGGAACCGCCCTTTGCCGGAACGGAAGATTTTATCCTGAAAACACGAGATTATTTCCGCAACAGAGGAGAAGATGTACCTCATCCGGAAGTGGAAACGTACACATGGAGCGTGTTGCCCGAATCCATGAAAAAGGAACTGCCGGCTCAAATAGCCGGAGAACTGCATTACATTGAAACCCTGTAACGAGATGATGCCACACTTAATCCCCTGCACCATCGGTGCGTTGATGATGACCGCAGTCCTTTCTTCCTGTTCATGGCTGAAGAGCGGAGATGCGGAGGAGCCCAATACGCCTGACGCACGCATGGCACAACACACGAAGCATCTGCAACATCAGGGAAAAGGAAAGGTATCCGCTCCGGGGCGCGAGGCAGATGCCGCCAAATACATTGCTTCTTGTTTATCCGACATGGGGTATGCCGTCACCATGCAGCCGATAAACGAAGGAACATCCCCAAAAGAGAAAACCAAGTACAACGTATTGGTTTTTAAGCCGGGGCTGTATTCCAACAACAAGAGCATTGTGGTTGGGGCGCATTATGCCAGCGATGGAAATGGCTGTGGCAGTGCCGCCCTGTTGTTGGAGACGGCGAATGCGCTGAAAGACATCCTGACAAATCACAATGTTTATCTGGTTGCATATGCCGACGGAGCAACGGCCGCAGCGGCTCACGCTCAAGCCTTAAGAGGCCGCATTGGCACAAGCAACATGATGGGGATGATCAATCTGGAAGCAGCAAGGGGGACGGAAACGGCCTCTCAAGATGCCGTGCAGTTCATCACCACGCCGGGCGGCAGCAGCTTCACGGCGGTATGCACCGTACCTTTCACGAAATCCTGGGGACATGTGCCATCCCTCATGAAGCAACAAGCACTCCATCTCACAGGGAATGACCGACCTTATGCCGCCATGGGCATACCAACCCTCACCTGCCGATACAAGGCTTCCATTTCGGCACCCGATACCGGGAATTATGTGCAGGCTCTGACGGATATGATCCATCATGTGGCAGACCGGGAGTTTCCCTCTCTCGAAAAGAAAACGAAGGAAGAGCCACAGGAATCTGCCAATCAGGAACAGCCTTAATGAGGCAAATTGCTTCGTCTGCGACTGCCGCCCAACATCAGCACCGGCATAAAAGAAAGAGCCACCACAGCAAGAACCATGGGCATCCAGTTATCTGAATACCGTTGCATCAGAAAAGATGTCAGGGAGGGGCCAGCCAGAGTACCGACGGAGTAGCTCAGCAACAGGAGTTGATTCATCGTCACTAATTCTTCATGAGCAGCTTCTTCGCACCCCCAAGCCATGGCGATAGGATAAAGGGAAAAACCGGCAAGACCCAGGGTAATCAGAGACGGAGCCATCAGACCGCCTTTCATCACCAGCCCAACACAGGCAGCCACGATTAGCAAGGATTGCCCTTTCATCACACAGGCACGACCGTATTTATCAGCCAGCCGCCCCATGGGCCACTGCCCTAAAATACCGGCAGCCACCAACAAGGCCATCCAATACCCCACAGCGGAGTGCGCCATGCCCAAATGTTTCAGGAACAAGGGCATCAAACAATAAATCGTACCCAATACCACTCCGGAAATCGCACACCCGACAACACCCAGAAAGACGCTGCGCCGCTTAAGCAAAGAGCGCACGTCCACCCGGTGCGGAGTCGAGGTTTCCTCCTGAGCTGATTCCAATTTGGCAAACAGAAGGGGGAGCACCCCGGCTACCGATAACGCACAAACCTCCGCAACCACTACAGGCATATCGCTGGGAAACCATCCTAACAACAATTGCCCCAAAACCGTTCCCAAATAATAAATGACCATGTAAGAGGCCAACAAGACACCGCGCGTTTGCAGTGTACCCGCCCTCAGCAGGGCACTTTCCACCACCACCCAAATCAAGGCACAACTGATGCCGGCTAATAAACGTAAACCACTCCAAACCAACGAACCGTGACATACAGTCAACAGAACCGTGGAGAGAGCAAACAAAAAACAGGCGTAACGATAACACCCCTGGAAACCGGCCTTGCGGATGATGCCTCCGGCTATCAGCGTGCCAACCAAATTGCCCAAGAAAAAGAATGTTCCCACCATTCCGGCTTCCCATGTGGCAGCATGCGCTTGCTCCATCCACAAGGGGACAACCGTATTCAGTACCGCAAAGGCTACCGTCTGAAAAAGCAGCCCCAACAATAACAGGGTAATGGGTCGGGTAAATGTGCGCATGAGAAAATCAGGCGGGAACTATAGCGGCATGGCAAACGCTGTCAACTGCCTCTTGCACAGGAAAAAACACGCCAATTTTAACAATGCACAACATCTTCATCATCAAGGAAATACAAATGACAATAAGAAAATAAACATTGTCATATCCCGCGCCGCAACGCTGCCGGCAGGATCTTCATCTGTTCCCGATACTTAGCCACCGTCCGCCGGGCAATATTCACGCCTTTTTCTTTCAATGCTGTAGTCAGGGCTGAATCACTAAGCGGTTTGGATGTGTCTTCTGCCGCTATCAACTGCCTCATCAGCTCCCGAACCGCATCTGAAGAAACGTTCTCTCCTGTCCCTCCATTCGCTCCGTCCCCACCATCCAACGGGACACCGGCATTGAAAAAGGATCTCAATTCTTTCATCCCCCATTTGCAAAGCAGGTATTTATCCCGACAGGCTCGAGACACCGTAGATACATGAACGCCCATTTCTTCTGCCACGGATTCCATCCCCATGGCTTTGAGACGGGACGGTCCGAAACGAAAGAAGTCCTCCTGCCGTCGCACGATGATGCGAGTCAGACGCAAAATGGTCTCTTGTCGCATATTCAGTGCCTTCATCAGCTCCTGCCCTTCCCTAAAAGCCTTGCGAAGATACTGCCGGGCTTCTTGTGACGAACTACCCTCTGACATCATCTCCATGTACCGTTCATTCATGCATAAATGCGGTTGATTCTCTGAGCTTAACGAAATTTCCATGTCTCCTGTCACACTCTCTTCAACTGTGACATCCGGCAATAAATACGGATTGCCTCCGGGCGCATAAGCAGCACCGGGATCCGGAGATAAACTACGAATAACTTCCAACGCTTCTGCCACTGAATCCGTCTCTACATTCAGAAGGCTGGCGGCTTCTTCGTATTGGTGAGCAGCTAATTCTTTCCAACAATGTTGAATCAGACGGTAAGCAAGCGAATGCTTCAACTGACGCTGTTCCAGCTGAATCAACAGGGAATCTCTTAAATCCAAAGCCCCCACGCCGGACGGCTCCATCCCCCTCAACACGGATAAAGCTTCCTGCATATCTCTCATGCTGAAGCACTCCCGCTCTTCCAGTTCCTGCGGAGATTCCGTCAAAAAACCGTGATCATCCAGGGAGTCAATCAGTAAAAACAACGCCTCTCTGGCGCGCCCCTCCAATGCAGAATGCCCGGCTTGCTCCATCAAATGAGTCTTTAAGGATTCAGGGGCTACGATTGACTCATACATAAAGTCTCGCCGTGCAGCCGCTTCTGCAGAGGGTCTCTCTTCCGGCGTAAATTCACTCCACCCATCATCCCGTTCATCCCAGGAAGAGCCGTCGGCTCCATCCTCCAAGGCCTCCGAAGAGGATTCGGGGACTTCATCCAGCAAGGGATTCGTTTCCAAGGCCTGAGTCACGATCTGTTTTAATTCCATAGCAGATGCCTGAAGCACCTGCACGCCCATCTGCAGGGACTGAGAAGCAGCCATCCGCTGCGACATTCCATGCTGAAGGGAAACCTCACTCATACCGCCCATAAGCTACACTACCCCAAAGATTCTGGCAAGAGGGAACGCCGTACAGCACAGGCCAACCACGGTCATCATAAAAGGCCACAAAATTGATGTAATGTTTTCGGATTTCTCAGCGTATACTCGTCTGGTATGAAATCTTTACATATCCTCACGTTATCTCTGTTGGGTGCTATGATGGCAAGTGCAGCGCCCTCACCCATGGAGCCCGTCAATCGAGATGCAACTCCATGGTGGAAAAAACAATATGAACAACAGGTGGAACAAGTTAAAAATAATCCATGTGGCGTTCTCTTCCTGGGGGACTCCATCACGGATCTGTGGAGCAAAGATGGCAAAAATGTATGGGAAAAAGAATTTGGCCCATACAATCCTTGCAATTTCGGCATTTCCGGGGATCAAACCACAAACTTGATTTACCGCATTACAAACTCCGGCATTCCGGCTCAAACGGATCCCAAACTCTGCATCGTCATGATCGGCACAAACAATACCGGTCATTTCAGAGGTGGAGAAGCACCAGAGAAAACGGCTATGGGGATTCTTTGCTCTGTAGAACACTTGCTGGTCAGATTCCCGAACACGCACGTTCTGTTGCTGGGTATCTTCCCCCGCGGTACTGGGCCTCAAGACAAACTGCGTCTGCATAACGACAAAATCAATGCTGTTCTGGCTCAATGCCAACTGCCACGTACCACATACGCCAATATCAATAAGCGTTTCCTGGATAACTCCGGTAAGTTGCTGCCCGGCATCAGTAAAGATAATCTGCACTTTACGGAAAAAGGTTATGCCATCTGGGCTAAAGCTGTACTCCCGTACATCAAGAAATACTGCAAGTAAATCTTTTGTGGCAAGCGGCGTGACGGTAGCAAAAAAAATTGCTTTTTAACGGGGATTTCCTAGAGTTTTTCTCCGCAATGAGCATGCCGCTTGCCGACTTAATGTTTTTGGCTTTTGCCCTGTCTGTAGACGCTTTTGTTGTAGCGTTTTCTTATGGATTGCTCATCAAGCAAAAACGCCTGATCAACGGTGCTAAGCTTTCTCTGGCAACCGGATCCGGTCAGTTTCTGATGCCGGTGATGGGGTTTCTGCTCACCGGTTCTATTCATCATTATATTGAAGCATGGGATCACTGGCTGGGATTTGCGGTGTTTGCATTTCTGGGTGGCAACGTGATTCGGGAAGGATGGAGTCACCGCCATGAAGACGAAACGGAGATTCCTCCGGTTTCAGAGCTCTCCTTGCTCACTTTGCTGGCTGTGGGGATTGCCACCAGCATTGATGCTCTGGTGGCAGGTGTCAGTATTTACCTTTCTTCAGTCCGTTGCGGTGTTGATGCACCTTTCAGTGAAGTGATTCTCCCGGCTACTGTCATCGGTTTAACTACTTTCCTTTGTACAGCAGCAGGTTTCTTCCTGACCAAAAGACTGCACCGCTTCCCCACTTTTTATCTGGAATCGGGTGCCGGTCTCATCCTCATTGGACTGGGGGTTAAAATGCTCTGCGAGCATTTATGTTAATCGATCTCATCTCAAATTGAAAAAAACAGGGTTCTAAAACCGTAATAAGCCAAAAAACAAGCTGGTTTACCCCGCATCTGTTCTGTTATCCTTTACTAACATTTTCCCACATGAACATCCCACACCTTCTCCTCTGCACTGCTCTGCTGACAGCCCCTGTCTGTTGGGCTCAGGAAACCGTTGAGCCGACCAACACGGCTTCTCGCACTTCTCATCAGCTACCGTCTGCCTTGTCCAAACAGATTGCATCCGGTGACTTTGGCTCAGGTATGCAGGAAACACTGCGTAACTGCCTGAACCAATATGCGGAACAAACAAAATCCGGACAAAAACTGCTTCAAAATCCGAAATACCGCCATCTGCTGAATATTCATGAGTTACTGCGCGTTACTGGAGCAAATAACGTCAAAGCAGTCTTCTCCAAGAGTCCGCAAGATGCCGCTTTCATCAAAGCATTTTTACAGGATTCGGAATGGCTGGAGCTTTACCTGGGTGCCGGTCTAGTCCCCGAAGACACTCCCGAAGGGTTGCAAATCCTTTCCGACATCTGGAAAAGTGACGGGAAAAGCGAGGACTTTCAGGATTACCGTACTCTGGCAGTAGGGTTGGCTAATGTCTTTTCCTGTGGTCCCATGATGAAAAGGCTCAAAGGTAACTTTGCCAATGTGAATCCCTTGCGCCGCTACCATATCTTCAAAAAACTTCATCAAGCTAATAAACTGCACCCACAGTTCCTCAAATTGCGCCCGTGGGAAATGCGCTTTGTTGTGGCTCACCCATGGGATGATAAGTCTTATGAATGGAGTAATGAGCACGTCAATCTTCCCTGGCGTCGTTATACGGCGGCATGCTGGGCAGCTCCTTACAGAGGGTTCAACTTCTTTGGCGAAACCATTCAGGGGCCGCTTTACTATGTGCCGTGGAGAGACCTCAATCCTGAAGCGGAAAACACGCAAATCATCGGAGGTGTTTGTGGCGGTCTCTCTTATTTCGGTACGCTGGCGGCTATGGCTCACGGCATTCCGGCTTACCCTGTTGGGCAACCGGGCCACTGTGCCTATGCAGTGCGAGTTCATCGAGGTAAATGGGAAGGTGGGTTTGGCGGCCCTGATGGCGGGATGCACAATTACATCTTTGGTTCACAGGCTCCGACTTCTTTCTTACTGATGGAAAGTGTTTTTGCCGATGACGCCAAGGCGGATATGGCTTATCTGTGGGCAGCCCAAGCACGGTTGGATGAAATCAACGGAAAGAAAGATAACGCCATTCATTCCTGGCAAGAGGCCCTTAAACAAACGCCTGTACACCCATTCTTCCGCACGGAATTGCAACGTTTGCTGATGGATAAGAAAGGCATGCAGCCCATTGACTGGTACGTATATGCCAAGGATGCTCTTTCCCATTACAAGGGGAACGGTTTTGCAGCCGTCGAAGCTCTTAAGGATGTGCAAAACAAGTTCCTGATGGATATCCCTATCGAAGACAGAATCGCTTGGTTCAAGGAGTTGCATGATACCATTGCCACAACTCCCACTTCTTGGGCTGTGAAAATACAGCCTATTCTGGATGCACAGTCAGCCTACTTCCCTCAACCTCAAGAGAAAGCAGGATATCTGGAAACAATCCTTTCCACCCATCTTCAAACGGGGGACGGTACCAATTTTGGTCAAGTTCTGGAATGGGCCGTGAAAACTTTTGTGGAAAACGGGCAAGAAGAAGTCTTTTCCAAGGCCTTTGCCAAAGTCGCCCAGCAACAGGGTAAGACCGATGGCTCATCCAATACACCCAATCCTCAAAAGCTGAAAGAGGCCTACGGGCAAGCAATTTTTGCTACGGAAAAAGCGCGTTCCGTTCCTGCCTTCCATTCTCTGACCAAGGCCGCATCTGCTTTCTCCTTCACTGATATAACTGCCAACAAAGTAAACACAACCATTCCTCAAGGATGGAAGCTGGTGCCACCCACAGGGATGGTCAGGTGTTCTTCTACATCTCAATGGGACACTCCTTGGGAGCACTTAAACCTGTTGCGCCCCTGCGGAGGCTCTCAACATACGGATAAGGAAACCTCTCCCAACATTATTGTAGAACTGCCAAACACCGTGGATCTATCCGGTCTTCTTGTTTCCAAACGTAATGGCAATGAAAACAGAATGAAGAAAATGGTAGTCTCAACATCCACCGATGGTGCGACATGGTTCCCATTGTCCACAACGGAAGATATGCCCAAGGAATGGCTGATCACCGCACCGGCTGGTACAAAGGCAAAATGGATCAAGGTTGAGGCTAAAAATGATCATCCGGAATACATGCACCTGCGCCATATTTTAGTTTACGGAAAATAACCATCTCCACCCTTTGATTATCGCCATGTTTCATTATCTACAAACCATCCCCGCCCTCATGGCATCGGCTATCTTGCTTTCTGCAACTCCGATGCAAGCGGCTCTGCCTGCCTATCATGAGGTAAAAGACGAAGCCAAAAAGGACAACAAGTACATGATTGTTGTTTGGGCTGGTACCGACTGGTCTGCCAAATCTCGCGCCGTTTCCCGAGCCGTTGAACGTATCTCTAAAGAAACGTCAGAGCCTCTATTGTGGTGCATTCAAGACGAACGGGAAGATTTAACTCCGGAAGAACAAAAACGTCCCAAGCCTCCCGGTGAAATCTGGAATATTCCGGCTATCCAGGTCGTCTCCCCAACGGGAAACATGGTCTTCTTGCATGAAGGCGTCTCCGGTGAAAACCTGAATGCCGTCATCAAACAGGCCGCCGAAGCAATCAAACAGCAGAATAAAGCCAATGCAATCTGGGAAAAGGCTGATTCTGTTTCCGGTCCAGCCGCAGCCAAATTGTATGGAGACGGATTACAACTGCTTCCTCCTTATGCCGCTTCTGCCAGAAAAGATATCCTGAACAAGGTCAAAAAAGCGGATCCTGAAGACACCAAGGGGGTTAACTTCAAAACAACCTTCTACTATTTGCCTTATATTGAAGGCGTTCAACGAATGGTAAAGGATTCTGAAAAGGACGGAGGGCAAAAAGATTATCAAAAGGCTCACGACTTCGTGAACAAGCGTCTTAAAACTCCCGGTCTGACTCCTCTCCAAAAACAACAAATCATGGCGGCAAGATTCTGGCTCTTCAATAATGAAGGGAAGAAAGATCAGGCTCTGAAAACGCTGAAGGACATAGCTAAAATCTCTCCCAAGTCCCTCATGGGGGTTGGGGCTCACAATTATTACCGTTACCTGACGGAACCGGTCACCTTAAAAGGAACTCGTTTCACAGGATATGATCTGCGTCCGACATTTACCCCCACCAGAGTCAATGTCAGCCATATGCTCAATGGTCCCGGTAATTACAAAATTACCTTTAAGATGAATGATGGCGGTTGCAACATTCGCAATCCTCGCTTCATGAGAGGCACTCGAGTCGTTGCCGAACTCCCCAATGACCAGCAAAATAAAAACGGTCGTGAGTTTACACTCCGCCTCTCCGGAACTGAAAAGCCGGATCTCGTCTTTGATTGTCAGGGCTACGGCTGGTTCGCCTTGGACTGCGATATCGTTGTCACCAAAGAATAACTCTCAAAGACAATAAGTTAAAACGAAACTTTTCTTCAGCCACGAGGTCTTTCTTGACAGGATCTCGTGGCTATTTGTTTTTAGGCTTTCTGGGTAGGAATCAAATACAACAACGCTCTTTGATAAGCTAAAAAATAATAAGCCGACCAGGTTCTATAAGCCAGATTTTGTCCACCGGTCAGAGACCGGCTGTGCGATCATTTTTCTCACACAGGTGCCGTTAAGCGTCCTGTGCGCCCGTTCGTGTTACGGAACGGATGCGACTAATACCCGGAGATCCAACGAGCAGGCGACCCTTCCCCTGTTTGTCTTGCATCGCGCGGGGTTTACCCTGCCTCCTCAGTTACCCTTGGAGCGGTGAGCTTTTACCTCCCCTTTTCACCCTTACCTGAATGAGGCATCCCTCATCCTGGCGGTTTATTTTCTGTGGCACTTTCCGTCCGGGAATCCTTGAGAGATTCCCGTCTCCCGCTTTCACGGGACACGCTGCCTTATGATGTCCAGACTTTCCTCTACCCCGGTAAAAACCGGAACAGCGACCGCCCGAACCTGATCGGCAGGGACTACATACGCTTTCATGGCCATACGGTAAAGTCCAAAGCAGGACACCAAAGCATTTTTTGTTTCCCTAAAACAAAATCGGGGGCCCCATGATTCCTTCTGATAGAGGCTTTCTTGTTGTTCAAAATAGCTTTGTTTCAAAGTAAAGCGGCCGCAGGCTATGACACCTGCGACCGCTCCAACTTACTACCTATGAAAACCAGCTTGATCCATTAACCCTGAAAAGCTCTCTCCTTCTTTTCAGGAGGATTTTGCCGATAACGACATTCAGTATACAAAATCCGAACAGGAAATCAACATCATTCTGGAAATCTACCAAAACATACCTTCCTTTTCATCGCGTAATTGGCTTGATTCGGAGGCTGATACAGGGTAGTTCTTCCAAGCATCCATGAATCTTCATTCTCATACCATTCCCTCTCTGCAAGGGGTACTGACTGTTCCCGGAGACAAAAGCATATCACACAGAGCCGCTATATTGGGGGGCTTGGCAAAAGGCGTAACGGAAGTAGATAATTTCTTATGCAGTGAAGATTGCCTAAATACCTTGCGTGCCATGGAACAACTTGGTGCCCGGGTGGAAGTACTGGAAGAACGAGCAGGGTACGGTCCTATCCGATTCCGCATCACGGGCGTAGCCATGCGCCCTACGCCACCGGCTCACCCCATTGATTGCGGCAATTCCGGTACAGGCATGAGGCTTTTGGCAGGAATGCTGGCAGCATGTCCTTTCGATTCTGAGATGTTTGGAGACGCTTCCCTGAGCAGCCGTCCTATGGGGCGCATTATGCAACCTTTGGCACAGATGGGAGCACAAATTGAGTCTTGTGGCGTAAAACCCGGATGTGCGCCATTGCGCATTCATGGTGGTAAGGTGCAATCTATTACCTACACATTGCCCATGGCAAGTGCTCAGGTTAAAAGTGCCATTTTATTGGCTGGTATGTTTGCTGAAGGTTGTACCACAGTACATCAACCGGCTACTACCAGAGATCATACGGAACGATTGTTCCGACATTTCAGTATCCCCTGCTCTGTGGATGGGCTTTCCGTCAGCATCAACGGGCCGACTCTCCCTCTGGCGCATGACCTGACCGTTCCGGCAGATATTTCTTCCGCTGCTTTTTGGATGGTAGCAGCAGCAAGCCGCCCCGGCTCCCGTCTGACGTTACGCCAGGTGGGGCTAAACAAGACGAGAAATGCCGTTATTCACGCTCTGCAACGAATGGGTGCCCGCATGGACATTACTGTTACTTCTCCGGAGGATGCAGGAGAGCCTTACGGGGACATTACCGTGTATGGTTCCGATTCCCTGCACGGTACAGAGCTTTTGCCGGAAGAAATCCCCAATCTCATCGACGAAATCCCCATTCTGGCTGTTGCCGGTGCCTTGGGACAAGGGGATTTCATTGTTCGCAATGCTCACGAATTGCGCGTTAAAGAAACGGATCGCATTGCTACAACAGCTGCCAATCTCCGTCTGATGGGAGTGAACGTGGATGAGTTTGACGATGGTATGATTGTCCATGGAGGTGCCCGTCTGAAAGGTGCGGAATTACCTAGTTATGGAGACCATCGCATTGCCATGAGTTTCTTGGTGGCTGGGTTCAGTGCTCAGGGCGAAACAGTGTTGACCGATTCAGAATGTACCAACACATCTTACCCCGGTTTTGAGGCTGATTTGAGACAGTTTTTGTCCGTTTAATTGCTTAAATAGCTCTGAAACTCATTCCTCTGTAAGGGGAAATGGCAGGAAATGTCGGCCTTGAACAAGCTCCCTGCTCTCCGTTTTATAAGCTCGATGTGTTTTCCCCGAGTTGAACTTCCCGAGCTTGGCAACGTTGTCGCCATCCGGGGAAATTCCATTTATTGGGGAAATCTCGACATTGCCGTGGTTTGACGGGATTGATTCGGCAGCCGTCTTCAGTCAGCATCATACAAGCACCATCTTCCGCATCACGAATAGACAGGCCTCTTCTGTTTGCCCTCAAACGGCAACATTCGTCAATGAAGGTCTGTTCATCCATATTCAAGAACTGAGCAATGGTGCTTATTTCATCTTCCTCAATGCACACGTCCCCTTCCCAGCGGCAACATGCGCCACAGCGGGTACACACGTATTGAACCTCTTGTTTTTTCCCCTCCATGATCTTTAAGTAAAAATCCCCCTGAGCACGCCTATGTTCATATGGGCGTTTCTCCACCGAGGATTATTGACGGCGGCTTCAAAGTCCTGCGGTAATTTTCCAACTCCTCCGGAAGCCTGAACCAAACCCGTTAAAATCTGCCGAATACGAGAACGGGAAATCAACGTAGGCTGATTGGTCCACTGAAAAACTTCACTGTCTATGATGAAGCCTTCCTCTATTTTGGTAATATACTGAGGGAAACACAGATGAGGATTCTGCTCCACATAAACGCTACGTCCTATGGATCGCTTGGAGCGTAACGGATGAAAAATACGGCGAATGCTCTTGATCCAATCCGGTGCTTCTGACAGGCCTTCGGCATGCAACCACATGGAAGACAGTTGCTCCACCGGATAAAAATAAGAATACAGATAAGCTGCTTTATAGCGAGTGTTTCCACGCCAGGCATGACGCAGACGTACCATGTCTGCCTGACCGGACACCAATAACTCCAGAGCTTGCTTTAACTGCTTTTCCAGACTTTCTCCATGCAGGTGCTCCCAAATCATGCAATCATCCTCTGCTAACAACAGATAATCTGAATCAAGAGCATTAACTGCCGTCTGTAAGGCTCCGATGAACCCCTTCTCAATCGGTGATGGCTTCACAGAAAGTCCGTAAGAAAGAGCAGTTTCTCGCACTTTGTGTGCATTTTCCGGAAATACGGCACACGCTTCATCAAAATAAGTAAGCAGACCGGATCTGGCATACGTTGCCAACGTCATAGACAATGTATATGGTGCATTATCGCACAACAAAGCCAAGCCGACTTTTTTATCTTGAAAGAGAACGCCCATTACGTAAAAAAACTTGAAGAACTTTACGATAGAAACGGGTACATCTCCAAGCAAAATAATTTTAAACAATATTCAACCTCTTTGTCGCTTATTGAACAAAGGAGGAAAAAAGAGCCTCTTATATCAAAACCATGAAAGCATACGTCATATTAAAAAGCTCTCTGCTGGCTATCGCTATCGGCTGTTCTTTTGCCAGTTGTTACGATCCTTACTACGATCATTTCAGCGTCTCCGGTACTTATAGCAGCGGTGGTTCCAGCGTATCATATATGTATGACAACACCGGCTATCCTATTTACGGATACTACGGTGGAAGACCAATTTACGCTTACGACACGTTTGGCAATCCCATTTATTCCATTAATCTGATCCGGGCTAACTATTACGTTCCGGCATGGGGGCCTGCTCCATACTTCAGAGGTCATTACGTTCGCCCGCCACATTGCAGACCTATGGACAGACCGCCCATGAAGCCTCAGTTCAGACCGGACCATTTCCGACCGGATAGCCGTCCGGGGGGCATCAGACCTAATCCCCCGGCTGTAAATCCGGGACATCGCCCCGATATGGGACGTCCGAACACGCCGGGGCATCGTCCTGACATGGGGAGGCCAGGCAATCACGGTCAAAAACCGGGGCTGAACAAGCCGGGTAACTCCTTGCGCCCACCGGTACATACTCCCGGAATGAATAAGCCGGGGATGCCCAACCGTCCATCAGCCAATACGCATCCCCAAATAGGAAAGCCAAACCGGCCCGGACTGAACCGCCCAAATACGAATCGTCCGGCTAACAACCGCCCAAGTATCAATCGTCCTTCTTCTCCGCAAATGGGGCAAATAAGTCGCCCGGCCTCCCGACCAACGGCTGTTCGTCCATCCGGAAACCATCAGATCAGCCGCCCATCGGCTCCCTCTTCCAGACCTGGTAGTCCGGCTCGGCCATCCGCTCCCGGACATCACAGAAGATAAGCCGCTCTAGCAAAGATAAAGTCTCCCTTCCCTTGTTTTTCTTCGAGGATGAGGGTAATCAAAAACGCTTCTCCGGAAAAAACGGAAGAAGCGTTTTTTGAATCAAGTTTTCTCGCTCTCCTTAGTGCATCAATCCCATGAACAACAACACCAAGGTCACGATTCCAATACCGATACGATACCAGCCAAAAATGGAGAAACTATGCTTTTGCAAATAGGAAACCATCCACTTCACCGCTAGCCAGGCGGAAAACCAACTGACTACCGTTCCTACAACAAGGGCTTCCCATCCGAAGGATTCCAGCATCAACGCGCCATCCTTATACGCATCATGAACCGTAGCAGCCCCCAGTGTAATCAAGCCCAACAAAAAGCTAAATTCAACAGCAGCCTCCACGCTCAGCCCTACAAACATACCTCCCAACATGGTCATCAGACTACGACTGGTGCCGGGAATCATCGCCACACACTGAAGAGCTCCAATGGTCAACGCTTTTCCCGGTGTCAGGCTCTCCAGCGAATCTCCGACCTTTCCTTCATTGGCTTGCCCCTGCTTGGATCTCCAAACACAATACGCCAGAATAACGCCTCCGCCAATAATCCAGGAATAAGCTACCGTATATGTGTTAAACAGGTATTCTTTAATCAAAGAAGCGCAACACAATCCCACAACGGCTGCCGGCAAAAAGCCTAAAATAAGGTTGATCAACATCTTCCTGCCGGAAGGGTTCTTTCCTAGCAGTCCCTGTATCATCGCTTTTACTCGGGGAAAATACAAACTCAACACAGCAAGAATAGCTCCACCCTGGATACAAACTGCCAGAGCATCCAGAGCTTCTTTACTCTGTGCCATATTCAACAAAGATTCTGTGAGGAGCAAGTGTCCAGTGGAGCTTACCGGAAGGTATTCCGTTAGACCTTCCACAATGCCTAAGATGATAATCTCTAAAAGATTCATGTTTTTTTAGTTTCAGTTGATCATGTTATTACTTGTTAATAAGGACGTGTGCCACTTTCAGACTCCGCTTCAAATTGGTCTATCTCATTTTGCACACGTGCAGACTCTTTGCGTTCATGCAGCCATGCTAAAATAATACATATTTCGTATAAGGCGTACATCGGAACGGCCATTAACATCATAGTAGCCACATCCGGCGTAGGGGTAATAATGGCAGCCAAAATTGCAATCGCCACAATCGCATAACGGCGTGTGGATTTCATCATGTCATAGGTCAATACCCCTAATTTAACAAAAGGCATCACAACTACCGGCAACTCAAAAGCTAAACCAAACATCAAAATCATTTGCGTAGCAAAAGAAAGGTAATAGCCGATGCGCCATTCATTGGAAATACCGAACTCCAGAGAATACGTATAGAAGAAAGTCAACACTCTGGGGAGTACGATGAAATAACAAAACAGTGTACCTGCCAAAAACAGTCCAAACCCAATAAACATGCTTTTGTACAGCAATTTGCGTTCATTCTCCAGCAACCCGGGTATAATGAATTGCAACAGAAAATATAACAAAAGAGGGAATGAAATAACGACCCCGGCATATAAAGATAATTTAATGGTCAACATGAACGCCTCTCCCGGCTGGAATGCGCTCATCATCTTTAAAGCACCTCTGCCTGTACCGTCCGTGAGAATCGCCTTATTGGCATACAGTTCCTCTGCCAACGCACACACAGCGGGGGAGGAACTCCCTTCCTTGATAAAAATCTGCTTTTTGTCTTCCGGTAACGGTTGAGCTCCCCGAAGGACTAGAACAGATTCCGTCAAATCTTTCATGGATTCAGGTATCTGCCGAAGAAACACCTCTTGTTGAGATGGCGTCAAATTGGCCATTGCAGTAGCCATTTCCTTAGCCTTGCCCCATGTATCCAAATCAATCCCGGTCGGGAGATGTGACTCCTCAAACATATCCCACACCTGATTGACTGGTCGCCTTAATATATCCATCAGGTCTGAGGCAAATCCGGCGCATAAAATCGTGCTGACTACCAGGCATAAAGCCATTCGCAACAACATGGAACGCAAGTCGTCCAGATGTTCCAGGAAAGTCTTTTCCTCATCCTCTCGCTTAATCTGCCATTTTTCCCGCAGACGGAATATGTGCTTTAAGAAGAACACGGAGTTAGATGAAAGCCTAAAAAAACCAGTCTAGCAAGCAACAAGGCCGACAACGCTAAAAAAGCTTTTCCTCACAGCTTGGCTTCGGAAAGGTTGATTTTTGGCATGCACCCCCTGTATCTGCTTGACGCGGGCACGTTGAACCTTACTCTCTTATTCCATCATGAGTCACGTCAGAACAAGATTCGCTCCTTCCCCCACGGGTTACCTTCACATAGGCGGCGCACGCACCGCTCTGTTCAACTGGCTGTTTGCCCGCAAAATGGGGGGTACTTTCATCTTACGTATTGAGGATACAGACAATGCCCGCAATACAGAGGAAGCCACACGCGCAATCTTCTCCGGCATGGAATGGTTGGGATTGGACTGGGATGAAGGCCCCATGAAAGGCGGCGACTGCGGTCCCTACTTCCAAAGCCAGCGTAACGATATTTATGATGCCTATTTCAAAAAGTTGCAAGATGCCGGGAGAGTTTATGAAGATGACGGAGCATGGCGTTTCCGCTTTGACCGCACCAAGCCGGTTACTTTCCACGATTTAATTTGCGGAGACATCACCATTGACTACCGGGACGCCTCCAACACTCCGGATATGGCTATTCGCCGAGCAGATGGTTCATACATCTTCCATTTCGTCAACGTTGTAGACGACATTGAAATGAAGATGACTCACGTGATTCGTGGGGAGGATCATATTATGAATACGCCCAAGCATATTCAGTTGTTTGAGGCGTTCGGGGTTACCCCGCCCGTATTTGCCCATATGCCGCTCATTCTGAACCCGGACGGCTCTAAAATGTCCAAGCGAGACATTGGGGCGGCATTGGGGACTTATCCGGATGAAGGCTTCCTTCCGGAAGGCGTTATGAACTTCTTAGCTTTGTTAGGGTGGTCTCCCAAGGACGATACGGAAATCTTCTCACCTGAAGAACTGATCGAACGCTTCTCTTTGGAAGCGGTAAATCATTCTGCTGCCAAATTTGACATCACCAAGTGCCGCTGGGTCAACCAACAGCATATCATTGCCTTGTCTCCGGAAGAGTTCACACTCCGAGCCCGCCCCTTCTGCATCAAAGCAGGTTTGCCGGATTCTCCGATACTGGATGCTGCCATACCTACTGTGCAAACCAAAGTACAAACCTTATCAGAAGTCCCGGACAAGATCCGCTTCTTCTTTGATCTGAGTATGGATCCGGAAGCCGTCGCCAAGGTTCAGCCAGAAGCGATGGATCTGCTTGCCAAACTGGCTGACAAGTTGGAAGAAGAACAAGAATGGGACGGACACGAACTCATTGGAGTATTGAAAGCCTTTGCCAAAGAAAACGGCGTGAAGATGGGTGCTGTGATGTTCCCTGCCCGTGTGGCTCTGACAGGGCTAAGCGGAGGGCCGGATCTTTCTGCTGTATTCTCTCTGTTGGGTAAGGATGAATCCATTAAGCGAATCCGTTCCTTTACCCTGGCTTAATTCTCTTCTTTCCCATCGATAAGATGGGGGGGGATTGCTTTCCTTCTTTTCTAAAACGCTCCGGAAAACAAATCCGGAGCGTTTTTTGTCTGAGCCAATGGGATATCGCTTGAAAAAAGAAAGAGACCGGTGGCATCGGACAAATCTTCATGTCTCGAGAGAAGCCAATCTACCATGCTGACAGAAGAATATAACCTTGACCACAAAGCCCGTACACCCTAGAACAAACTCCGTTCATGAGCATCCCCCATTACCGGACTTTTTTTCAATACTGCATTGTTTTTTACTTGGCCTGCTTTTTGTCCATAGGCTCTGTGTTTGCCCAACAAAACACGCCAACGCCAGCAGTTCAGAGGCAAGATCCGGAATTGGATACCGTCATCACGGCACTGTACCATGAAATCAACATTCTGAAGAAGAATGAGGAAAAGCGGATTTCTATTCGTGAAGCCATGGTGACGGAAGCGGATAATACCTACCAGCACTTTGATAATAAAGTGTATGAGATGTCCGCCGTTCTCTATGCTCTGGACGAGCAAAACATTTTTACATTGGCCTTTTACTGTAAAGCAGCCAGCAGCTTGGTAAAAAAATATTATTCTCAAAGGCCGGATTTTCAGGGGCAAGAAGAACGGCTGGACAAAGAAATAGATCGTATCAACAAATTATCATTATCTCTCAAAGGGATTGATGCAGAAAATCTTTCTGAAACGTCTCGTGAGCAAAGAGTTGTTGCGTTGAACTCCTGTCAAAAACTGGAAAAAACGCTTCAAAAAGAGAAGAAACAGCTGAACAGTCTAAAAAAACAATTCAGTAGTTTGAACGGTAAAATGGACGCTTTAAATAAAGAAAGCACCACCCTGTTTTCAGCACTGTTCAACAAAGTGTTTTACACTCCGACCAATACTGTTCGCTACATCTTCCAAAAGCCACTTAAAATATATGATATTTGTGTAGAAGCATGGCAAACTTCTTCGGACAGCAAACTTCATCTGCCTTCAGATACCCAAACACTCAAACACCTTTCGTTCGTGATGTTGGGCGTTATCTTGGGGGCGTATTGTCTTTCCCATCTGATCGTCTTTTTAGCTCTGCGCAAGACGTTGGAAAAAATGGGGAGATTCGACAAACGACACGCCTTTGTCAACGTCACCACCATCCTTATTGTGGCGTTGTATCTCGTCATAGCCTCCATGGTTACGCCGGATTATCTGCTGAAAAGTGCGGCCTCCTTAGGAGCGGAGTTTCTCCTACTCGTTAGTGCCATTTTGTTTTCTTTGGTTATCAGGTTGCCCCACGGCACAATTAACTCCGGAGTTCGCATTTATCTACCCTACCTGTTTTTAGGGGGATTTTTTATGCTGTTGCGCATGTTTATGGTACCCAACGTTATTGTGGATACATCCATGCCGGTATTATTCACTATGGTTGCCATCTTATCCCTGCTGACCTGGATCAGACAACGGCACAAACTTCCGCAACTGGATCGGTTCTTCGCAACGATATCTCTGGTGCTTACGATTTTTGGAAGCGTTTTATGCTGGATAGGATTCAGTTTCATGGCCTTTTTAGTCCTAATGATTTGGATCATGCTGATGACCAGTATCCTGCTGCTGGTCGGGTTATGGAATACGCTTCACCGTTATGAAACGCGGCGTAAAGAACGAAACAAACAGGCTATTCTGTGGTTTAGACCGTTTATATCCAAGCTATTGCTTCCATGTCTGTCCATTTTCCTAATTCTGTTCAGCGTTATCTGGCCGGCAACAACCTTTGACATGGAAGGCCTTATTATCAACCAGATTTTTGTCACCACAGAAATCAAGAACGTGCTTACTTTCAGTTGGAGTCACGTTATTATTGTCGTTTTGCTGGCTATCATTCTGAACTATTTCATATTCATTGGGAAGAACACCTTGCATGAGGTGTATGGAGAAGAATATGAAGCGGGAATTATCCCCACAATCGTCACACTTTCCACCCTGTTTCTATGGGGTATTTTTATCTTCATTGCTTTCATTATCATGGACGCCAACTACAATGGATTGCTCATGGTTATGGGAGGCTTAAGTATGGGAATTGGTTTGGCTTTGAAAGATACAATTGAAAACCTCATCAGCGGTCTTTCACTCATGTTGGGACGTTTGCGCCAAGGGGACATGATTGAATGCGACGGCTATCGAGGGCGGGTATCATCCCTAGGATATCGTTCTACCATGATTGAAACATTGGACGGCTCCATTATCGCATTCCAGAACTCCCAGCTCTTCAATAAAAACTTCCGTAACATGACGCGTAACCATAAGTTTGAATGTGCCAAAGTGGAAATTGGTATCTCTTATGGCACAAATGTGGACCAAGCACGGAAAATTATTCTGGAAACCTTATCAACTCTCCCCTTCCTTTCTAAAATTAAGAAAACCAGTGTGGTCCTGGATAACTTTGGAGACAATTCAGTCAATTTAGGGGTGTGGGTCTGGGTTCCTGTCATGACTAAGTCTTCTTGTCTTTCCTCTGTAAGGGAACATATCTATAATGCTTTCAACACACATGGCATTTCCATCCCATTCCCACAGCAGGATCTGTATGTAAAAGAGTTTCCCGGATGTATTCCAGTTCAGGAAAAGGAAAAAAGTTCTCAAGAATAATCAATCAACCATTCATTATTTCATGTCTGACAAACTAACACTGCTAGGTTCACAGAGTTCATTCTTTACCAGTCCCGATGATGCCAAACTGGAATCCTTCCCCAATCGAGGGTCTCGCCCTTACACCATCACGCTGGATACGCATGAGTTCTCCTCTCTCTGCCCCGTTACCGGGCAACCTGATTCTTGTCACCTAACGATTACTTACGTGCCTGCGGAAAAATGTGTAGAAACCAAGTCCCTCAAATATTACTTGGCCTCCTATCGTAATTATCCATCGTTCAATGAGCAGATTATCAACCGTATTACGGATGATTTGGTTGCGGCTATTGAGCCCCGCTGGCTAAAGGTTGAAGGACGCTTTTCTCCTCGCGGAGGTATTCAGCTGACCACCACGGCAGAACACAATCCGGAAAACCGCCCCCTGTAACCTTTTCCCACTTCTTCATGAACAAGATGGAAACAGCCGTTTTGCTGAGCGGAGGTCTGGATTCCAGCGTTGCTTTGCATTGGGCACACCGCAATCATAACGTGCGGATTGCACTGAGTTTTGATTATGCCTCCAACCATGCCGCCAGAGAACTGGAATGCGCTGCCTGGCAAGCTGCAAGCTTGGGAATAGAACACCATGTGATCAATATCTCTGCCATCTCTGCTCATCTGAAGTCAGCTCTCCTTTCCGGGGCAGATGATATACCGGACGGTACCTACGATGAAACTTTGATGAAACAAACCGTTGTGCCCTTCCGTAACGGCATTTTCCTGTCCATTGCGGCAGGTGTGGCAGAAAGTTGCGGTGCGCAACAACTCGTTATCGCCGCTCATTCGGGTGATCACAGTATTTATCCGGACTGCCGAGAAGAGTTTATGGCGGCCATGACGGAGGCTATACGCTTAGGAACCTATGCCGGTTTGGGAATTCTGCGACCATTTATTCACACCTCTAAAGGAGGCATTGTCACTATGGGAAATGAACTGGGGGTGGATTTTGCACACACTTACTCTTGTTATAGAGGAGGTCTCAAGCACTGTGGTACCTGCTCCACTTGTCTGGAACGAAGAGAAGCCTTTAAGGATGCCGGCATCTCGGATCCAACGGTTTATGCACCAGGAGTATAGTCTTCCGATACGAGGAATTAATATTCAGAAGGATCTTCGGGAGGCAATCTCCGAACGGAAAGAATATGCCTATTTTCTGAGAATCCCGGAGAAATGCCCGACAAGGGCTTTGCGTACTCTTGAGGCTACTTCATCCCTATCGGCATCGGCATCTACCCGCAGCATCCATGGTTCTCTGATGGCGGCAAACACATTGCGACAAGACGTCAAACCGGCCTCCGTCTCAAAAGCATCTCTCTCTCCTCGCCCGCCGATACGATCCAATGCAACGGAAACAGGAATATCCAACCAAATGACGACATCCGGCACAGGAGCAAACTCTTCATTAGCCAAACGAATGGACTGTGGGTCTATGCCTCGTGCTCCCTGGTAAGCCATCATGGAGAAATAATAGCGATCCAACAAAACCCATGCACCACGAGCCAAAGCCGGAGCAATCAGCGTTTCCACATGTTCCCGTCTGTCTTTAAGGAACAACTCTACTTCCTCATCCACAGAAAGTCGTCCGGTTACGGCCGAATCCCGTAACAATCGCCCCCATTGCCCATGGGTAGGTTCAAAGCTCTGAACGACTTCTATTCCTTGTTCTTCCAAATACTTCCGCACATAGCTGATATGCGTGGACTTCCCCGTACCGTCTATTCCTTCAAAGACGATCAGTTTCCCTTTTCTTAATCCGGTAAAACTCATGGCTAAAATGTATAACGTTGTCCCGGAATGGGAGCAATAATGGTGGAATCCGGCATTCTTTCCGACAATGTATCGTGCATCCATTCAATGGCATCCGGGTCACCATGAACCAAAATGACATTCTTGGGATTAAGTTTTACGGCGTAGTTAACAAGTGCATCACGTGTAGCGTGTCCTGAAAAATCAAAACATTCCACCGAACAATTACAGCGAACAGGCTGCCCATTGGGTCTCATCTTTATCAACTCTCCTTTTGCTGTAACCTTTAATTGCCCGGCTGGAGAATCCGGATCTGCATACCCCACAAACAAAATGGAGTTTTGCTCCTTGGGTAAAACCTGTTCCGCCATAACATTGGAAAGCGTGTGCTCCGTCATCATACCGCTGGATACCACATAAATATTGCCGGGTGAACAAAGCAAAGGAGCTTTCCCCTTACGCGGGAGAGGAACAGTCTGAATCTCTTCCTTCAACTTGAACGAATGATCATGCCGACGTGTCAGCCCGGCAAAACGATCGTACAGGAGGGTGACTTTAGCACTCAGACCGCCAAAATACACAGGTGTATTAGCGGGGATAATGCCTTGTTGCTTAAAGCGGTGAATATTAAACAACATTTCTTGGCTTTTGCCTATAGCAAACACCGGGATCAATACGGCACCACCACGTTCCAAAGTATCCGCAATGGCCTTCCCAAACCTCACCAACTCTTCCGGACGAGAATAATGGGCACTGCGCTGGTAACCGCCTCGCGTACATTCCATAATCAGCGTATCCACGCCAGACTCCGGAAAATCTGCACCAGGAATGATACTCTGGTCTTCAAACTGCACGTCCCCTGTATAAAATACAGTATGCCCACTCTCGCTTTCCAACATAACGCCGGCAGACCCTAAAATATGTCCGGCATCGTAAAATGAAGCCAACACATTCTGCCGGAATCCCACACGAAACGCCTCATTGCACGACTTTGCTTGCCAGGAATCGCACAACCTGTCCAAATCGGTATGAGTGAAAAATGGGTATTCCACAATTCCCATACTTAATCTTTTGGAACTCATCACATTCACAGAATTGTGCAACATCGTTTCAGACAAAGCCGCAGCTGCCGGAGTCATAAA
Organism: uncultured Akkermansia sp.; assembly: GCA_964525305.1. Lineage (GTDB taxonomy): Bacteria > Verrucomicrobiota > Verrucomicrobiia > Verrucomicrobiales > Akkermansiaceae > Akkermansia. The sequence goes on from CAZGGR010000006.1 coordinate 57,368, forward strand.
CACCTCTGCCGTGGCTTGCTTTTCCTGCAACACAGGCAAAGTTCCTAAATGATCTAAATGCGAATGACTTAAAAAAACGGCTTCCACAGAATTGGATTCCAAAGAATCAAAATCCGGCATAGCGGCCTTCCCTTCCCGCTTGGGATGCATCCCGCTGTCCAGGACAATTCGGGTGCCGTCCATCTCAAGTAAATAGCAATTAGCTCCTATTTCCTCGGCGCCGCTGATGTTGGTAAAACTGATCATTTTATCCGCAAGAGAGTACATTCTGCATTCCCCTGTGTCAATGCCGCTCTTTATGATTACCTTTCACACCTAAATCACTATTTTAAAATATCAAAAAATCAACCCTTACAGCTAAAGAGGGATTGACTTAAGAGTGGATAAGATGAATATAGTATTTGTTCAATATGTCTCAAAATCCCCCTCATACACATAAAGCCAATGTTAATCACTGATACAAACAACAAAAAGATAGGGAGCTTCTGCTCCACATTATTCCTCTCTAGTATAATCCCCTTTTAACATAAGAGCTTGCATCATATCTTAAAAATAATTAATCCTTAATATTTTACCTTAAATCACATAACCATGTCAGACAAAATCCCCGATCCGAATCATGATGCCGTCAAACGACAAATACTGCGCCGATCTATCAATTATTTCCGTAGCAAAGAAGGAGAGCCTCGGCTGTTTACTAAGCGTAAAATCTTCCTTTTCTTATTAACTGCTCTTTATGCAGCGTTTCCCCTTGACATCATCCCGGATTTCATTCCGATTTTTGGACAAGCAGACGACCTTTCTCTCATTGCGTTCGCTTTCTTGGCCCTATTCTTGCCTCCCATCAAATCGGATAATTCTAATATAGATCCAAAAGATTAACTCTCCCTCTGTTCCACAATAACTACCAACGTTTACCGTGAGCAATACTAATTCATCATCTAAATCTCCTATCTTTGTTACTTTGATTAAAGGTCTCTCTCTGATTGGTGTCATTGTTGCTCTGTTTTGGGGAATACGTTACTGCTTCTTTAAACCCGTTGAAGGAACAATAGAAAAGACAGCAAATGCAATAGTAGATATCTCTTCTGATCTATTCCAAACAACAGAAGACTGTTTTAAGTTTGTGATTGAAAAATCTTGTTCTCATCAAGAAGGAGCTACAGCTCTCATTATTCAAAAAACCGAACAAGTCGCCGATTTTGTAACATTGGAACGGACTTTTGAACATGAATATATTTATACAACTACATGGGTGGGGAGTACTAAGAAGTTGACCGCTCGAGCAGGTTTTAAAGCATTTGGAGGTATTAATATGGATAAACCAGAGATTTTCCGGCTTATCTTCCCCGCAAATGATACAGATCCTATTTTAATAGATGAGCTTCAAGGCAAAATGATTGCTTGTGAAATGATTCCAGACTCATTTTCTCTTCAAGGAGAATCTGGTTTAATAAATAAAATAACTGAATCAGAAAGAAGTTATGTCATCCAACAATTACAGATTAGTGCTCGTAAAAAAATTGTAGAGGAAACCGATTTTCTCCAACAAGCAGAAAGAAACTTCATTCAATTGATTAAAGAAAAAGCAAACATTCAAAGAGATATTCAAAATAAAGACGGGAGGTTCTAACTCTGTGAATCACCCTGTCGAGCAACGTTAAATTTATTCATCCTTCATTCATCTTGTCATATGGTTACTAATACTGAAACGCTAATAAACACACTAGATTCTAAGCTAAACGACTTGAAAGGGAAATTGGAAGCACCTTGTGACGAAGAAGCGCAACGCGAGCTTGATGAGATTCATAAGGATATTAAACGGAGAATCCATCAGTTTGAATCCAAACGAATTATTATTATCACGGTAGGTATGCTTAAAGCCGGTAAATCTACCTTGGTAAACCTTCTTGCCGAAAATAAATACGCAACCCCGGTTGGTTATGGCCATGATACCACCTTGAATCCGGCTTTGATTACAATGGACAAGAATGAGCAGGAAGGCCGTATTTATGTTTACACCCTCAATGACGATGATCTGCAGAAGATTCGACAAAAACCTGGCGTATCAGATGAATCCGCTGCTCTGCTGAAGATTCGACAAAAAGCTTTGCAGAACATTTTAGATGAAAAACGCGAACTAACCAATCAACAAAGGTGCTATTCCGTTCGTACACTTTCATTGACTGAGAAGGATCTGACGGAAACACTTTGTAAGAAATCTAGTGATATACCATGGATTAAGGATAAGGATAAATTATTACTGGTTGAGGTAAAAATCCCCTATAATCAGAATAACGAATTATTGGCGGGACAATGGGAATGTATGTTGTTGGATATGCCGGGGCTTGATTCAGAAAATGCGGATATAGCTCAACTAATTAATGATTATTTAGCTTTTATCAAAGAAAGCGATTTGCTGCTTTTCATTCAAAGTAGTGTTGCACCTTTGAACCAGAAAGCAGTTGATTTCTTGACACAAATTCTAGACGTTCGCTCTAATGCAACCTTCCAGGTTATTCAAAATCGAATGGAAGCCCGACATTGGCTCAACAAAGAAACGCTTAAAGAAGAGGAAGAAAAACAAAAAGAACACGCAAAAAAAGCTTTTAAAGAATTAGCTAAGGATCCGAACTTTGATATTTCCTTGAGTTCTAATTTTGGTATGGCCTACGATGGACTTTTGGGAGATGATACAAAGCTAGCAGAAAAGAGTTATCATCTGTTGGAAGATAATCAAGGCTCAATCTCGAAGGCCACATTGCTTCGGTGTTCAGAGTACAACGAACTTAAAGATGAACTGAAAAAGAAATTGGCAGAATGTCGTACCAATCATTGCTATGAAACATTAAAGCATTCTTATGAAGCTCATAAGGACACATTGAACAAGCTCAGAACAGACTATACGGAGGAAAAAACAAAAGCGGCGAAAGCTATCAACGCATGGAACGAAGTTGAAAAACAAATTGATCCATTGGTCGAGGAGCATAAAAAAATTATTGACCCAATGAAGTTCGAGTTATGTGACAATTTCTCCAACAAGTTAAAGGAACAAATTGAGATTATTCAAGGCGATGCTATAGAATATTGTAAGTTCCCTCCTCCTGGTACCGGATCATTTAAGAAAAAAGGAGGTGAAATAGATGATTTTTTAGACAAAATTAATAAACAAATCCATGTTAAGCTAACAACAGATACGGATAACTTTTTTAACTTAGAAGACATACAAGACGCCAACGGAAAAAGTGCACGAGACATGTGCACCGAAAAATTACAAGAAATTGAAAAAGAATTTAGAGACAAAACTAAAACTACTGATAAAGATAATGAGCTTGTTAAAAATGTAGCTACAGCGTACAGCACACTAGAAAATCTTTTTAATTTTAGTTCGAATGAAGAACCAATAAGTTCTGAACAGAAAAAGATAAGGCCCGAAATATCTGAATATCATATAAATGATAAATACGCAAACCACAAAAGATTTTTTTGGGAAAAAACGTTCGAAATTGATCTCGACCACCCAATATGGGAGAAAACACTGGAAAAAATAACTAACTATTACAATGACGAACTGAAAAAATTTATTAACAAAAACACAAAATCAATAATAGAAAACTCCATTGAGCAATCATTAAGCAAGCCTATAAAGGAGATTAAAGAACAAATCAAAAAAAATATAACAGAAGCAGAGGATAAACGTGACAAGGTTACCAAAACATTACACAACATCGAAACATATGATCATTTTCTAAAAACAGAATTACCACAAATTATAGAAACTGAAACACAAATATGATCATTTCTCTGTAATGTAATAAAATTATAATCATTGCCACATGAATCCTCTCACTTTACTTCTTAAAACATCCATTCTTGTTTGTATAGCACATTTCAGCTCTGCTATCATAGACAAAGGGATCGAACTCAATCAACTGACCGCGTATCCTATTTTAGGTTGGTTGATGTGGGGGATACTTGCCGGTATTATCTGGGGATGGATTCTAAAGCCAATTGTTCACTTTTTAAAAAGTCCTTTGGTGATACTCATTCTTGTTTGCATAGCATATTTTAGTTCTGATATTATAGACAAAGGCATTATTCTCAATCAGCTAACCGCATATCCTATTTTAGGCTGGTTGATGTGGGGGGCGATTGTTCTTATTGTCTGGCTATGGTTCTTACAGCCGATTATTCAGTTTTCCTGTATGCGTCGCACGCGTGATGTAGAACCGATAGAACGGGCAAAAATCATATTAAAATCTTTAAAAAAATATAGAAACGATGGAGATAAAAGTTCCAACACCAAACTGTATCGTGAGTTTTATAACATTTTAAATCAACCAGCACCTTTCCCCGGCAGTAAAGAAGCTAAAGAATATTTAGAAAGTCTGAATGATTTATTAACTCGATATCATGAAGAAAGCGACGTTGGAGAAAAAGCTCGCAAACTCATTTTAAAATACAGTCAAATTGCCGGGTTGGGCGTTGTTTTCAGTCGCAATCATTGGATGGATGGCATCATCATGATGGTTATTCAAATGAAGCTGGTCATAGGATTAGCAAAGCTATATGGATACAAACCATCCCCAGTTTTTAACCTTCTTTGTTTTGGCTGGGTTCTTACCAACTCTCTCATCTCCGTTCTGCTTTCTCAAGATGTTGCCGAAGATTTTGGCAACACCTTTGCTGAATATATGACAGAGATGTATATGGGAGAAGACGAAGTGGGAAATCTATTGGCAGATGGGATTGGGACAAGGTATTTATCTGTAACCATCAGTTCCTTGCTTGAAGCGATCATGTCCGGAACATCTGTCTATGTAACGGGATATATTTTCCTGAAGAAATTGGAAAATGATGGAAGCAAGCTTAATTTCCAAGACCTCATCAAACTGCGACGCAAGGGTCGATTGGCATTAGGAAAAACCGTCATTGAAGAAATACCAAACAAGTTGGTAACAAAATGTCCTGAAAAAATGTGGACCTTCATAAAAAAACCTTTTCAATCAGAACCTTCTGACGAAACCGAAAAATCATCATCATCATAAGCAGGAATTAAAAGGACGTCATGGAGCACCCGGCTTCATTTTGTTCTTTTATCTTGCCAAAGCGACTTGAGTTCTATAAAGGAACGCACGACATGGCAACGTTAACATTCACCCCTCCCGCAGACGGCCAAGCCGTCACCATGCAAAACGGAAAGCTCTGCGTTCCGGACAGACCAATCATCCCATTCATTATTGGAGACGGCACCGGACCGGAAATTTGGGGAGCGGCTTCACGTGTCATTGATGCAGCCGTGAACAAAGCATATCAGGGTAAACGTTCCATCGCCTGGTATGAAGTTTTTGCCGGGCAAAAGTCATTTGACCACCTGGGGACATGGCTTCCAGCAGAAACAGTAGAAGCATTCCGCACCTACCTTATCGGTATTAAAGGCCCCCTTACCACTCCCGTAGGTGGAGGCATCCGCAGTCTGAATGTTACCCTGCGTCAGGATCTAGATCTTTTTGTCTGCTTACGTCCAGTGCGTTATTTCAACGGAATAGAAACACCAGTGAAAGCACCGGAAAAAGTAGATATGGTTGTTTTCCGAGAAAATACAGAAGACATCTACGCCGGAATTGAGTTCAAGGAAGGCTCGGATGATGCCAAGCTCTTCTTCGAAACCATGAATACCATCTTCCCGGACCGCATGAAAAAAGTACGCTTCCCGGAAAGCTCCGGTTTTGGCATAAAGCCCGTTTCACGAGAAGGGACAGAGCGTTTGGTCAGAGCCGCTATTGATTATGCCATTGAAAGTGGTCGTAAGAGCGTAACCCTGGTTCATAAAGGTAATATCATGAAGTTTACGGAAGGTGGGTTCCGCGACTGGGGCTATGATGTAGCACGCCGGGAATACGACGCACAGCCTATCGGAGAAGGCCCATGGCTCAAGCTTCCCAATGGTCTTGTCATTAAGGATTGCATTGCTGATGCCTTCCTGCAAGAAATCCTGCTTCATCCGGAAAACTTTGATGTAGTCGCAACACTGAACTTGAACGGTGACTACATTTCCGACGCTTTGGCAGCTCAAGTGGGTGGCATTGGAATTGCGCCCGGCGGCAACATTAATTATCTGACCGGACATTCCATCTTTGAAGCGACCCACGGAACGGGGCCCAAACTGGCAGGCTTGAATAAGGCCAATCCCAGTTCTGTCATCCTCTCTGCAGAAATGATGTTGCGTTATATGGGATGGACGGAAGCTGCTGACTTGTTGATTCAAGCGATTGATCAAGTCATTTCAGCAAAAACCGTCACCTTTGACCTTGCGGAAATGATTCCCGGCTCTATGGAACTCACCTGTTCTGCCTATGGCGACAGATTGGTAGAAGCTCTGAGCTAAACTTGTTATCATCTATTTTATTCACAATGCCTCCGTTCTCATAAGACCGGAGGCATTTTTTTGCTTGAGAACAAAAAAAATACATAATATTTCAAACTTCAACTTGTTTTTTTCTCATTGTATTTGCTATTCATAATGGAGTTATGAAAAGGTATGAAAAACTATTATTGTCATTAACCTTCCTGACTTGTGCTATACCGAGCTTGTCTGATTCTGCCTGGACTTACGGGGTATCGGAAACAGAGGGGTGGTATGACTACAACAAATCATATAATGGTGACGAGAATATGTGCTGGGCGGCCTCGGCCTCCAACATTCTCAGCTGGTGGCAAGACAACAGTACCTACACGCGTTATGCCTCATCTCAAACACCTTATGGTTCACAGATATGGGATACTTTCAGAGACTCCTTTACCAATGAAGGAGGCCATTCATATTATGCTTATGAATGGTATTTCCTTGGAACTTATGAACCATTAAATTTTCCCAAAGATGAGGATTATGATTGGGCTTTACCAAAAAATAGCACGAACATTGGCGGAGGGTACTATCGCAGTGCTGAGACCTATTTTTCGGATGAGAGGATGACCGAATCTGTGGCTAATACTGACGAACATAGTTACAGCAGTTATTACTATTATTTTTCTTCCTTTATTGTCGAGGCTTTGAACAACAATTATGCCTTATCTCTAAGTATTTCCAATTTGGGTGGGAACATCTATGAACAAGGAACACTCACCCATGCAATGACGATGTGGGGGTGTGATTATACGACCGATGCTGATGGAAACATTGCAATTCAGACACTTTATATTACTGACTCGGACGACGATAATTTTTCTGATTTGAAAACTGTTTCATGTTATGACTTTTCTCTTGCAGATGGAGAAGAAGAACAATTCTGCTTTTCATCAGAATATTATAATTCTGACACATCAGAAGGATACGGAGATTTTTATATTACAGACATTACCGGCTTAAATCTTCTGGAAGCAATACCTGAACCATCATCTGTCGTCCTTGTGTTAGCTGGGCTACCATTTGTTTTAAGAAGAAAACGACGTTGATAAGAGGCGAGATCATTTCAGTAACAAAGAGCCGATACGATGAACGTTCTAGCAACGTAATCGGCTCTTTGTGTTTTTATTAACGCTATCGAGCGTTCTATTACTCGATGTTTTACCGCTTCAATCGGACAGGAATCAGAGATATTTTTAATCTCAACAAAGAGAGAAAGAAGAAAAAAAGGATGACTACTCACAACTCTTTGCGAATAGCATCTATCTGCTCCGGAGAGTAAGCTTCTTTTTCTACTCCCCCAAATCGGCGACGCAAAAATGTAAGCAAGTTTGCCAAATCACGGGAATCCGTCACGCCCGGAGGTAACATAGAAGAATCCCATTTCTTACCCTTCACAGAAATAGGACCGCTTAACCCTTGAAGGATAATATTCAGAATCTCCGCATCTGTTTTTTCCTTTAACCATTCGGATCCATTAAGAGGAGGATAATTAACTTGATCTCCCATACCATCATTCCCATGGCAAATAGAGCATTTAGAAAGAAAAACGCCCCTCCCCTTTTCCATAACAGCAGTAGCCTGAGCTTTCTTCAAACGTTCCATATCCACAATCGGTGGATTGGCGACATAATGCGGATGAATATGAGAACGGCTTATTACATCCTGTTGTCTGCCTCTTTTAATGGAGGGCTCCACCCTCCTGAGAGACATCAGATAATTCAACAAATGTTGACCTCTCTCCGAGGGTACAAGTTCTTTTCCCTGCTCCATCTTAACCGGAAGAGCATAAGAAGAAGCAGAACAACCTTTTATCTGACGTTCTTCAAAAAATCCGGGCATGGCAGGACATAACGTCCAGGGATGACCAAACTGAGTTTCTTGAGGATGATAAAGATGAAGAGCCAACCATTCCTTAACCTGAGCGGCACGACGAATACTGCCGGATACAGCGTCTTCATATTCTAACCTACCGGCTATATACTCCGTAGCATTACTCAAATCCGGGCCCACGGTAGCAAGGCCGACATGAGGAGCCCCTTCTCTGTTATATTCAGCATCCATGTCTTCCGGCTCACTAACTCGATAAGAAAAATCAGGATCCGTTCCTCGGTTAATGGCCGTTTGCCATTCCCGACCGGAAAGTGTGCGTCTGATGAGTTGCGTATGACATAAAGCACACCCTTCTGAAGCATAAATCTCAGCACCCTGAGCATCTTGAGCAGGACGTCTGACCTCCCAACAATCAGATTCTGGCGAATGAAAAAAAACAGCCACTACCATTACTCCGCTCCAAATTGCCAAACTTGCAACTATAGGCAAAATGTATTGTTTTCTCTGAGATTTACAGCATTGAAGATCGGAAGATGAGCCAATGCCCCACCATAAACAACAGGCTCCACCACAACATAACGCCATTGCTACTGCATGAACGCAAGATGTCACTCCCACCCAACCGCACATCAATTCAGGCCGTTTCGCTTCAGGAAAAGCTTGAACATCCACAACAGCAAATATTCCCAAGGCATAAGCAATCACTACCCCACCAATACCAAAGCACAGAAGAGACCAACCAATAGAAGGCCTCTGAGTCTGACGTATTCCACTCAGCAAGATTACCATTCCTCCTGTTAATATCCACAATTCCGCTTCATACCAAGCAGCCAAAGAAAAGGGCATCAACTCCGGTTCTATTATGGAATAAGCATTCCACACGGCCAATACGGACACCAAAGAAATGCCTAGCAGATGAAGCAGGTGAGTTCTGAAGGCAACGTGTAGCCAACAGAAAACAGACAACAACACAGCAGGAAGAGCAACGCACCAAGCCCAAATCCCTCCAGCTTCTACCAATAACCAAGGAACAGGAAAACCATATAAATTGCCTAAACCTCCTATTACAGGAGCAGACAAGAGAACAAGCGACATCCAGACAGATAAAATTCTAAATATTCTGCCATGACTGATATGCAAACGTACAGCAACCATAGCCAATGCTGAAAATAACATCCCGCAAGTCAGGCAAGCGACCAAAGAATAAGCGTCCAACACGCCATTCATAGACAAGGCCTGCGTATACCACAACACCCAAAGCGACACAGCCAAGCAACCAAGATAAGAACTAAAAACCAATCGCACGTGCCAACATTCCGAACGGAACCAGACAGAACACGCCAGGACGGAAACCAAGATAGCAAAAATCGGGAACAAACACCGGGAGAAAGGCATCATCAATACGCCACTGCCATCTCCCCCCATGATACTAATTACCCCAATCGCAACACAAGCATGCCAACACAGAGTAACAGCCTGCCACCATTGACAAGTCTTCTCCGGCTTATCAGAAAACAACACCGGAATACCCCAGCCATATACTAATGCACCGTAAAAGGCAAAAAATAAACGTCCGGTCGGCCATATCAGTTGATCTCCAGAAATAAAGCCGTAAGCATACACAGCAGAATACAGAATCCCGGCCAAGCAAGCCACTATCAACCAAAACAATGGCAAGCGTGCCCCTGAATAATGACGGAACAAAGAAGGTTGAGAGTCAGAACGATTCATCATGATTCAGGAAAAGCCTTAAAGGCACTTAATGTCCCTAGGAAAGAACAGCAACAAATAATACTCAATACAGCGAGTAACAGTAATAATGGAATCCAAACCGACCATGAAGTCAAGCCATCCCCAACAATAGAGCTACACATACAACATGCTTCTGACAAGATGCCCAAAAGTATGCTGATACAAACGGCCACAAGAACAGATGGACGACGCCTTAATGCCGGGAAAAGCAACACCAGAAACGGTACTAAAAACTGTAAAATAAAAGCAACCATCAACACACCATACCAATTAGAACAACAAATGCCATGCCAGAGGGAAACTTCTGACGGAAGTTCAGCATACCAAGGAATCATATATTGCGAATACGCTAAATAAGCCTTGATAAGAACCATGGCGATCAACATACCGCCCAATCGGTTCCATGGCAGACTTTTTCCACCATTCAGCCGTAACACGCCCACGCTTGCAAACACGACAAAAGCAAGAGATGCCAACAAACTATAGGCAACCATATATGCGGGAAACATGGAAAGAACGCCTCTACCAATTATTCCTCCCGGAATATCCATTCCCAACATACCCAACAGCAACACCGTTAGCAGAAGGCATAAACCACTACCGACACGATAACAAGCCGGTTTCCAAATAGTTTCTTTAGCAGACAAAGTTCCCCAAGACTGAACCATACACCAGGCTATCAACACAAGCCCTCCCATACGAACATACAACCAAGCAGGATTCCACCACGTCCAATCAGCAAAACTCAACACACCGAAAGCTTGGACACCTGTACCTACACCATCCCCCCCCCAATAAACAGCCACTTTCGGAAAAATAATGGGCATCAAACATCCTACTGTACCTACCAAAATCAGAACGCCGGGCAAAAATCCCCAACTGGTAGCGGCAAAAACTCTTCTCAGTCTGATATTCCAATCAGCTCCCGTCAGAAAAGATAACAAGAACCAAAACAGACTTCCCAGACACAAAACGCAGCCGATCATTCCCACCGTCATCCCGGCAAAAGCAAAAGGCCTCTTCCATTCATGTAATTGTACACCCCCTAACGTTATCTCATCCAACGGCATAGCCGTAAAAGACTGACGAATCAACACACACCACAGAAGAAGCAATACAATCCAAAGAGAGAGCATAAAACGGCGTCCCAACAGTCGGTGTATTCGTTGATTCCGATAGACGATATCGCCTGATGAAAGCTTCCTATTCATGATCAGCGTTCTTCCTGTGTTATGGGTTCTCCCCCCGTGTGCGATTGCAGATCACGGATATATGTCACTAAACACCAAATATCACGAGCTGTCAAAATATTACCAAAGGCCGGCATATTTCCCTGCCCGCTTCGAATACTCCTAAACATTTTCCCAGGGGAATAAGAAGCATATTTCTCATCACGAAAAGAGGCAATCTGAGGGTAATCGGCATAAGAAACCATACGCCCCTGCCCGTTCCCCGTAACGCCATGGCAAACTGCACAATGAGCTGAATAAAGGAAACGCCCTTCCGTCTGAACATCACGCCGACGAGAGATTCCTCCCAAATCCAATGGCATGGAATCCTCTTCTCCGCCTTGCATTCGTCCAGACAAGAAATAGCTACTATCTGTAGCAAATGCCTCATCAAGACGATCTTGCTCGCGTTCGTAACTATTTCCTCCCATAAACTGAGCCACCGCATGAGGCGGCAGCAAACGCTCCATCCGACCAACGGGTAAATAAGGATCCATCACTTGTTGGGCATCTATCAGAGGCCGCTCATTCATATTATCAAACAAATGAGGAGGCGAACTCTCCCCTTGATCATGCATGGCAAAAAACAAGACACATCCGAACAAAATCAACAAGAGTCCCAATGAGATACAGCGTTTCATGCGATTTCCTTTCTGCCTTCTGTCAAATACTCACACGCCTCCGGATTCAAGGTTGAGACCAAATCTGACTGATCTTTTTCCCTACCGCTTTCCAACAGAATGAAAAAGCCGTTGCCATGCTCATCCGTCTTGAAGAAATTACACTCAAAAGCCCAATCATTCCACCGCGGGAGAATAGAAACATTCAAAAAGCCTACAGCAGTCAGTAAGCCTGCGCCAAGTAAAGTCCCTTCAAACAAAGGAGGAATATAAGCAGGCCAATAATCCCATCCCTGCACTCTACCCTGAGTGACAAGGGGGTCAGCCGAAAACTGCGTCACATAAAGCCATAAAAACACAGCAAAAAACCCACAAATTCCACCCGTTACAGCCCACAAACGTACCTTTTCTCCTATAGCTTTCCCGGCATATCGGTTAGCCAAACGAACAGCAGCACAAGGATAAGGAGCACACACCTCCCATCGCAAATCTTTCTCCTTTACTAAACGCTGGACAGCATGAAACAGAGCATCCTCTGACTCAAAAGAAAGAACCCAACCGGATGTAATGCCTTTCTTCATATACTACCTCCTTCTCTATTTAAAGATCGTTGTTCACGAGCATCACACAAAGAAAAAAATGGAGTCAAACGCACCAACACCATATACAAAGCCATAAACAATCCCACACTCCCTGCCATCATGGCTATATCCGTCAAGCTAGGCGCATAATCCCCGATATTACCTGCCAACAAAGAAGCTTTTAACGAATCAGCAACAATCCAGAAACGTTCCATCCACATACCGATAAGTACACCAAAGGCGACAAAAACTATCACCCATTTATTAGTCCGTAAAGATTTGAACCAGAATAACTGGGGCAACACGATATTACCCATAAGCATGATAGTGATGAACACGACATTCACCGTATTTTCCCCCACAAAAACATTCCGATCCTCACCATTCACAATCACAGCCCAATGCTCCCACAGATACATACACCCCATGACCAAACTCAGCACCAACACAAAACGAGAGCTTAAATCCAAAATGTTCGGAGTAATGGCTTGTCTTACACCGCTACCGGCCATCAAACGGCGCACTCCCAATAAAATTAACTGAACCATTGCCATACCGCTTAAAATGGCACCGCCTACGAAATAAGGCGGAAATATGCTCTTATGCCATCCGGGGACTTGCGTCACAGCAAAATCAAAACTTACAACGGAGTGAACAGAGACAACTAAGGGAGTAAGAATAACAGCAAATAGTAAACTAGTCTTTTCATAAGCACGCCACTGTCTACCGGTCCCCTGCCACCCCAAAGCCAACCATCCATATCTACGCCTTAATCGCCCCGTGCAACAATCTCTCAACAAGGCAAAATCCGGTATCAGCCCAATATACCAATACAACAGAGACAATATAAAATAAGTACTTACAGCCATTACATCCCACATCAAAGGAGACGCCATATCCGGCCAAATTCCGCTTACCTCCGGTACGGGAGAAACCATCCAAGACATCCAGATACGCCCTACATGAACAACGGGAAACACGGCGGCACAAATTACAGCACACAAAGTCATTTGCTCAGCTCCTCGAGCAATTGGCCCCCTCCAAGACTGCCTAGTCAGTAGTAACACGGCAGAAATTAACGTGCCGGCATGTCCTAGTCCGATCCAAAAAACAAAGTGAACAATATCCCATCCCCATACAACGTTATTATTGACACCAAGCACCCCAACACCCTCTGTAGCAATACGCCAGGAGCTCCACCCTATTCCCCACACTGCCAGTATGGCACACGCCAGAAACACGCTCCACCAAACGAGACCAAGCGGCTTACTTACTTCTGCCAACATGGTCTTTACCGGAATATCGGCAGAAGACGCATCCGGCTTTGAATTACTCATCATGTGTAGAGGAAAATAATGGCTCATTCAAGCTTACTTGCAGGCTTTCCCCCGTCAATTCAAAAGGGAATGGCACGTGACATGACATTTACTACACCAGATAAGAATTAAAACGAACGCTCCATCAAATAGCTACCATTATTCTAATGGCTTAAATAGCTGGTATTTTCTATCACCGTCTTTTACCATTGAGAAGACATGGACATAAAAGATTGGGACATGGACATATCTAACATGCCTTCCGGAGCCTTGATTAAACATCCAGTTCGAGGCCTTCTGCTGGGATGCGGTCCTTTCAAGGAATCAGCAACGGCTCCTTCTTCCGAACCAGCCTTTTACGTCAACACCTTTCGTCTGGATGATCCCACCCCTTGGAAAATACCGGCATCTCTGCTCACACTCCCTGAACAAAAAGGAGCTTTACCACCAGCACCTTCCATCCGCTGGGAAAAGCCATCTCCGGATGCTTATGCACAAGTCTTTACGGAAATCATGGGACAAATTGCCTCCGGGCAATTGGTAAAAACCGTTCCGGCAACGCCGCAATTCGGAGAAATGCCGTCTGGTCATGATCCTAGAGAACTTATTCAACGCGGAATGATTGGAGCACAACATCACTATCCTTTTGCTTGGTGGACGGGGAAAAAAGGGTTCTGTGGCTCCAGTCCTGAAATTTTATTTCACCAACGGGAACGTCATCTACAAACCATGGCTTTGGCTGGGACAGCTTGCTATGAAGACAAAAACGTTTTTATCAATGACGATAAAGAAATAAGGGAACATGAAATTGTTGCCGGCAGCATTCTTTCCAGATTATCACCCTACGGAACTGTAACAAAAACAGCCCGCTCTGTTCTGCACATTGGAACATTAATACATTTCATCACTAAGCTCTCATTAGATGCGGATGAAATGTTACCACCGGAACATTGGATTAAACTTCTACACCCTACCCCGGCATTGGGCTCACAACCAAAAACAGAGACAACTCTGGAACAATTGGATACTTGGCGATACAGGCTCCGTTGTCCGGCTCATTTCGGAGCGCCATTCGGCTTTTTGGATGGAAACGACTTTTTTTGCCTTGTTGGCATTCGCTCGTTGTATTGGCAAGAACAAAAACTTGCCCTTTGTTCAGGTGGCGGCGTGGTTGCTTCTTCTACATTGACGCAAGAATGGAGAGAGTTGGCATTAAAGAGGGATAAAATCCGGCGCAGTTTTCAGCTTTAACCCTAATCCCATTTCGGATCGACTCTTTTCCCTCTTGTAAAATCGAATGGGAGAAAACCAGCCTATAGAGTACTATTGTTCTGTCCAAAAGACAGAAAGTACATCAAATCTACTGCTTACCGGGATTCTCCATACTTTTCCATCTCTCACTAAATCATGACAATGGCTTCCATTTAAGAGAGCTTCACAGATAATACCATCAGGAAGTCCATGAACAACTACCTCCACAGATTCATGGAATACATTGGCATCCCCTTCGCAATCCCATAACAATTCAAAGGAATGAGAAGACTCACTCCGATAAATAAATTCATGCTCGGCGCATTCTCCATCCCGATACGCATAGCCATCTCCGGCATCTTCATATAAATGAGAAGTCACTTCTTCATGAGGAGCCCACCAAATATCAAGAGACAAAGGAGGACGCGACATTTCCCCCACATATTGTTGCACCGGCCAATGGGGAATTACAGCTCCTCCACGAACATAGACAGGTAAGAAAGAAAGAGGACATCTCACCCACACGTCCTTACCGGTATCTTTCATTAACATATCCGTATGGTAAGAATACCAAATTCCATGCGGGATATAAAGGAATCGGCCGCCTTCCTGAGGTTCATGTATGGGAATAACGTACAAATGTTCCCCGAAGAAATATTCAGCGCCACGCCAGTAGGTATCTCTGTTATCAAAACATTGTAACGCCAAAGAACGTAACACGGGCATACCGGTTTCCGAATATCGACGAAACTGTGTATAAATATAAGGAAGTAACCGATAACGCCCTTCTATTGCAGATTTGACGTATTCCGTCACATCCTGACCAAACATCCACGGTTCTTGCCCTCCAAACTCACCGGAAGAATGATTGCGGAAAAAACCGTGAAATGCAGCCATCTGCATCCAGCGACAAAACAATTCCGGCGTAGGATGTCCCATAAAACCACCGGCATCAGACCCAGCAAAGGAAATCCCGGAGGCAGCAAGCCGCTGACATTGAAAATTAGCTAATTTCAAATGTTCCCAATTCGAACGATTGTCTCCCGTCCAAGTTGCAGCAAACCGCTGAATTCCGGCGAATCCGGATCGGGACAACTGAAACGGCCGTCTGTCCGGGGCATTGCGTTTCATACCAAGCCAAGAAGCCTCAGCCATACATTGTCCGTAAATATTGTGCGCTTTTTCATGAGAACAAGGCATTCCATCATACTCATGCCTCGTATCCATCGGAAAAGTTCGGTCTGGGAAGACAACTGGTTCATTCATATCATTCCACAAGCCGCAAATCCCAAGTTCTCCGATGTCATGTTTAAACAAACCAGCCCACCAATTTCGCACAACTGGAGATGTAAAATCCGGAAAATTACAAAGTCCCGGCCAAACCTCCTCCGACAAAAGATTTCCTTCTGAGCGACGGCAAAAATAATTCCGCCTCATTCCTTCCGTCCACACTGGGTTATCCGGATTAACTTTTACTCCTGGATTAACAATCAAGACGGTCTTAATTCCTTGTTCTTTTAAGTTGCTGACCATTTTTTCCGCATGAGGAAAATTATGGCAATCCCATGTAAATCCCTCTTTCTGTTCCATGTAATGATGATCCAGATGAACAGCATCACAAGGAATCCCCAAAGAACGAAACCTCTCCACCAAATTATAAACGGCCTTGTCCGGATAATAACTCCATTTAGATTGATGATAGCCCAATGCCCATAACGGTGGCAATTCAGGGAGTCCCGTCAGACGAGTGTATGTAGCAATAATCTCCAAGGGGTTACGTTCATAAATAAAATAGTAATTCATCAACCCGCCAAACGAACCAAACGTCAGCACTTTTTCATCCGTAGCTCCAAAATCAAAATACGCCCGGCACGTATTATCAAACAATAAACCATATGCCTTCTTCTCACGTAAACTTATGAAAAAAGGGATATTTTTGTAAAGAGGATCTGATTCCTCATGGAAATCATAATGATCAGATCCCCACATAGAAAACAATTTTCCCCTAAGATTCAAGGCACAAGGTTTATCACCGAGCCCGAAAAAATGTTCCGTCTCCTGAAGATTTTTTCGCATCCACACACGGGCATCCCCTGTCCAATCTTTGTTGTCCCGTCCAAAACCGTTTTCATCCGTCAACAAAGGCTCGTCCGTAATAATATCGTAGAAATCAACCTTCTGCTCTACTGTCCGAATCCGTATTCGTAGCAAGTCTGTTTCTACGACATGGGTTTCTTCTTCATCGTACTCTCGAAACTTCGCTCCGGGAGCATTATAGTCATGAGAAACAGCATAACTTGGTTCGTCTTCTGACACGAGCCCCATGAAATATGTCACACGAACAATTCCCGTATCCAACAGGCATACGCTAAGAGTTACTTTAGTGACTATGTTCGTGTATTCCCATTTGACGCAATCCCCCTTAACCGGGGGATTTTTACGTCTTTCATGGTCGTTCTTCACAATACTCATGGAAAACAGGAGATAAGAGAGAATAAAAACTGTTCCGTTTAGAATAAATCAATTTGATGACAAACGCAAGATTGAACTGAATCAGCTATTTTCTTTTCATCATTAGAGAAAAATACGAATAATTACTCTCGACCGAATATGAAAAATTTGTTTTTATGGCGGTGGCGTACAGCACGGCACAACACCGTCTTCTTCCCGACACTGACAAACCACATCGACCAATGAGCAATATGCGCGTTCTTACATTAGGATGGGAGTTTCCGCCCTTAGTTAACGGAGGGCTGGGGATTGCCTGCCTTGGGCTTTCTAAAGCACTGGCAAAAAAAGTGAATTTAAGAGTGATCGTCCCTAAGGCCGATCCTTCCGTTGTTTTTAACGGATTTCAGCTTACTGGTCTCAATAATGTCTCTTATCGGGAAGTGGAGCAAGTAGACCAGAAATATTCCTATGACAGCTTTGCTTTGGTGGAACGAGCTCCAATTGAGTTGGCACCATACACAACTGTTGAAGGAGAAACAGGTGTAGTGCAATTCACCAAAGAAGGTCGCATTTCTTTCGCCAAAACCCATGAAGCGGATCTGCAATTGTTCAAGAATAAGGAAGATCTTTACGCCGGAGATTTAGCGTTAAAGGTTATTCAATTCTCTAAGATTGCAGTAAAAGTAGCTCTGCAACAAGATTTTGACATCATTCATGCCCATGACTGGATGACCTATCTGGCCGGCGTTGAAGTCAAAAAAGCCACAGGTAAGCCCTTGGTTGTACATCTGCATGCTTCTCAGTTTGACCGAGCTGGGGCTGATGCTCGCGGATGGATTTACGATATTGAAAAATTCGGCATGGAACAGGCGGATGCAGTCATCCCTGTTAGTAAGTACACGGGTACCATTGCCAGCGGTCACTATGCTATTGATCCACACAAGATCTTCCCCATTCACAATGGAGCAGATCCTGTCAAGGTCTTTAAGGGTAAAAAGAAGTTCCCGGAAAAGCTCGTCCTCTTCTTGGGACGTCTGACTGCACAAAAAGGGCCGGGCTTCTTCCTTCAAATTGCAGCAAAAGTTCTGGAACAAACGGATGATGTTCGTTTTGTCATGGCCGGCACCGGGGAAAAACTCCGTCAATTGATTGAATCCGGTGCTTTCAAAGGAGTGGGTGACAGATTCCACTTCACTGGTTTCCTGAACAAGGATAAGGTTAACGAACTTCTTTCTATTACAGATATTTACTGTATGCCCTCCGTATCGGAGCCATTCGGGCTTTCTGCTCTTGAAGCAGCTCAATTCAACATCCCGGCTGTGATTTCCAAACAATCTGGTGTCGCTGAAGTCATGAAGGGTGCCCTTAAGGCAGACTTCTGGGACGTCAATAAAATGGCGGAACACATCGTCAATCTTTGCACGGACGAAGAACTGTACAAGAAAGTGGTGGAACAAAGTACAGAGGATATTAAAGCCTCTACTTGGGATGCCGCAGCTGACAAGGTCATCCGGGTTTATGAACATGTGCTGAACCGCTAAAACGGCCTTTTAATAAAACCATTCACCCATCTTCTCCCCACCCGACCATGAGTAACATTTCTCTCACTTTCGTAGCGCATCAGCCCAATCGACTGATTCATTATGACTTCTTCAAAATTGGCGAACACGCTTTTTATGAAGACGATGATCTGAATGCACGCGTGCTCAGTACCGTAGCAGAACGCTGTTACTTCCCGGCAACTAGGTTGATGAAACAGCTTATTGAGCTTACGGAGGGGAAGTTTCGCTTTGGTCTGGCGCTCAGTGGAGTAATTCTGGAACAGGCTTTGTATCACCGACCGGATTTGATTGCCGCATTTAAAGATCTGGCTGAAACAGGTTGCGTAGATTTCCTAGCCATGCCATATTACAATTCCTTGGCTTCTGTCTACTCTCAGCAAGAATTTGCAGAACAGATTCAAGAACACAAATCTCTCATTAAAAAGCTTTTCAATCAGGAATCCGATGTCCTGATGAATACAGGGATGTTGTACTCCAACGCCATTGCTGCACAAGCAGAAACGCTAGGGTTCAAGGGAATTATGGCTGATGGTAATCCAGCCATGCTTAAGGGATTCACGAGTAACGAAGTCTTTTTGGCTCCATGGGTTTATAACACCACCACCATCTTCCGTAACCGCGAGCTCTCTAATGACCTGGCAATCATGCGAACTAATCCGGAATGGTCAGAATACCCACTTTCTCCTTTCACTTTTGCTGATTGGTTAACTCACCAGCAAGGGAATGTAACCACCCTATCCATGGATTATGAAACTCTGGGCGAGCGTCAGTCTGACGCAACAGGTGTCTTTGAATTCTGGAGAAATATGATTCTTGCCTGTGTGGAAGCCGGTAATCGATTCATGACGCCATCTGAAGTAGCGAGCGAAATCAAACCAGTTTCTGTCTGTGAATGTACTCAGGAAATGACCTGTTCCACTTTTGGTACCATGTCTCATTGGAACAGTAACGTGATGCAAGACGAGGCCATTCGTAAAATCTATCGTCTGGAAAAGGCTGTTAAGGCGGCCAATGACAAGGATCTTACCCACGTATGGCGCAAACTTCAAAGTGCAGATCACTTCCATTATATGCAGAAGGAAAACTCTTTCACACCGTATGCTTCTGCTTTTGATGCCTATATTTATTATATGAACGCTTTGGCTGATTTGCAGATTCGCGTTAAGAAAGAGTCTCAAAAAACGAGTCAACAAACAAAAGCTTCCTAAAAGAATATCCTTTCTAAATACAGGAAGAAATAGCCTTATTCCCGATCATTATTAGTGATTTAAACAAATAAGAAAGCCTTGTGTCTGATACAGACCACGAGGCTTTCTTATTTTTCAACTTGTGAGAAAAAGTTTTATAAGTGGGAAAGCAAAAACTAAAGCGGCGGTTAATATCCACCAGCTGCTAGTCTCTTCAATTTATTTCTCAAAGTAATCTTTTGAGCAGAAGAAACACGATCAACAAACAAAATACCATTGAGGTGATCGCATTCATGTTGCAAACACCTTGCTAACAAGCCATCGCATTCTATCGTCATTGTTTTTCCGTCAATCAAACACAGAGTTGCCTTCACGCAATCCGGTCTGATGACTGATGCGCGAATCTTAGACACACTGAGACATCCCTCATGAAACGGGTGCATAGAACCATAAGGCTCCAAAACAGGATTAGCAAACATTAGAGGCATAATGTCTGACAAGCCCTTATCTTCTCCGTTCACTTTCAGAAAAGTAACAGATTCTTCATCCTCAGGGATATCTATCACTACCAGCTGTATAGGAATACTCACCTGAGGCGCAGCCAACCCAATCCCCTCTGCCGCATACATGGTTTCAAGCATATTATCCGCCAAAGCCTTCAGGCTTTCGTCAAAGCGTTCTACAGGGCGGCATTTTTCCTTCAATACCGGATTTCCATATTGTGCAATTTCCAATAACATTGGGAAGAGAGAATGTGTATATGTAAATTAAGACGCCTACTGAGCGCCAGACTTGTTGACTTCTATTCTGGCAGGAACATCTCCTGCGTCAATACCCACAGACGTCAGCGCATCCCAAATACCGACAATAACACCGAACTCCGCTTTTTTGTCCACATCAAGTTGTAGTTGAATATTCGGATTTTCTTTTTTCATCGTTTCTAAAGCCACCGTTAATTCGCTCATTTCCAGCGGGGTGCCATTCAAAGAAATGGCAGATTGAGAGGTCACAGCTAAAACAGCCCTTTTCCCTTCGGCTGGAGTTCCTTCTATAAATTCTGCTCCCGGTACATCTATTTTCAACAGACTCTGTGGCTTTTTCCACTGGGTATGAACAATGAAGAAAATCAACAATATGGTTAATATATCAATCATGGGGACAATTGGTACCCCCATATTCCTTGTTTTTTTGCGATAAAACTGCATCGGTCTTGTTTGTCAGCGTTGGAATTAACGACAACGGAAGGATATAAGCTCTGTTAATAAAACTTCCAAAAATGCAGAAAGTCGTTCCAATTTCCGGGAATAATAAACATGCGCAATCACCGCCGGCGTAGCAATGGCCAACCCAGCGATTGTCGTGTTCAAGGCCTGAGCAATACCTTGAGCAATCATACCATGACTTTCATCCATCCCAAAAACATTAAAAATCTGCACCAGACCACTGGCGGTTCCCAAGATACCGAACATGGGAGCAACCATCACAATAATTTCCAATAGTGGCAACCCTGCCTGAAGCTTCACAAACTCTTCCCTGGCTTTTACCTGAATCATTTCTTTCAGAGAAGATTCATCTTTTAATGGAGACTCCAAAACCTGAGAAACCAAACGACCTTCCACGGAATCAGACTCCTTTGCCATTTTTTTCAAGGCAACGCACTCCAAAGAACCTTCCATACATTGTGTTACCGCAGTCGTCAATGAGCCCGGACAGATAAGGCTAAGTCTCATATTAAATACACGATAAAGAATCGCAGCAATAAGCAAAATGGAACAAATCATCAACGGATACATAAAAATACCGCCGGATTGAAAGAATATCATGATGTCTTTTATCAAGTTCATAGTAATTTGAATGAGTGAATGTTATGAATACGCCGATTGTTAAAAATTGAAGTCAAAATACATTTCCAGAGAATCCCCCACAAGTTGTCGCCTAACTTCCGGAGGCATCACTGGTAATTTAGCAAGTTTAATAGCAATGAAGGTAAAAGATTTTTGAACCTCGCTGGCACCAGTGCGGGAAGTTTGACGCATGGAAGAAACCTTACCGTTTTTATTAATCAAGATGCGAATGCGAATTGTACCCGTAACAATCAAATCACGGTTCAAATCACATTGCCGGTACCATTGCTCTCCAATCGCCCGGTAAACTATCGTCTGGTACATCCCCATAGGAGTCGCTTCCACATCTAACGTAGGACGTCGTCCAAAGCTGAACTTCCCGATTTGCTTGGTCTTCCGTTCATGAGTCTTAAAACCTGGTTGGCTTTCCGGAGCAAACATAGGATCATATAAAGGTTGCTTCTGCACCGGTTTGATATTGGGGGGCAGATTCAAATTAGGAAGAGCCAACTGAGAAATATCTGTTCCCTTGGTAATACTCTTGGCCAATTCTTCAAGGCGATCTGTTTTTTCAGACACTCCCGCCTGAGGCAACGTCACGGCATGTGGGAGTTGCATAGTCTTTTCCTCTGACGGCCGAATATTCTGATGCGACGCTAACTCTTCTTTCAAAATACCGCTTCCCTTATCCTTGTTGTCAGAGGTGTTGTTCATTATTGAATCAGGCTTCCCTTCAGGAGGCATGGAGGGCGGTAAGGGGTGATAAGGTTCATTAGCTACAGCGACCTGTGTTGCATTTTTATTACCATCCCTTTCATGAGACAGATTTCCGTCCTGTCTATTTTGGTCAAAAAGGACTATTTCTCCATCTTGGCGTTCCACGCCATCCTGCGCAGGCATATCTTTAGTACTATCCGGATCCTTTCTACCACCTTCTGCGCGTGTATTTCTGTTACTCTGAAATTTTGGTTTCTCCGGTCTTGTAGCACTTTCCTGCTCCTCATTCGTTTTAACCATCTCAGGTAGCCGAGCTTCATGTTCCTGCTTCTGCTCCATACTTTCCCGTCTCTCCGCTTTTTTCACCATGCGGGCACTTACGGCAACCATCTTGCGTTTTACGTTTTTTCCCGGAATAGATGACCTCCCCCATTCTTCCGGAATAAGACAACTGCTCCCCAACAACAATAAATGAACGACAACAGACAGCAACAAACAAATGCCCCAGGAAATCCGGAACAAATCGTTTCGCCGCCGTTGCTTGAAACTCATGCAAAAAAGTTTTCATGGTTCTTTGCCAAATGCAACGTAGAATGAAGACATGATCGGAATATCTATTCCGTAAATTTTTGTATTGCACCGTCACGAAATCGGTCTCATACTGACTAGCGACAAACCTTGCGCCGACCATCATGCTAAATGGCGTCACATCGTTCATCCATAACACATTAGAACCCACACCATATGGCCAATCTCAATAAAGTCTTTTTAATGGGCAACCTTACAGCTGATCCTGAATTACGCTACACCCCCAAGGGTACAGCTGTAACGGACATTCGTCTCGCTATCAATCGTTACTATGCTGGCGACAACAGCGATCGTCAGGAAGAAACCACCTTTGTAGACGTAACCCTTTGGAATCGTCAGGCAGAAGTTGCAGGCAACTACCTTAGCAAAGGACGCGGCGTTTTCGTGGAAGGACGTCTGCAACTGGATTCCTGGGAAGATAAAGCGTCTGGACAAAAGCGTACCAAATTACGAGTAATCGGGGAAAATATTCAACTCTTCCCCCGTGGAGGAGAAGGAGATTCCGGAGGTGCTCCTCGTCAGCAAGCTCAAGGAGGGATCTCTCGTCCTAATAACTACGGACAAAGCCGCCCGGTTCAGAGTTACAATCCTCCTCCCATGCCATCTTCTAATCAGACATCCAATGACTTTGGTGATTTAGATGATGAAATTCCATTCTAAAAACGAATCTTTATATTTTTCCAAAGCCACCATTCCTCCGTGTTTGGTGGCTTTTTTTATCATGCGATTCTTCCTTGAGAATGCTTGATTTCAGCTTGGCAAACTCCGTCTATACCTGCATACTTGTGGCGTATGAAAATAGCCGTTATTGGAAAAGGTGGACGAGAACACGCACTAGTCAAGGCTCTTAAAGAATCTCCCTCTGCTCCGGATATGTATTGTTTCCCCGGGAGTGATGCAATCAATCGCTTGGCCACCCCTATCCCGGCCAAAGATTTGCCATCGTTAATTGATTGGATGGTTGCCAATAAAATGGATCTCTGCGTAGCAGGCGAAGAAAGCTATCTGGTGAAAGATGAAGGACTTGCCAATGCTTGCGCACGTGTTGGCATTCCCTGCTGGGGGCCGGTCAAAGAAAGTGCACAACTGGAAGCAAGTAAGGAGTTCGCCAAAGATTTTCTCCTTCGTCACAACATTCCAACCGGTCAAGCTCGTGTGGCAACAAACTTAGAAGAAGCACAACAAATCATTGGCGGTGTTTATCCCACAGTTTTGAAGTTTGACGGCTTAGCCGCCGGCAAAGGCGTTGCTGTTTGCATGACCCAAGAAGATGCAGAAGCTTTCCTGAAAGAAGTATTTACGGATAAACGTTTCGGAGAAGGTCGTCTTTTGGTGGAAGAATACTTAACCGGGCCGGAAGTGTCCATCTTTGGAGCATTAGTGGATGATCACTACCTCATTCTTTGCCCAGCAAGAGACTACAAGCGTCTTAAAGAAGGCGATGTCGGCCCCAATACAGGAGGAATGGGAGCTGTAGCATCTCGGCAGCTAGTGGATCCGGATATGCTGGCACGCATTGAAAAAGAAATTGTGGCGCCTACGGTTGCCGGCCTGCAAAAAGATGGGTTACCCTACCGTGGCTTTTTGTACTTTGGGTTGATGCTGACTCCGACAGGTCCTAAGGTAATAGAATACAACTGCCGCTTCGGGGATCCTGAATGTCAAGCCGTTATGCCTCTGCTTTCTGGAGATTTGGCTTCTTTCTGTCTACGTGGAGCCAAGGGAGAATATACTCCAGAAGCAATCTCTTTCCGAAACGGGTGGAGCGTCTGTTGCGTACTCGCTTCAAAAGGATATCCTGAATCGTCCCATTCCGGCGATACGATTCAAGGGCTTGACGACATTTCTAACGCAACCGTTTACCATGCCGGTACCAAGTGGAATACAGATAAAAACTGTTTTGAAACCAATGGTGGACGAGTTCTTGCTGTTGTTGCCCAAGGAGAAACTCTTTCTGAAGCACGTCAACGAGCTCACAATGAAATCAAAAAGGTCAGATTTGATGGTATGCAACGTCGAGCTGATATCGGATTTGCCAGCTTCGTTTAATTTTTTCCCCCCAACTACCCCGTACTGTATAAAGACTACTAGCGTCTTTTCTCTTTCATAGTAAAACCTTCTCCCTTGCTAAATGGGGGTATTGATTCTCCCTGTACGACAAATGCTTTCATCAGCTAGGGCATTCTTCTAAAAAGCCCAAAAGACGTTCAAGATATTTATTATCACACCAAAAGGTGTATTATTTTACACCGTTTCATTCATTCCGCCAGGAATGCCCGTGAACCGTCTTGCCAAGAAGGTGAGTTTACTTCATCATGAGCACATGGTCATACCTGCATTTTCCGATTGTATTAAGAAATTGGGCGTTGATGAAACCGACGTGCTCCCCTTTGGTCGCAATAAGGCAAAAATTTCTCTGAATGTTCTGGATAAGCCGGCAACTCCCGGTAAGCTCATCTTAGTTTCAGCCATAACCCCTACTCCTTCAGGAGAAGGGAAAACCACTGTATCTGTTGGTTTAGCACAAGGCTTGCAAGCTATCGGTAAAAAAGTCTGTTTAGCTCTTCGTCAGCCATCCATGGGGCCGGTATTCGGACGCAAAGGAGGCGCTACAGGAGGAGGCAAAAGCTCTCTGACCCCATCTGAAGAAATTAACATGCACTTCACGGGGGATTTTCATGCTATTACCTCTGCCCATAATTTAATCAGTGCAATCATTGACAACGCCATGTTCTTCCACACGTTGAACATTGATGAGCGTAAAGTCACTTGGAAGCGAGTCATGGACATGAATGACCGCGCTCTGCGTTCCATTATCGTAGGCCTTAATAAGCAAGGATTCCCTCGTGAAACCGGGTTTGACATCACTCCGGCTTCGGAAATCATGGCCTGCCTCTGCCTGGCATCTTCCTACAAAGATATGGAAGAACGCATTGACCGCATCGTGATTGGCTTTACCAGAGACGATAAGCCTGTATTTGCCAAAGAACTGGGCATCACCGGCTCCGTCATGGCTCTGCTGAAAGATGCACTGATGCCTAATCTGGTTCAATCTTTGGAAGGCGTACCTTGCTTCCTACATGGCGGTCCGTTTGCCAACATAGCTCATGGGTGCAACTCCGTACTGGCTACTAAGATGGCTCTTCACTTTGGCGATTACGCCGTTACGGAAGCAGGATTTGCCTTTGACCTAGGAGCAGAAAAATTCCTGGATATTAAGTGTCGCCAATCCGGTCTTGCTCCGTCTGCCATTGTCATTGTTGCCACAGCGCGTGCTCTGAAAATGCACGGGGGAACAGCTCTGGCAGACCTAAAGAACACAGATGTAGATGCTCTGAAAAAAGGCCTTGCCAATTTAGATGCTCACTTGGATGCAGCGGCTCATTACAACCGTCCCGTTGTTGTTGCCATCAATAAGTTCTTTGATGACTCCCAGGAAGAATTGGATGCCATCATAGAGCACTGTGCGGAACGAGACGTTCCATGCGCCATTGCAGACATCTTCTCACAAGGGGGAGAAGGCGGTAAAGATCTGGCTAAACTGGTCGTAGAAGCAGCTAACAAGCCATCTGCTCCGTTTAAGCCTCTTTATGAATCCGCTCTGCCAGTTGTGGATAAACTCAATATCATTGCCCGTAATATTTACGGAGCAGATGGAGTGGAATTGACAGCGGCAGCTAAAAAGAAACTGGCTCAGTTTGAATCCAGCAATCTGACCGATCTTCCCGTTTGCATGGCAAAA
This sequence comes from uncultured Akkermansia sp., assembly GCA_964525305.1. GTDB lineage: Bacteria > Verrucomicrobiota > Verrucomicrobiia > Verrucomicrobiales > Akkermansiaceae > Akkermansia. The sequence goes on from CAZGGR010000006.1 coordinate 84,447, forward strand.
ACACAAAACTCACTCTCAGACAATGGCAAATTACGTGGACGCCCCACGGGCTTTACCATAACTGTGCGCGATTTTGAAATTGCCAACGGAGCAGGATTCTTGGTTGCACTATGTGGAGAAATCATGCGTATGCCAGCCCTTCCAATCTCCCCGAATGCCATGCATATTTATCTGGATGACAAAGGCAATGTTCAAGGACTCTAATCCTCAAAAATATCTGCCATCTTACAAACTATGAAAATAGCCATTCTGGGAGCAGGAGCACTTGGGTGTTATTACGGTGCCAGACTTCAAGAATCAGGACAAGACGTATCTTTTATTGTACGTTCGGAATATGATTACTTGAAAGAACACGGACTTCAGGTGAAAAGCCTGCATGGAGATATATCCCTACCATCCATTAAGGTCTACCGGGAATCGGCAGAAGTTGGTTCGGTTGACCTTGTGGTAGTTGCCTGGAAAAGCACGGCAAATGCAGGATTTTCGGTTGCTTTGCCACCGTTAATTGGTCCAAATACAATTGTAGTAACCCTCCAAAACGGTATGGGTAATGCGGAAGAAATAGCACGTATTATTCCTCCGGAACGCATCCATGTAGGGTTGTGCTTCATCTGTGCCATGCGCGGAGAACCGGGACACATCAACCACTTGGAAGGCGGCAACATTCAGTTTGCTCCGTTCATTCCATCCCCTGATGGTACTCAAAAGGCACAGGAAATTTCCGAACTGTTCGCTAAGGCAGGCATCAAAACTCGTGCTTTTGATGTAGCCGAACAAATCCAGTGGTATAAGTTAGTCTGGAATATTCCATTCAACGGTCTTTGCTTGGCATTGGGCGGTATCAGCATCGCAGATCTTTACAAAAATCCGGAAAATGTAGCGCGAGCACGCCGAATCATGGAAGAAGTTGTACAGGCGGCTAAAGCTCGTGGTTATACACTGCCGGACGATCTTGTAGACTTTCATCTTTCAAGAACAGAAAGTATGGGAGCCTTTGTCCCATCTAGTGCCGTTGATTATAATAAAGGGCGTCCTGTGGAATATACTGCCATTTGGGGAGATCCTCTCTCCAAAGCCAAACAAGCCGGAGCATCTGTCCCCGAATGGGATCGCTTAGATCAAGAGATACGTAAACGCCTGAATCTGGCTTAACTGAATCTATAATCGAACCATGCTGAAAACCACTATCATTTTCCTCATTGCACTACTGGGTTTCGGCATGGTTCGTCTTCCTTTACAAGACCATATCTTAAAACAAGAAAAATCTGCCGGATTATTGGATGAGCCGATAGAACTTGAAACTTCCGATTATTTAGAACAACAGCTGGCTCTGGTATCGCTTGGCGGCCTTCGCTCTCTGGTTGCGGCCATATTAAACATGGAGGCTTTTGACTGCTTCCTAACTTCCGACTGGACAAATCTGGAACGCCGTTACAACCAAATTACAGCACTCTCCCCCTATTCCGATTTTTATTGGGACAACGGAGCCTGGCATCTAGGTAATAATGCTTCTTCCTCTTATTTGGACAACAAACGTCTTTCCCCTTTGGAACGCAGGGAAGGATTCCAAAAATATATCCGCAAAGGACGCCTTTTCTTAGAAAAAGGCGTTCGTGCCAATCCAAACAGCTGGTACCTGCAATCCATGCTGGGCAATATGTACAGCGATACCTATCGCCACCCTGATTTTGAAAAGGCAGCGGCAGCCTATCACCAAGCCCGTAAATTGGGTGCTCCCAATCTTACGGCTCGCAAAGAGTTTTACGCACTGGCACGCGTTCCCTCTAAATCACGGGAAGCATTGGCACTTGGCAAAGAATTGTTCAAATCCCCTATCAACCGTACACCAAGTTTGATATGCAATCTCTTTGTCTTGGAAAACAGACTTCATATCCCAACACAAAATCGCATTCCCTTCCGAGATTTATTCCCCACTGACGAAATTGCTCGTGACTTAATGTCAGCCCACTTAGCCAACTCCCTTAAATACCCCGTAGACGGCTTAAGAGAAGCACTGGAAACATTGCCCAAATCTAAAAATAATAATTAAAGATCTGAAAACGGAATCATCTCTGTTTATATTTCCTGATTTTCGTAATTTAATCTAGAAATCTTAAAAATCAGTTTTCTATTATTAAACTATTCAGACTCCGTTTTTCTGATCTTATTGTATCAAAATTCATCTTTTTTTCTCTTCATTTTTGCGATGACTCCATTCTATCGCGATGAAAACAAAGACGGTGCTTACATTGATAACCCACCAAATGTCCTTATCAAGACGTACTCGAAAAATAGGATTGTAAAGTAATGCTATAACTGCAGAAAAAACACTCCACAAACACACGTCTTTCTTTGTTTCTCTCACAAACATAAAAATAGCATATGCACAAACGACCCAACGCAGAAACAAATAATACCCATATGGCATTGGCAACAAAGCTCCACCCAAAAGAACACAGACAGCAATCAACATCCCCTTCATTTCCCTACCCTACTCACAATCCTCCAGATTTTCAAGCACCTCAATCTCACTTGATAAAGGCGTTCCAAGAATGTATTACTCCCGGAACGCCTTACGAAAACAATTAGTTAAGGCTACATAATACTTTTACGTGACCACTTATTCAGACTTAAAAGCCATACTAAAGTTCCAGAAACAACGGTTGCGACACATGCCATCAACGGAATTTTCACTATAGTGGGGCAACTTCCCAATCCGATGAAGTTCACAAAATCAAACGCACACTGTACGAAAAAGAAGTGACACAGATATATTCCGAAAGTAAGTGCTGCTAATTTACTCAACCATAAGTTCGGTTGTATTCTCAATCTGCTAATGTTAACAAAAATAGCAAAAGTCATCAGGAATACATTAATTCCAGAGAAATACCACAGTATCTCAAGCTTGGAATATTGCCCGGGAAAATACTTCTGCGTTTCCAAGAAACCGAAGAATGTAATGGAAAAACCAATCAAAAAAAGAGGTACAGTGATTGCTAATGATTTTTTCCAACTCCAGGTTAACGGGTATTTAGTTAGGTAATGAGCCAACACCATATACCCCATAAAACCGGAAAAGTTATAGAACATTCCATACGGGTTCCAGTCACAAACACCCAAAATTCCCATATTTTCATAATTCCCCTCATACCCCAAAGCCGGAGCAAGCATCTGAATATAGGGAAGAGTCATACTAAATATCCAAATTCCCAGAAAGATTTTTATATCCTTTCTTTTGGCCTGTGTCAGCCATCCGCTCACAATGGGCATGAATAAATACAATCCAATCAGCATGTATACATACCACAAAGGAGTAGTGTCGTAATTGAAGTTAAAGAAAAAGGTATAAAGCTTATCAATGGTTGCACTCCAAGTGTAAGCGTCCGGCACAATGTTTGGGTTAAGAGTTTGAACCCCTACAGCAAAATACCCGAAGTAAAACAAGGGGAGCAACAGTGACCAAATAATGAGCGGAATCAACACTCTCTTAAGACGTTTGGCATAAAAATTCCCCATTTCCATGGTTACAGGAAAGAGCAACACGCCGGAAATCATGGCGAATAGAGGAACACACGGACGTACTAAACTGCCTATACAAACGGCCGTTTTAAAATTGGTCGAACCATCAAAACTGCCTACAAATGGGTCGCAACAATGCGCCAAAACTACTAAAAAACACGCTAGGATTCGTAAAAAATCCACCCATCCGATTTGTCCTGGATTGATCTTTAGCGCTTGATTAATACTCATAAATTAACTGATACTTATATATTTACAACTAAAAAGGACACCACCATCCTTAACGACATCCACAGAAATATACCGATTTTTAACTAAGATTCTATCATAAAAAATAAGCCTAATCGTCCAATTCTCTTGTTAACAAGAATATTCTGACATTCCTCATTAAGAAAAAACTATCCGCTGTTTTTTCTTACCTTCCCCCCTTCTGTATGATAGAATATTTCAGAAATCGTTCCCTTTTGTTATGTTCAAACTGACATCCATTATTATTTGTTCTCTCTTCTCTGCGCATATGGTCTGTGCGGCTGCGGGAAAATACAGCATTATTCCGGAGCCGCAAAAGACGGAACTGAAGCAAAACGTCACAAAAAACTTGAAAGTTCTTTCTGATAAAGCAGAAAAATCTATGGGGTCCACTTCTTATCGTCTTACCATTACACCACAGGGTGTACATCTTGTTTCCGGCGGTAAAGAGGGTAGGCTTTATGGGATCGCTACGATCCGTCAACTCCAAGATCAGCTAGTAAATCAGCCGACCGGCATCCCTTGTGGCGTCATTAAAGATAAACCACGATACCCATGGCGAGGAATGATGGTTGATCCGGCTCGCCATTTCATGCCCATCAAAGATCTGAAAAAGTTCGTAGACATCATGGCTTATTATAAATTCAATAAGCTCCAACTACACCTGACGGATGACCAAGGCTGGCGTCTGCCCGTCCCGGGGTATCCCAAATTAAAAGAAATTGCCTCTAAACGAGCAGAAAGCTTTGGCAATGGCAAGCCTCATGGCGGAATGTATACGAAAAAAGAACTGAAAGAATTTGTAGCCTATTGTGAAAAACGTGGCATTGAAGTCATCCCGGAAATTGACGTTCCCGGACACAATCAGGCACTCGCCGCAGCCTATCCTGAGTTCTTCTGTTTTCCGGACCATAACACAAAAGTCCGTACAACCGGTGGAGTAAGTCTGTACTTAGTCTGTCCCCACAAACCAGAAATATGGAAGTTTTATTCCGCTGTTTTTGATGAACTAAAAGACATCTTCCCCTCTACTTTAGTCCACTTGGGTGGGGATGAAGCTCCGTTGGAAAAAACTTGGGAAAAATGCCCGCTCAGTGTCAAATACCGTCAACAAAAACACATGAAAGACGTTCATGAAGAATTGAAAGAATTTGAAATGAAGATGGCTTCCATGTTGGCAGCTCGAGGCAAGAAACCGCTCTTCTGGTATGAAAAACCATGGGCTCAGGCCAAAGTTTATCGCAAGGGAGATACCGTTTTCACCTGGCGCATGGGGCTGACCCCATCCACCATTACGGAAACGAAAAAACAAGGGCTTCCTCTCATCATCGCTGCCGGAGAACACTGCTACTTGGACTACCCGCAAATACCGGGGCAGGACAACCGTGGCTGGATGCCTACGACCACACTGGAACGTAGCTACAAGCTTGATCCGGCCTATGGCAGACCAGCTCAAGAAACCGATCACATCATTGGAGTGCAGGCTACTATGTGGGCAGAACAGCTCCCTACCCTGAACCACCTGCTTTACCGCACTTATCCTAGAGCCTGTGCTATTTCTGAAGCCGGTTGGTCTCCGATGGACGTGCGTTCCTGGGAGAACTTCCAGCGCAAGCTTGCTGATCATAGAAACTTTATTCTCAAACGCTTTGATTACGATATTAAACGGACCAAAGAAAACGAACCTCCTTTCAAATAATACTTAGCCAGCCTCCTCCAATTCCATGAGTACCATTAAATATGTACGTCCGCACCGCCCATCCGTAGAAGAACTGGCTCAAGGAGTTCTTGCCGGAAATCGAGCGTTATTAGGCAGAGCAATCACCCTGATAGAAAGCAATGCCATACGGGATCAAGAAGCATCCCGATCACTCATATCCAAACTTCTACCCCATTCCGGTAACGCTATACGCATCGGAATCACCGGTGTGCCAGGAGCCGGCAAATCTTCTTTCATTGAAGCATTCGGAACCTACCTTTGCAGGAAAGGATTCAAAGTGGCCGTTCTAGCTATTGATCCATCATCTTCCGTGTCCCGTGGATCTATCATGGGGGATAAAACACGCATGGAAGAACTCTCTGGGGAAGAAAACGCATTCATTCGTCCTTCTCCCTCCGGAGGCTCTCTGGGGGGAGTGGCACGAAAAACGCGTGAAACCATGATCGCTTGCGAGGCCGCCGGATTTGACGTTATTCTTATTGAAACTGTCGGTGTGGGGCAATCGGAAACAACTGTTCGCTCCATGGTTGACATCTTTATGCTCCTGCTCATCACAGGTGCAGGCGATGATCTCCAAGGAATCAAACGTGGCATCATGGAGTTAGCTGACATCCTTGTCGTTACCAAAGACGATGGCGATAATCGTCAACGAGCTGCAGCCCATTGCCAAGAGCTGAAAATGGTTCTTCATTATCTTCAAAGTCCTACCCCCGGATGGACGCCATCCGTTCTCACCTGTTCATCTTGGGAAGGGAGAGGTTTAGATACCATTGAAGAAACACTCTTCCGCTTCCGAGACAATATGAGAGAATCCGGCTTCTGGTACAATCGCCGCCGGAATCAATCACTTTCTTGGGTCCAATCTCTAGTTCATGAAGCCCTGCTCTCTGCCTTTGAGCAACATCCGGCTGTAGCATCCCGTATGCCTATACTGGAAAATATGGTAGCAGCAGATAAGATGGATCCCGTCTCTGCCGCTCATGATCTATTGAGCCACTTCACTTACCCGGAGAAAGAATATTAAAGAAACGTGCCAAAACCTTGGCATACACATCTTTTTTAAACTCTGGTAACCACTCCAAATTGAACTCAGCCGGATCAATCCATCTGTAATCACGGAACTCGCGGTGATCTAGGCTGGGTTCAGGAGCATTTTCTTTTAAGTGGCACAGAAAATACTCCTGCTCTTGTCCCACATATGGTTGATGCCGCTTTTTGCGGACATATTCTAAAACTTCCGGTGGGTAATCATACCGGTATCCGCTTTGAGATTCAACGATATCATACTGGGAAGGCAAAAAACCAACCTCTTCATTTATTTCCCTCTGTACGGCCACTAAAGCTGTTTCTCCGGGATCAATTCCACCTTGGGGAAATTGCCAAGCTCCTTGCTGCTTAGAACGCTCACAAATCAACAGCTTCCCATCCCGGCGCACGATCACACCTGCCACATTCGGACGATACAACCTTTCCATGCCCGATTTCTTACCATAATAACACTCCCTTTTCCAGCCACGATCCACTTTCATCGCGGCATTTATTTCTCACACTCGTTCATTATTTCCATAAAAATACAAGCGCATTCTTCCTTTTACTACTTAGTTCTTCCCTTCTCCAACATAACATTTACCGCATTTAAAATCCAATCCTCTACAGACACGCCTTCTTTAACTGAACGCTTAACAAGTTCGTTCAATGTGGAGTTTTTCATTCTAACTGCTATTTGAGATTCAAGCTCCACCGGATAATCTACACTCATCAAATGACGCAAGGATCCCTGTACATTCTTGGGAATACTCTGTCTGGAAAACCAATTATGAACCACTGTAGTTTGAACTCCAAGTGCATTTGCTAATTCTGCTCTGCTGATGGAATGTTCATTGAGCCATTGACCTAATTTTTTTATATCCACATATTCCGGTTCAGGCTTGGATTTACTGGTAAACATGCCGTTTCATTATCAGATAGAACTCTATCTATAGAAAGAAAGAGCTTGATATACTCGCATTTGATATGTTAATAAATCATCATATGATGATTGAAAACATCATATAGGACTATTAAATGTAACTATCCGTTGATTTTCTCAATGTCATCATTGCGATAAATAGTTAATAATAAGAAAATTACAAAAAAACACAAACTATCATGATCAATTTACAGAAAGGACAAAGAATAGAAATTGGATTAACAAAAGTTGGTGTAGGGTTAGGCTGGGATCCAAACGAAAGTACCGGCGCGGATTTTGATCTAGATGCATCAGCTTTTATGTTAGGAAGTAATAAAAAACTTCCTAAAGATGAATATTTTGTTTTTTACAATAACCAAGAATCTCCTGATGGAGCCGTTCAATCTTCGGGAGATGACACAACAGGGGGTAACAGTGATGGAGGAGACGATGAAACTTTGACCGTTGATTTGACAAGAGTTAACCCTTGCATCGAAGAAATAATTTTCACGGTCACTATTCATGATGCCATCGCACGAAAACAAAACTTTGGACAGGTTCACAATTCATACATTCGTATTTATAATGCTATAACAAATGAAGACATTGCACGGTACGATTTAGATGAAGACTTCTCTATTGAAACAGCAGTAGAATTTGGACGTTTATATAAACGTGGGGCTGAGTGGAAATTTGAAGCCATGGGGATCGGTTATAATGGAGGTCTTCAATATTTTGTGGACAAATATGTTTAAAAAATCAAAAATATACAAATCAATATCAACAATTATTATTTGTTATGATTAATCTACAAAAAGGACAACGAATAAATCTCGAAAAACACAACGGAACAAAGTTAACTCATTTTTGTGTCGGTTGCAACTGGGGAGCTATAGAAAAACGTACATTTCTCGGTCTAATAAAAAATCATATAGACGTGGATTTAGATTTGAGTTGCATCATGATTGATGAAAAAGGTCAACTTTTTGACTATATTTATTCTCCACTTTATAGACCTGATTTATTATTGAGATTCGGACTTTCTGCAGGGAAATTAGATTCATTAGACAAAGCATTACACCACTCTGGCGACGATCTTCAAGGGGATCAAGATGGAGATGATGGTCTTGATAATGAAATCATAACTGTTGATTTAACAAAGCTAAATCCATCTATACAGCAAATATATTTCTTTTTAAATAACTGCGGAAAAGAAGATTTTTCTCAAATCCCTTACGCTGTAATAAGAATGTACGAAGGTACTCCTACTAAGGTTCAAGAAGTATTTGCTAAATACGACGTAACTTCAGAACCTAAATATCAAAACAAAACAGCTCTAATCATGGGAAAATTGTATAAACGTAACGATACATGGAAATTTGCTGCTATAGGTGATGCCTATGACGATAAATTTTTAGGATTTACAATCCAACGCATTATTAGAGATTATACAAAACAATAAATATACTATTTTATAAAACACATTTTAAATAAATATATCCATGAGAAGACTACCAGTTTATCTATTATTAGACACATCCGGTTCTATGTATGGAGAACCAATCGAGGCTGTAAAAAACGGCGTTCAAGTTCTTGTTTCAACATTAAGACAAGATCCTTATGCTTTAGAAACAGCATATTTAAGCATTATAACATTTAACAGCAGTGCTCAACAAGTAACGCCATTAACGGAGCTCTCTGCTTTTCAGCAACCAAATATCGATGCCGGTGGTTGTACAGCATTAGGAGAAGCTCTAACTTTACTGGCGACAAAAATAGATACAGAGGTTACAAAAACAACAACAGAGGTCAAAGAAGACTGGAAACCTTTAGTATTTATTATGACAGACGGAGCGCCTACAGACAACATAGACCAAGGTATTGCTGAACTAAAAAAACGAAAAGTAGGAATGATTGTAGCTTGTGCTGCAGGACAAGGCGCCAATACAAATACACTGAAGAAAATAACAGAATGCGTCGTCCAGCTTGATACTGCTGATAGTGCTACCATTAAATCTTTCTTTAAATGGGTTTCTGCCTCTGTTAGCGCAGGAAGCGTGAAAGTAGAAGATTCCGGACAAGATGTCGGAGGATTAAGCGAATTACCGCCTCCACCACCGGAAGTAAACATAGTAGTATAAAAAATATTAAATCTATATATGAACCATTTCTTTCATATGAAATGGTTCATATAATAAGATAATCACAAAAAAATTAACACATCTAATGAATATATAATGAGGCAACTTCCTGTATATTTGCTTATAGATACTTCTGGTTCTATGAAAGGAGAACCAATTGAATCAGTTAAAGTCGGAATTGAATCGATGATTTCAACCCTACGGCAAGATCCTTATGCCCTAGAAACTGTAAATATAAGCATTATAACATACGATAAAAATGTGACTATTCTCCTTCCTTTAACGCCACTGGAAGATTTTCAACTCCCTGAAATAAAAACACCAGATTCTGGACCGACTCATACAGGAGCAGCTTTGGAAAAACTTTGTCAGCAAGTAGACAAAGAAGTACGATTAGGAACATTGGAACAAAAAGGAGATTGGCGTCCCATTTTGTTTATTATGACGGATGGTCATCCTTCTGATATAATGGCTTATAATCAGATCATACCCATTGTAAAAAAGAAAAATTTTGCAAGTATTATTGCTTGTGCGGCAGGAGCTAAAGCTAAAATAGATCCTCTGAAACAATTAACAAATCAAGTGTACGCATTAGACACCATGGACAGTACTAGCTTTAAAAAATTCTTTAAATGGGTTTCTGATTTGATTGAAGTAGGTAATAAAAGTATTGGAGCAACAGAGGAACTAGTTCTACCTCCACCACCTGAAGAAGTTAATGTTATAATATAAGTTTAATGGAATCATTAGTTGATATTAAAAAAACTATAGTATCTGATGGAAAGATTTCACAAAAAGACATTAAATTGCTGAGGAATACCTTATTCAATGAAGAAGGTATGACTCGTAAAAAAGCGGATTTTTTGTTCAAACTTAAAGATACGATAAATAAGGAGCATCATATAAGTGATTTCAAAGAACTGTTTGTTGATGCAATAACTATCTTTTTGTTAGAAGATGAAACCTCTCCAGGAGAGATAGATAGTTCAGAAGCTAAATGGCTTCGAGCAAAGATACAAACTAAAGGTTATATTGACAAAATTGATATGCTTCTATTGGATAGCCTTAGAAAAAAATCCATAAATTTCCCCGAAATATTAAATTTTAAAGGTAAAACTGCAAGAAAATTTGAATATTTACTATTCTATTCACGATATCTTACTATTTTTGCAGTTATAGGGTCGCTACTATCTGCTTTTGTCTTGTTTATTAGAGGTTCTGTAGTTGTAATTAGGGGTATCGTTGATTTCGTTAACTCTATTGATTTGGATTTTCAAGGAGATTATGAAAAATTAATTGAAGCATTTGTTTCTTCTGTTGATATATATTTATTTGCGATAGTACTTGTAATTTTTGGTATGGGAATTTACGAATTATTTATAAACAAAATAGATCCTGTAGAAAAAAAGTTGATTCCAGACCATCATGGTTGCAAATATCTAGCATTGATGAGCTAAAATCATCATTAGGTAAAGTTATTTTAATGGTTTTAATTGTTTCAAACATTCATTAGATATAGAATATAAAAGTTCTGTAGACTTACTTTTCTTAGCGCTTGGTATATTATTGCTGGCATCTTCTTTATTTATAGCTAATTATCATCATAAAAACAAAAAAACAATCATTATGAGACGTTTACCAATATATTTTCTCATAGATGTATCTGAATCTATGATTGGAGAACCTATAGAACAGGTACAAGATGGGATCAGTTCTATTATACAAGAATTAAGAACAGATCCTTATGCGCTAGAGACTGCATTCATCTCCATTATTGCATTTGCAGGAAAAGCAAAAACACTAGTGCCATTAACAGAATTGTTTAAGTTTCGTGCACCTACGTTTCCAATTGGAGGAGGAACATCTTTAGGACATGCTATGGATTTTTTGATGAAAGATATTGATTTTTCTGTTCAAAAGACAACAACAGACATAAAAGGAGATTGGAAACCAATTGTTTTTTTATTTACAGATGGTTCTCCGACAGATAATCCCACAAGATCTTTTCAAAAATGGAATGAAAAATATAGAAACAAATGTAATCTTATAGCAATATCTATAGGAGATAATGCCGATACTCAAGTTCTTGGTAAAATTACCGATAATGTATTGAGATTAAAAGATACTGATAGAAGTTCATTTAAACAATTTTTCAAATGGATCACAGCATCTATTAAAACTTCTAGTGTTTCTGTCATAGAATCATATTCTGATGAATTGAAATTGGCCCCAATTGATGGGATTAATTTAGAAAAAGTCAACCACAACATCTGTTCTAAAGTTGATGAAAAATTTGCAATAATTATGAGTAAGTGCCAGAACACTAAACAACCATATTTGATAAAATACGAAAAAAAATTAAACGATCCAAAATTAAAGTTAAATAATAATAATGGAGACGACATTGATGGATTCAAATTAATAGGAGCATTTCCTATTAACGATGAATCATATAAATCTCTATCGGATAATTCATCGATAAACAAAAATATAAATACTATTGAATTACATGGAGTACCTATATGTCCATGTTGCGGGAACCCATTTGATGTCGTATGTGTATGTGGCAATATATTCTGCGCAAATAATGAATCAATAAATACATGCCCTTGGTGTGGAATAACAGGAAACAAATTAACAAAAGACAAAGGTTCAAATATAAATAGAAATATAGGTTAATATGAAAGAGTTAATTGACAAAAATAGCTAGCAATTATTTCCATGATGGTATTTCTGAAAATAAACGCTTAGACATCATCAATTTCATATTAAATAAAATTTATACAGAATATCAAGAATATTGCATGAAGAGAGAAATATTAGCAAAAAATAAAATTGATGGATTAGAAATTATCTTCCCCAATGGTAAAGCAGGAGTCACCTATTCTCATCTAATAAAGATTGAAGACGAAGATATTATTGAATATTGGATTGAAGGGTTAGAAAATATTGGATTCAATATTGAATCGGAGAACGACAATCTCCCTGCTGAAGAAGATTCTGATCAAAATAATCCAACTTCTTGTTCTTGTGAGTCACTGGAGACCAATAATCTCCCTGCTGAAGAAATCTCTATTGTTGGATTGCAATATAAGCAGAAATTATCACCTACAATTATTATAGGTAATAACAATAATGGTATTGTAATAAAAGGAACACCTTCTTCTCCTGGCGACTATGATATAACTTTGAAATGTAAGTTTAAAGGATTGGATGACAATTGTAATATCTTAGAACGAAAATTTAGATTAATAGTCAATCCAGATCCTCGGTCATTATGGAAAGACATTCCAACAAGCAAAGATATCAAGTTCTACAAAGATGATTGTACATGTGAATACATAACGGTTCCTGCAAATGAAAAAGGAGCTCAAAAAGATATTGTTGCAGCAAGTAAAAGAGGTCGTTCTCATGCAAATGAAGGAAAGCCTCGAGACGATGATTTTAAATTGTTCTACAACAGTGACAATGGCTGGTATGTAATAGCTGTAGCTGATGGTGCTGGATCTGCAAAATATTCAAGAAAAGGCTCTGCTGTTGCTTGTGAAACCAGCGTAGAATACTGTAAACAAGCTTTGGAAACACCAGAAGAATTAGAAAATGCGATAATATCATTAAACTCAGCAACTACCTGTGCTCCAAATAAAATTATTAGCGATTTACTCTATCGAGTAGTAGGAAATGCAGCACATAAAGCATACCGAGCAATATTGAAAACAGCTAGTACTAATGGAGATAAACCAAAAGACTATTCAACGACCTTATTATTAACAATATGTAAAAAGTTTGATTTTGGTTGGTTTATTGCCTCTTTCTGGGTTGGAGATGGCGCAATGTGTGTGTATAATAAAGATCAACAATACATCAAGCTTTTGGGTACACCTGATGGTGGCGAATATGCAGGGCAAACACGTTTTTTAACAATGCCTGAAATATTCTCTTCTGAAGCATTGATGTCTAGATTGAAATATTCTATTGAAAATGATTTTACAGCACTTTTATTGATGACGGATGGAATATCTGATCCTTTCTTTGAAACAGATGCAAATCTTAACAAAATTGAAAAATGGAATGATTTATGGGATAACATTAGATCTAAAGTAGATTTACAGGATGATCATTCTGAAACGAAAGAACAATTACTAAATTGGTTGGATTTTTGGTCTAAAGGAAATCATGATGATAGAACTATTGCCATCCTGTATTAATTAATTCAACAAAAGCGTCTTTATGGGCAAGACAATCACATTAACAGCAACTGATGGGAGCACTGTACAGTTTATAGACGACGTTATAGGATCTGGTGCAATGAAAGACGTTTATTTTAGCCCTGATAAAAAATATGTTGTAGGATTTTTCAGGAAAGAACAAGATGTAAACGCACAAGACCGCCTATCAAATATCACAGGAACATATAGAGAACGTATATTTAATCAAATAGGTGGTGAATATTGGAAAAATCTATTTTGCTGGCCAACAAAAATGGTTAAATGGAATGATAAAATAGGAATTGTATGTCCAACCTACCATAAACACTTTTTCTTTAATTCAGGAAATCTTAAAGGTAAAGAAAAAGAAGGAAAATGGTTTGCTTCAGCAAAACTTAGAAATCGTTTTTTACCACCTGAAGAAAAAGGGACATGGCTGACTCACTATCATATGTGCATCCAAATAGCTCGAGCTGTGAAAAGACTTCATGCCGCTGGACTAGCACATTCAGATTTATCGTATAAAAACGTTCTTGTTGATCCAGTCTCCGGGAAAGCATCTATTATCGATATAGACGGTTTAGTAGTACCAGGAAAATATCCACCGGACGTTGTAGGCACACCAGACTTTATTGCTCCAGAAGTACTTGAAACACGTAATTTGAAAATTGGCGACAAAAATAAAAAACTACCAAATATACAAACAGATAGACATGCTTTAGCTGTACTTATCTATATGTATTTGTTATATAGACATCCGCTCAGAGGAGGCAAAGTTCATGATTTGGATGCAGCTAAAGATGAAGAGCTATCTATGGGATCAAAAGCTCTATTTATTGAACACCCCTCAGACAAGAGCAATCGTCCTAAAGTGGATCAATTAGCCAAAAGCGAATTGCCACAAGGAGATGTAACAAAACGTCCATACACTATTTGTGGTCCCTATTTAAAAAAACTATTTGAACGAGCCTTTGTCGATGGTTTGCATAATCCCACACAACGCCCAACGGCTGATGAATGGGAGCAGGCTTTGATCAAAACAACAGACTTAATGCAACCTTGTCAAAATCCACAGTGCGAAGCAAAATGGTTTGTTTTTGATAACACTACCGCACCTAAATGTCCATTTTGCGGACAAGAATATCATGGCCAGTTACCTGTTTTAAATCTGTATTATTCACCGAAAAAAAACGTATTCAAACCTGAGAATTATCGACTCATGGTATATGACAAACAAACACTTTATAAATGGCATGTAAATAGATTTGTAACTCCTAACGAAAAAATAAGTGATGAAGACAAAAAACCTGTTGGTGATTTTCATTTTTTCAAAGGGAAATGGATTCTAATCAATAGAAGTCTTAATAGTCTATTTGACAAAGATGTTGATAAAAAAATTGAAATAGGGCAATTCGTAGAACTAACAGAAGGTAAAAAAATACTCTTATCCACAGAAGATGGAGGAAGATTAATTATCGTCCAAATAATAAATAATTGAAATATATTTTCAGCAAAAAGTGACTAAGTTCATAATTGAGTAATAAACTATTATACGCACAAATAATATTAAATCTAACAAATCTTATCAAAAACACAATTTAAATATAATTCATTAGTTATTGTATTAATCTATAATAGATATGTTATATATTTCGCGCAACAATCAAGAATATGGGCCATATGACGAAAGCACCATTCTTTCATATGTTAATAATGGTCAGATTTTATTACATGATATCGCAAAAGACTATAACACAAAAGAGGTTAATACAGTTTCTTATTTTCTAAAAAAAGCAGGATTTAAAACAAAAGTACAGCACGCTGGAGGGCTAATAAAGCAATTACGCCAAATAGGAAGCGAACTGATAATTCCTAAAAATAGCTTTATCAATAAAAAATGGCTATCCGATAAAAGATTAATCATATTAAGTATTGTTGGCCTATTTCCAACAGTATTAATATCGATCCCTATCGGATCTTGGGGAATTTTTTACTCTATTTCATTATATTTCTCTTGTATATGGGGGTTATTCTTTTTCTATTTTTTTAAAACAAATCAAGTATCAGTACTCAAAACAGTTTCCATTTTCTTTATTACACAGCTTATTGTATTTATAGTTTGGGACATATTAGGATTATGTTTCTTAAATCCTTTTTACCTTTTAATCAATTCTTCTTTCCCACACAATATGTTAGGATTTATTCTAGGTGTTGGTCTAACAGAAGAATTAGCTAAAGCATTACCTTTATTAATTCTATGCAAAAGAGCTAAAGAACCGTTACTTCCTCAAACTTTAGTATATTATGGATTAATGTCTGGAATAGCATTTGGTGTATTTGAAGGGGTTCAATATCAAATGAGCATCAATACCCAATTAAGTTATACTGGTGCATTTTTCATGAATATAGCTAGACTTACAAGTTTGCCATTCTTACATGCAGTTTGGTGTGGTATTGCAGGTTATTTTATTGCATTTGCCAATTTATATCCTAAATATAGAATAGCATTATATTTTTTAGCAATCCTTGTTCCATCTATTATTCACGGTTTATATGATACATTTTGCTCAAATTTAATAATTCTTTCTACAGCAATAACGTTTGGTGGCGTTATTTTATTAGTATCATATTTGAAACAAAGCGTAAATTATCAATCAAAACTTAGAAATTAATAAACACGTTATGGGTGAATGTCAGTATTGCCACAAAGATGCAGGATGGTTCAAATCTAAACATTCTGAATGCGAAGAAACATACAAGAGCGGTCTGTGTCAAATAGAATCCATTTTAAAAAATAGTTTTAACCAAAGAGAGGATTTTTTTCTTCATAAAAACGAAATAGATAAAATCGCAAAAGAATCGTTTATAAACAAAGTCAACCTCGATACCCTCTATATCGAATCATTAGATAAAGCGGTAAAAAACTTCCTCAACGATGGAATCATCGACAAATATGAAGAAAAAATTATTGCTAGATTCATACAATTCACCCAATTACCTCAAACAACTTTGAATAAAACACACGCCTTAGATAAGGTTGTACAATCTCGTATCATAGAAGACATATTGAGAGGAAATCCTATCAAACCAGCAATTACTGTTTCAGGGAACTTCCCTTTCATTCTTTCAAAAAATGAAACTTTAATATGGCTATATCGTAATGTTATTTTGCATGAGCAAAAAATAAAAAAAGAATATATTGGTCGCTCAAACGGTTTGAATATAAGAATAGCTAGAGGTGTATACTACAGAATAGGAGGCTTTAAAGGATCTCCTGTTGAAACAAGTTACATGAAAACAATAGGAACAGGATGTGTCTGTCTCACAGATAAAAATCTGTATTTTTCAGCACCTGAAAAAAGTATTAAAATTAGTTACTCTCATATTCTAAGTATTGAATCATATTCAAATGGAACACTAATACAAAAAGACGGAAGAAATAATAATTGCATATTTTTAGAAGGAGTCGATAGTTGGTTCCTCCACAACGTAATATCAAACCTCAAATAGTTTAAATATTATATACAACAAGTCTTATGTAACTATAAATCAAAAAACTAAATAAACTATATATTATCCATGGAACAAAAAAATAATTATACAGGATTAACTTCCTATCAGGTAGTTGAGAATCGGGAAAAGTATGGAGTTAATATTCTGACCCCTCCAGAAAAAGAACCATTGTGGAAACAGTTTCTAGAAAAACTAAGTGATCCACTAATTATTATTTTGCTAATTGCAGGAATACTTTCCATAGGTATTTCTTGCTATGAGTATTTTTATCAAAATCATGAATGGACGGTTTTCTTTGAACCGATGGGGATTTTTATTGCTATTTTGTTGGCAACAGGACTTGCTTTTTATTTTGAATGGAATGCTAACAAAGCATTCACTATACTCAATCAAATCAATGATGATGAACCTATAAAAGTAATTCGTGATAACAATACTATAAAGATACCCAAAAAAGACGTCGTTGTTGGTGATTTAGTCATATTAGATACAGGAGACGAAATTCCTGCCGATGGAGAATTATTGGAAGCAATAACTCTTCGTATAGATGAATCCTCTTTAACCGGCGAACCCCTATGCAATAAAACAACCAATCCTCAAGATTTTGACACAAACGCTACATATCCATCCAATTATGTACTGCGTGGTACAAAAGTTAAAGAAGGGCATGGTATCTTTGAAGTTAAAAAAGTAGGTGATTCTACTGAAAATGGAAAAGTATTTGTAGAAGCACAAATAGACAGCTCTGTAAAAACACCGCTCAACGAACAACTCGATGGACTAGGAGACCTTATTACTAAACTAAGCTATGGCTTTGCTTCTTTGATTATAGTTGGACGTCTAGTATACTATTTTGGATTTGATCAATGGCAAGCATGGACGTTAGTCATTCCTACTTTTGTTTTCTTTTGGCTTGTCATTAAAAAATTCGATGATTGGAACAAATGGGCCTGCATTGGTTCTATTATAGGATTCTTTGCTATATTCATAAGCATGGTTGTAGGAATACATGATTTACTACTACCTACCGAAGAACTATCAGGATTACTGGCTCACACACTTAATACACTAATGATTGCTGTTACATTAATTGTAGTAGCCGTTCCTGAAGGACTTCCTATGGCCGTTACATTAAGTCTTGCTTACTCCATGCGTAGTATGCTCAAAACAAATAATCTTGTTCGTAAGATGCATGCTTGCGAAACCATGGGAGCTACAACCGTTATTTGCACGGACAAAACCGGGACGCTTACTCAAAACAAAATGCAAGTTCATCAATCACATTTTTATGAAATAAACAACCAAAAATTAGGAGACGATGTAATGAGTAAAATCATTGCTGAAGGAATTACAGTTAACTCTACAGCGTCTCTCGATTTATCAAAAGAAAAACCTATTGTTATAGGCAACCCTACAGAAGGAGCTTTATTATTGTGGCTTCATGATCAAGGAATTGATTGTCAAAAAATAAAAAACGAAACTACACGTATTGGAGAGGTTCCATTCTCTACTGAACGGAAATACATGGCCACAATCGTACGCTCTGCGACAGGACAAAATATTCTATATGTAAAGGGCGCTCCTGAAATCGTATATGCGATGTGTCATCAATCATGTAGCAATATATCAAAAGAAGATATAGATAAAGAACTCTTGAAATATCAACAACAGGCAATGCGCACTCTTGGATTTGCTTATCAGATATTGAAAGATGGAGATAAATCCATTGATAACAATACTGTTGTTGCAGAAAATCTCACTTTCTTAGGAATTGTTGCAATTAGCGATCCATTGCGTAAAGATGTACCTCAAGCAGTACAAGAATGTATTGATGCAGGCATTGCCATTAAAATTGTAACAGGGGATACTCCAGAAACAGCCAAAGAAATAGGTCGTCAAATCGGTTTATATGCAAATAATAATTCTGACAATTGCATTATTACCGGACCTGAGTTTGCAAATCTTACTGATGCACAATTACAAGATCGCATTGATGATTTAAAAATCATTGCACGGGCACGACCAATGGACAAAAAACGTCTTGTTGAAGCCCTTCAAGCTAAAAATCATGTTGTAGCTGTCACTGGCGATGGAACAAATGATGCTCCAGCTTTAAATGCTGCTCATGTCGGTCTTTCTATGGGAGATGGAACATCCGTAGCAAAAGAAGCTTCCGATATAACTATCATTGACAATTCATTTAGTAGTATTGGACGAGCCATTATGTGGGGGCGCTCACTCTATCAAAATATTCAAAGATTCTTGCTTTTTCAATTAACAGTAAATGTATCAGCATGTTTTATTGTTCTTGCAGGTGCCTTTATGGGTATGGAATCTCCATTAACCGTAACACAAATGCTTTGGGTAAATCTTATTATGGATACCTTCGGTGCAATGGCTTTAGCTTCTTTACCGCCTTCGCCGTCTGTCATGCAGGATAAACCTCGTAATCGTAATGATTTCATTCTCAACAAATCCATGTACGCCAATATATTAGGAGTAGGATCCATATTTTTCCTACTTTTGTTAGGTTTACTATGGATTTGCCAACATACAGAAATCAACAGCATGGCTGATTTCTTATCCCTCTCTTTGGGAGAATCCAATCATGTTTCCCCATACGAGCAAACTCTGATTTTCTCTATTTTTGTGTGGACTCACTTCTGGTACATGTTTAACGCAAGAGCATATGAAACCAATGAAAGTATATTCTCTGTTAAAATGAGTACCGGTTTCAAAATCATCGTTGGTGTTATTATACTTGGACAAGTTCTAATTGTAGAAGGGTTGTACAAGTTCTTCAACGTAGAACCCATGTTCTTTAGTAGTACACATCCTGAAGCATGGAAAGATTGGTTAATTATTGTTATTGGCTCTTCAGTTGTTTTATGGATTAGAGAACTCTGGCATCTAGTCTGGAAAAAATAACTTTTATCCATTTCTCACCCAACTACCCTCCCCCTTTATTCCATTTTTTCTTATACATATGATACTGTCATTTAACATTATTCATCAAAATATTAATTCTCTCTGTTTTGAAGTTGCCCTCACAAGGGCTTTATGATATCCCATCATTCAGACCGATC
>CAZGGR010000006.1:104930-129566 GCA_964525305.1 uncultured Akkermansia sp.
TGTTTTGAAGTTGCCCTCACAAGGGCTTTATGATATCCCATCATTCAGACCGATCTTCTTCTCCTCTTCGTTTTGAAGTTGCCCTCACAAGGGCTTTATGATATCCCAGTCAAAATTATGATACATGCCCCAAATGCGTTTTGAAGTTGCCCTCACAAGGGCTTTATGATATCGTAACGGTAGCATGTCTCTACAAAACCTTTTGGTTTTGAAGTTGCCCTCACAAGGGCTTTATGATATCTTAAGAAGTGCTTCCATGTGAAGACTGTGGAAGTTTTGAAGTTGCCCTCACAAGGGCTTTATGATATCCGGATTTGACTATTGCGGTACACAGCGTTAATGTTTTGAAGTTGCCCTCACAAGGGCTTTATGATATCAATGGAAGGAGCCGATATACTGAGCTTCTCAGTTTTGAAGTTGCCCTCACAAGGGCTTTATGATATCGATATCCGTCCTAAAATTCAAAAACTTAAACCGTTTTGAAGTTGCCCTCACAAGGGCTTTATGATATCAGAGCTTATCTTATTTACTGAAAATCAGTACTTAAGATAAGCTCTGATTTTTATAAATCGAAAAACAAGGAGAAAATTCTACATCACCAAAACAGCACACACTCTGCAAAAAAACGTTTTTTGTTTGAATCTCGCTCACCTAAAAGCACGATTTGCTGTTCCCAAACGGATTTATCGATAGGGATGAGACGGATATCACCATCGGGGATTTGCAAAGCCACACGACGCATATATCGAGTGATACGCTCTATCTCGTGATCTTCTCCTTCAAAAAGGTAGAGACTGTATTGCACACGCACCCCACCGAGAGATTCAAATTCTTTACGCAACAAAGTTTGATACTTCGTCTCAGGGACATCATAAGCAAGCATCACGAGCATGGAGAGAAAATGGTTTAAATGTATCGGCTTTTCCCGTTATCAAAGCGCGAGCGAAGGACTCAGTCGTCAGGCGGATAATGGTACGCAAGCGAAAGCGTTTCCCGGCGTAACTCCAAAAACTTTCCATCATTTCAGCAAAACGACCTGCCATCAATTTTTTGTCGTGCATTTCGTCCAAATTGCGCATGACAGTCAGCTCCACACAACAACGGAATGGCTCGATAAGATCACAGACAAGACTGGGACGACTACGGCGCAAACGGTGAATAATCCCAATGCCAGGCTCAATACCAGAAGCAACACATTGCCATTCCAAAGCATGATACAAAAAGGCGTAGCCATAATTCAACGCTACGTTAAGCGGGGCTTTCGCTTGACGACGTTCGCGAGCAAAAAGATCTTGTGACGCTGCTCGAAAATACATCGCCCAAAAGAAACGTGCCCATTTAGCTTCGAGGCGCAGGATGCGATTGTACGAATTGGATGCCAAACGAGGTAACGAAGCCAACGATGGGTTCAGCGAACGGATCAGCGCGTGCTGATTTTCGATTTTGGTAAAAATCAATGCTGAGGCATATTTCGTGCTCGTTTTAAGAGATAAATTGCACAGATGAAAGGTAACGGTGGGATTGACATACCGGCAACGCGGTAAAATACTCGATGTTTCCCACTTGCTCGTTTTAGTATTCCATCGTGCCATGACGACGGGGCATTGCTGTGCCAGAGCGCACAGTGCCTGTTGACTCCACCGCGCTCGTGTCGCCAAACTCTGTACTGAACCAAGCGTCATCAGGGCAATCTTTTGCTGCCCGTTGCTCAGCATACCGTCCTGTAGGCTAAAATTGGCGTCTTCGCCTACCAGAATGAGGTGATGGATCATTCGGGTTTAGCGAGATTCATCCTAAGGGCTTGTTCAGTGGCATCCGGCAGACATTTCAAGGATGTAATGACTTGGATGTCTTTTAAAACGCGTCCTTTCCTCTTTGTTTTTATTTTTGTTGTTAAAGGGGTTAAGACAATCCCACCTTTACTGTCACTTTCTATGCCGGATATTGCCCCCCACGTTTTTATAGATTTTTCAATTTTTTTCCCTTGTATATCTTCATCATAAAAAAACTCTCTGAAAAACACATCACCCTTTCGGAAGGTTGCCACTTTCTTGGAATACGGGAACAGAGCGCCACAGACGAGAGTTTTCAGGTCTTTCGCTTTTTTTGCATTTAACAGTTGAATCAGGTATTCGGGGGCGTTGTTCCGCCCACGCCACGGGATGCCCATGCGTTTGATGCCGAGAAGAGCCGCTCGCGTGGGAATGATGCGTTTCTGGTATTCCCATTGTTTCTTTTTCGGATTCCAGCCCAGCCAAATTTCAAGGCGGTCGTTGGCAGAATCCAGACTGCGGAGCTGATCAAACTTGCCGTTCTTCGAAATAATGCCACTCCATTTGAGTGGCGAATTGTCCAAGCCACCATTCGCATCTATTTTGACGAAGTGTTTGACGGGAGTACCTTTTTGGGATTTTCCACTTGATGAGTTCAAACGGAACGTTTTTGCTTGAGCGGTCTTTTGACCTAATGTCGAATCATTTTTCGTGGCTGGAGTTTGAGAATAAATCCATGTCTGGATATCTTCTTCAGATGGGAGCAAACTGCGTTTCCCCTTCGGCGTATCGCTAATTCCCATTATTTTCAGACATATCATGACTGTTCTGGAATCTGTTAACCCATTTTTGTATTTCTTTTCTAGTTTCTTCCTTGCTTTGGATATTGCGTCCATGGTAAACGGGCATCTTTGGAGACAGGGCTTCCCGTAAGAATAGCTCCAGTAGGTGCTGAGCCCCAGAGATTTGTATTTGCTGTTACTGCGCAGTTTGATCACAGGTGGCTCGTCGTTTTCCTTCTCCAAATCTGATAATTTGGGCAAGAAATTCGTATCTTTCGGCAAACAGTATGTCAGTTGCCTGAATACCTTTCCATCCTCATTCGTTGTTTTTTCGGTGAGGAAAACACCGCCGTCTTGCACATAGTTCAATCCCATTGGCGGAAGACACGATAAGACAAAGGCATCCACGCGGTGGTGTGTATGCGTTTCGCGATCTTTTGCGGTATCTGTCAGCCTCTTGCGGGCGGCGGCTGTGTAAACGCCGTGTGGATTGCCGATGTGCTTACGTAACCTTTCTGCGTCGCCGGAAATCCCCATCCAACGTGCCACCATGTTGCGCAGTTCGCGTGCCAGTTGCGCCGTGTATGTCATGTTGTTAAAATCGGGGAAAGCAGAGCCGCCATTCTCATTCGGAATAAAGGCAAAAATTTCACATTTTGTTTTTCCCCAATGAAATACACTGATCACCCTCTTCATTTCTTCCCAAGAGAGCCAACCTGGCAGATTCTCCTGTGCTGCTTCATACGGCGTTCGATTGCCCATGGCAGCATTCACTTCGCGCGTGGTCAACACCAAATTATCGCGCATGTACACCCCTCCGCGCGAATCGGGAAAGATGTGCGCCAGTTCCAGATTTGGAGCAAAGGGATCGTTCCCCAGCTCTTGCCCGGTGAAGGGACAAACGGCGGGCTTATCCTTTGTGCCTCCTTGCTGGCTGAACAGGGTACTCCGCAGACGATCGCTGTTTGTTATCGTTTCCTTGTCGGGATCTTTACCGAAATCCTTCAATAATTTTTCGGTACGCGCTCTGTTTTTCTTTTGTTCCTCCTCAATTTCTTTTTTTCGTTCGCTTGAACGTGCTGGGTTCTTGATGCATTCAATGACGCAGTAATCCGGCACGGTTTTCCCGCCCAGTTTGTCGCACAATTCTTTTTCAAACAACCTTTGCAGAAAACCTGTGGTGGCAAATTGGTTTTTCTTTTTTCCCTTTTGGACGAGGGTTCCTAGCAAGGTGCGGACTTGAGGATAAGAAACTCCCTCGGATTGAATTTGTTGCCTTTTCTTGTATAAATCCCATCCTTTTTTGAGAGCTTCCACGGCATCGGGGGCAAAGGTTTGTTCATTCTCCGTAAACATCTCAAACAAGGCTTTTGCCGCTTTAGTACTGATGTTGGCGCGTTTGTTTTTCCTGAAGGCGGGCGGGGAGCAAATGTCTTTCAGCTGTTCCAATTGGGATTTATTCCATTCTCCGGGTGCGAACTTCGATCCCTTTTCTTCTGCCATTTTTTTGATTTCATTCCACTTTAAGCCACCCTTCCGCACACCGTCGATGAGGGCGCACACCATGGCTTCAGGAAGTTTGCCTCGCTTGACGATTGTTTTTTTATTTTCTTTGAAACTGAACTCAAAGGTGCGGACGGAAACAAAATCGAGAAGATTCCACAAAATGATCTCTTGATCGTTTTGCTTGCCGCATTTTTCGGGAGAAAGCCCCAATTCCGTACACCATGGGCAAGACTTGACCTTCTTTTCGTAGAGCAAGTAGGCTTCGTGCGGTGTTTTGCGGTTGAAATGGAAGATCGCCTTGTTCTTGTGTTCTTTCGTATCGCAGGGCAAAAAGAGGATCTTTACAAAATCATCGTAATTTTCGATGAACTCGCGATGGCGTTCCAGAATCTTTGTCAAATGCTCTTTGACGTGCGAACGAGGGAAATTGGCATTGCGGGCTTTGCGATTGTTGATGTTATTTTTGACGTAATTTTTCAAATGCGCTTCAATATTTTCAAGCTCGAAAGCTTTCACCCGAGCATCAATCAAATCGCGGAATTCGTTTATCTGTTGTTCATCCAATTCCTTTTTGTTGTATGTGAGCACCTCGGCAAGGTCTTTCAGGTATTTTGCCTGTTCCTTATCGATATAGTTTCCCTTGATCCATGCTTGAGCATCAGAGAGTCTGTCGGATTCACCCCACGGGAATTCACCGGCATCGTCGGTTTCCCCCTGTTCGACCATGGCAAAGAAATCATAACCACGATGTGCCACGACGGAGCGAATGCAGATGGAAAGGGCTTCTTTGGAAGCTAGCTTCCCATTGATTGCCCTATACCGCAAAACAAACGGATCGCTTTTCGACATGATTTCATTAGAAACCCACGGCAAGCCGTGCTTTTCGAAGAGCTTGCTCAGGCGGTACATGCGGGTATGCCGATTTTTTCTGGCGTGACGTGACGCGCGGAATTGACGGCGTTCTTTCAATGCCGCCGCTTGGGGTAATTCCATGATGAGCGATTTGCAGTAGAGCAGTTCCGCGCCTTTTCGCACGGCAATACCGATGCCTTCCACGCCGATGTCGATGCCCAACACAACGGTATCGGGAGCGAAAAAAGGGTCTTGCTGCCATTTTTCAATATAGGAAAGGTTTTTATCGGGATTTAAAGGATATTGCATAGGATTCGGGATAAAAATATTGGAAGAGAAACAAGTCGATATAATTCTATTTCAATATTTTTCTAAGACAAGTCACAAAATTATTAAAAAGTTGCATTTTTCACTTGCACCACAACCTTTCCCATGCACAATAAAGGTACTTCAAAACCAGCGCGTCATGGGTTGCCGTACGGCGAATGTTGGGTGTAGAGCATATCCATGATTCAAGCGTGACTCCCCCACAGACCTTTCGAAGGCCATCTTCCCCCGACTTGGAAACAGGTCGGGGTTATTTTTATAAACACAGCCGATTTGATACAAAAAAATAGATTCTCCGTCTGTGAATTTGAACGAAGAGACCTTTACCATCAACTCCAACTCAAAACGCACTACACAGCCTTAATCTCACCAGCTGCCGCCAAAGCCTTTTTATAAGAAGAAAAAAATTTCTGCTCCCGCCTCCCTGACACAGAAAAAGACGCCGGAATCGACCACCGCCAACAAACTTTTCCCTACTTTTCACGGGAAACATCTCTTACCGGCGTCAAAGAAGCCACTTTCTTTTTCCGTTTATCGTCCATTCTGGGTAACTATTTTTGACTGGAGATACAAGCAAAAAGAGGCAAATTCAGCATATTTGTAAACGAAAAGAGCCCGCCAAAAGCGAGCTCTTTTTCTACGTAAAGTGTTGTTATTCAGAGAAGTACCCCCGACCGGACTCGAACCGGTACGTCCTTGCGGACAACAGATTTTAAGTCTGCAGCGTCTACCATTCCGCCACGAGGGCATCAACACCGGGAGGGAGTTTACAAGAATACGGCGTAAGATTCAAGCACGAATCCTTACCATACTGTTAAAACTTAATCATGGACCTCCACAACCATACTGATTTCCACCGCAACATTCAGAGGTAGAGCGGAAACACCCACGGCTGTACGGCTGTGTTTACCGATTTCACCAAAAGCTTCAACCAGCAAATCAGAAGCACCGTTAAGGACTTTAGGATGATCATAAAAATCCGGACCGGCATTCACAAAGCCATTTACAGCAACAATGCGAGATACCTTATCTAAAGAACCGACAGCCTGAATAATCACAGCCAAACGATTCAACATAGCAGCCCGAGCAGCGGCCTGACCTTCTTCCACCGTCAAATCCTGCCCTACTTTACCAAAATATTTATCATCACCGTTAATGGAGATACCGCCGGAAAGGTGCAACAAATTACCGGTGCGCACACATTGGACGTAAGAGCCTACGGGAGCAGGAGCATCATAAATGGAATAACCAAGCTCGGAAAGACGTTGACGAATATTATCCATAATAGAGATTAACAGAGGTTGAATTGTAATAATGCAACGAAAATATTTGCGTTTTCGGATGCATTTCATGACAATTTGAACAAATTTCGTGCCATTTGCACGTAAAATGATTGCCATCCCCCTCGTTTAGTTGTTATTGAAACAACCCGTAACATAACATGATGACCGAAGAAACTCCCTCTACAGACACCAAGCAGCAAATTCCGGATCTTTCTGGTTTAGCCGATTTCCAATTTGGTCCGGCTTGGGCTAAACCTGGAGCCCGTCAGGAACGGACCGTATCTTATCCGGAACGCAAGTTTAACGATAGGCAAGGGGGTGACCGTCGTCAGCGACGAGACAACCGGGAAGGACGACAAACTCGTGGAGAGCGTCGTTTTGATGGTTCAAGCGATGAAAAGAGATTCAATCGCGAAGACCGCTCACGCGGTAGCTTCCGTAATCGTCGCCAAGGGGAACGCCATGAACAAACATCTCGTGTCCCGATGGCAGAACCAACGGAAGGGTTGCGTGTGGAATTGCGTCCTGTAGATTCCGGACTGGCTGCTCTACACCAAGAAGTACAAAAACACCGTCGCACCATCTCCCTGCTGGATCTGGCAAAAGTCGTCATGGGCGCGCACGACCGTTACGATTTGGTCTTCATGAAACAAGAAAACGGTCCGGATCTGTACCGTTGTAAGAATGGAGACGGAGCTTGCTTTATTTCCCGTCCCGAAGCCATTAAACATATCTGGAACGCCACTTGGATGCCCAAGTATTATGAAGCTGTGGTGCAAGAAGTAGAAGCACCCAAAGGAGACTTCAAAGCCATCGCCAAATGCACCTTAAACAATGAATTGATTGGTCCGGTCAATTGGCACGGCTATCAGTCTGCTTTGTTGAACTTACACCGTACACAGTTTTCCCATATGCCATTTGACGTGTTCCGTTCCAAAATTGTAACGGACAAGGGAGAAGAAACCGTACAAGCATGGAAAGACGCAGTTTCCAAGCGCACCGTATGGAAGCCGGTCAGAGAAGGCTCTGAAGAGCTTATGCTTGAAACACCTGTCGCCGTAGAACAAGACTTTGAAGCACATCACTTTGATGAATGTTTTGAAGTTACGGACAAGGTATTCGTCAACGGAGGGGTGAAGAAAAACTATCTTTCCCCAGGATTATGGGCACATCTGATCCAATTATCCACCGCCACACGTCATCATCCCAGCATGTTGATCCCGAACCTCTGCCATGGCCTGGCCAGACATCATATGCCCATCTTTAAGTGGAAAGGGAATCATTATACAGGCCCGGCTCGCCCCAAGGCTATCGATGAAGGAACAGTCTTATCCGATTCTTTGATGTCTATTGCCACCTGGGCAAGCAATAACCCCGGCAAAGGAGTGGATGCGATGCTTAAAGAACTTTCTCCAATTCCGGAAGTCGGACAGGCAACGGAAGAAGAAGTTGCTCAAGCAAAAGAAAGGCAACAAAATCTGGTTCGCGACCTACTGTGGTTATCTGAACAAGGATACATTCTTGTTTTTTCCAACAACACGGTAACTCGTGCCAAGACAGCGTCTGCTACCCAAAGCCAAACGGCAACCAAAGAAGAAATCAAAAATAAGAGCAAATCTAAGAAAAAGGCTCAACAGGCGAAGAAACAAGACGGAACTGACACCAAAACGGAAGAAGAAGTTCCTGTCGCTGAAACATCTGCAGAAGAATCTGCCCCGGCTACACCAGTTGTACCGGCAGAAGAAACGCCATCAGCAGAAGCAACTGAGTCTTCCACCACCGCACAAGAAGAAACGGTGGCAGATTCAGCCAATGCTTAATTCTTCTAGTTATTCACCCTCGTCATACGTCCGCAGGATTATCTTGATCCTGCGGGCTTTGTTTTGTAGGAATGGAGGAAATCAACCGGATTTTACATATGATCAGTACATCAATAGCAAATGCTCTCAATGAGCAAATCAAATGGGAAATGTATTCGGCCAATCTGTACCTGGCCATGTCCGCCTATCTGCAGGATGCCGGTTTAACCGGTTTTTCCCACTGGATGCGCATTCAGTATCAGGAAGAAACCGCTCATGCACTGAAGTTTTACGATTTCCTTCTTTCCAGAGGAGGACACGTCACCATGTTACCCATAGATGCCCCACCGGCCAGCTGGAGCAATATTCTTGAAGTCTTTGAAGCCACGCTTGCCCATGAACAAGAAGTCACACGCCGTATTAACGACCTGGTTGCACTTGCCAAAGAAGAACGAGACTTTGCTACAGATATCTTTCTGCAATGGTTTGTCACAGAACAGGTGGAAGAAGAAGAAAGCGTGAAGGATATCATCAGCAAATTGCGTCTGATCAAGGGAGAAGGCCAAGGAATGCTTCTCCTGGATAAAGACCTCTCTGTGCGTGTATTCACTCCTCCACCCGCCAATTAATCGTATTACAATAGACAGAAGCTGAAACGTATAGGGGAACTGGAATCCACACATTCCCTTTTCTTATCGGCTCAACTATGCGGCATATTTGTACAAATCAGACAATATGCCGCATTTTTATCATTTAGAAAAAACAAGAAGTTTAATCCTGAACATGAGAACGTATTTCCTGAATAGAAATCGTCAGAGAAGTACGCCCCCGGAACACATTCCGATCAATTGTAAAAGCAATATCCCAAGGAGGATTAGGCAAATCCCTTTCCGCTCCATTAAAGAAAATAGCGTCACGTTCCACCATTCCCTGACGCATGAAAAGCTTCAAATGGTTGGATCCCACACGTTTAGGTGGCTCTGTAGGGAAGACATTAGAACTCATAAAAAGCGGTTGAGGATTAGAATTTCCAAATGGCTCCAGCTTTTCGTAGCTATCCAATAAATCCAACGTCAGTTCCTTGAAAGCCACTTCCATATCTATTTTCAGCACAGGACAACGCTGTTCTTCCGTCGTATTATCGGAAACGTATTGGTTAAAAGCCCGGCGGAAATCATCCATACGAGCTTCCTCAATAACCAGTCCGGCTGCCATATCATGTCCCCCGCCGGAAATGAGCGTATCGGCACAGTGATGAATAGCTTGAACCAACGACACACCGGGAATAGAACGACCGGACCCCTTCCCTACACCACTTTCATCAAAAGCAATGACAAAAGTTGGTTTATGATATCGGCGCATGAGCTGAGAAGCCACAATACCCACCACTCCGGGATGCCAAGAACGGGACCCAAGCACAATCACATGATCTCGCTCCGGATTGAACGAGTGATGTAACATTTCCACAGCATCCGTTCGTATAGCCTCCTCTTCCTCCTGTCGTTTACGATTGTGGGAATCCAGCATTTGGGCAAGCTGTAGAGCACGGTCAGAATCCATGGTCAACAAAAGTTCCAACGCATCCATGGGCGAATCCATTCGACCGGCAGCATTAATGCGAGGCCCGATTCGGAACCCCACGTGGGCAGCATTCAACGAGCCAGAATGATTTCCGGAGTCAGAAGGCCGTATTCCGGCAATTTCTGTAAGCGTTTTCAGACCGGTATGGCGGCTGTGTGCCAACCTTCCCAGCCCATACCGAACCAAAATCCGGTTTTCTGCCACCAGGGGCACGATGTCTGCCACGGTAGCTACCGCCACCAGATCTAAATAAAGCTTAAGATCAAATGTTTTTAAGCGACGTTCCTTCAGGAGAGCATGAGCCAACTTAAAAACCACACCAGCACTGCAAAAATAAGTATACGGGCTGTTTTGTTCAATTTTGGCATTCACCACAGCCACCGCATT
This sequence comes from uncultured Akkermansia sp., assembly GCA_964525305.1. Classification (GTDB taxonomy): domain Bacteria; phylum Verrucomicrobiota; class Verrucomicrobiia; order Verrucomicrobiales; family Akkermansiaceae; genus Akkermansia. The sequence continues at coordinate 115,220 of CAZGGR010000006.1, forward strand.
TGGACGCCCTTGAGGCCCAGCTTCATGGTGATCCAGAATAATAACGTCTATCCCCAAATCATTCAGGGCCTCTACCTCTTTAATCGAAGAAGTACCGCAGTCCACCGTAATAATCAAACTCGGCTTTTCAGAACACTCACTGAGGCAACGATTAATACCAGCCACACTGAGTCCATATCCCTCCTTGGAACGCACCGGGATAAAATACTGAGGCTCCAAATCATATGCCATCAGAATCGCTCTAAGCAACGCCACAGACGTCACACCATCAACATCATAATCCCCGTAAATACAGACGGTCTCTCCTGCATCCACAGCGCGGAAAATCCGATCTACAGCCTCCCTCATTTCTCCCATCAGAAAAGGATCTGTCAAATGAGAAAGCTTGGGATTCAAAAAAAGCTCTGTTTCCAAATCTCCGGAAAAACCGCGTTGCCACAAAAGCTGCTTTACCAGCAAAGGTAAATCTTCCGGAAAAGCCTTTAACGCCGGATCATCCTCTTTTACAGAAGGGAGAAGATTCCAATGAAAGTCCAGCGTCATGCCAGTATATTAGCTACACATCCAGCAGGGTCAAGAAGCTTGTTTACTCCATCCCACTTTCCAAACGCTGCAAAAACACGCTTATCATAAAAAACTTGGCCAATTTCCGGCACAGAACGATAGTTAAAACCAAAAAAGCTCCGTTCGGCATATTCACCGAACGGAGCTTGTCATCAAAGATAGAAAAAACGGCTTACTTCCGAGATGAAAAGATCACTTCATTAATGATCTTATTCGGCTGAGAAGCCTTATATGTCAAGCGAACGGCAGAAGTTCCAACCGGAATGGTATATTCCGCAACACCCGGTGTAGCCTCCCGTTTCCCAACCATGGACCAAGTACCATTTCCGCTACGAGCTTGAATGGCAAAAGCAGCAGACCCAACAACCAACACCTTGGAAGCCTTAGGATTATCCAAGTTGGGCACGACCACGTCCAGAGGCTTATCTGCCCGATAAACCGTTTTCAAGTTTCTATCGCTCAAAGAAACCAGACTGGTTCCGGGATCAGAAGGAGGAACGTCAAACTTGAACATATTCAGGACGATATCCTGCTCCTGATTACTCTTATTGACGAGCTTCATCCCCTTGATACGCTTAGGAAGCTGCGGACCTCTGGCGATGAAGTTCTTACCCTGTTTGTCCAGCTTTTGAACAACCGGCTTCGCAGAACCTTCCACATCCAACAGAACCTCAGCCCAAGAATTGACATCGTCACGTTCTAGGTTAACTTCCAGCCACGTAGCATCCGTTGGACCATCCAATTGCAGAGATATATATTCGCCAGGCTTCATCTTGTGCGTTTCCATCACACGATTGATGCGAACAATCTTATCGGACTTCTGTACGGAAACCCCTTCCAATCCGGCCACATTAGAAGCAGCCATGGCCGAAGGTGGCGTATTGACAGCAATTTCACGCACAGCTGTCCACACTGAGCGGCCGTTCCCCGTTTTCTTAGGTTCAATCACACGATAGCGCACAGCTCTGAGAGCAATAGGCTTATCCTGCTTCCAAACCACCTGCATACCGGAGGTTTCCGCCCCTAATGGTTTCCAAGTCTTCAGATCCGTAGAACCTTCCAACTGACCTTTAGCCACATAATCACCATCTTTATCATTGCGGCCCATCAGTACCTCAACACTCCGCACCGGAATGGGCATACCGTAATCCACACCATACCAGTCACCAGACTGACCATAAACACCTGAATGCCAGAAAGAACCACGATCACCGTCACAGAAAAGATCAGCCTTATCCGTATTCCCTCCCTTAACCAAAGGCTTGGGGGAAATCGCAGGAGCACCGGCAATAACCGGGAAAACCTTCTTGGACACCATATCTGCCAATTCATTGACAGCAGGAGTCATCACGCGAGATCCGGTCTTCACCACAGAGCGGTACAACTGCCCTTCCTCATTATGAGTGCGAGAAATATTCTCCATTGTCGTCAGAGCCTGAGTCGCCTGTACCAGCTGAGACACAGCACTCTTGGCATTATTTTCATCCAAGGCAGCCATCACATACTGCCCAGCATAGCCCAACTGTTCAAAAGCATCCACCCATGCACCGATTTCTTTCATCAGTCGAGGATTATTAGCTTTGGCACGAATAGCCGGCGCTGCAGCTATCATGCGGGAGAACTCCTTCTTCAGCAAATCGGCATCTGCTTTTTCAACCTTGCCAGATTTAGCAGCTTCCAGCACACGCTTCACCACAGGCTCAATCTCCACAGACTCCTCACGGCGGTAACCGTGTCCATTAGGACCTTGGTCAGAGTTATGATTTACAAAGACCTGCATGGGGGCAGCCGCCTGAGGGAACAAGCGCTTTACCCCCTCCTTCCAAGCTTCTTCCGATTTAAAGCCGTTGATATTCCAGGCATAATCCGCCAACCCGAAAAGAGAAACCTTCGAAGCCTCCGGTTTATCCATGGGGTTAGAAACCAGGCCACTCATGGATTCTTTGGCACCCGGCTCCGTTGCAAGCCCATACACGCGACCCATACACAGATTAGAACGGCAATAATCCGTAACGGGGAAGTTCCACCAGACGTAAGAAGGGCGCTTAATCCTCTTATTCACCCACTGCTGCCCCTCCAGCGTAATATCATGGCAAACAGAATTTCCCGTCCACATTACGTGAATGGATGAATCAAGATTCTCGCCTAAGATATCCAGATAGGTGCCCGGTTTGGGATCTGCCCAACCACGATTGTACTCTGTTGGGCACATGATCAGAGGAGTCACATCTTTCTTTACCTTAACAAACTCATTATTAATCTTATTCAGCAATCGAGCCTGCATATCACCACGCTTTCCTTCACCAAAAATGTCATCAAAAAACACGGCAAAAGAACGCACACCCAGCTGATACATCATCTCGAACTTCTTGATGACGTTGTTCATGTCTGCCTCCGTCCACTTGATGTCCTTACCGGGGTGAATGGCCCAGACAAAGTCCACATGGTTTTCCTTAGCGGCTTTTACCAGCTCCTTAATCTGAGAAGCCTGATCGGCAGGATAAGGGTCACGCCAATGAGGAGAAGAATGGAAAGGATCATCCTTAGGGCCGTAAATATACGTATTCATCTTGTTTTGGCCATAAAAGCGCAACTGGCTCAATCGGGCCTCATGACTCCATGGAGTACCGTAAAAACCTTCAACCGTGCCACGAAACTCAATATCAGGCCAGTCCGTAATCACGCCCACGGGTAATGTCACGCTACCTTTCTCACCGGCTTTAGTCCCGAGCTGGCGCAAGGTCTGTATCGCATAGAAAGCACCTCGTTCGTCATGAGCTCCGATACTAACCTTCCCTTGAGAAGAAATTACCAATTTATAAGCTCCGGATTTTTCTGGAACTCCATTCAAAAGCTTATTGGTATTGTTTGCCGCTTTGGCAGTACGGATAACTACATAAGGTTTACCGGAAAAAGTAACAGTTTTAGAAGTTAATTTCGACTGCTGAGGAGTAGGATACACGGCCGGAGCAGCAGCAAGGGCAGAAGCCCCCAACATAGCAGCCACACTCAAACCACATTGTAGAAGTTGAAAACCATTCATGATGATGCGCAATAATGAAACCAAAAAACACTTTACTCCACAAGAAAAAATCACCTGCTGACGACAGACATTCACCAAGCTCTCCCCCTTCCCTAATCAGCCCATCTTCTCTCACAGATCTTACCTAGCAAATCCGTAATTTATTCAACTGCTCCGAATCAAAAAAAGACTGCCTATCCATGATAACTTTACACCGAAACAGCCTCTTATTTCAGCAGACAAATTTGACCATTGCATCACTTATATCCGAGGTTCATAATATCAGGCATGCTCCGCCGCATTCTGCTTCCTTTTCTGTGTCTTCTTTTAGCCTTGCTGTGCCCCGGCCAGGCTCAAGACTCATCGGCACTAAACATTGCAGCGCTGCATCCTATTCTGGGGGACATGGCACGCGCCATTGGTGGCAAGCATACCCAAGTGACAGACTTATTGCGCCCCAACGGCAACCTGCACAGCTTTGAACCGGCACCGCAGGACATAGCAGCAGCCGGCAAGGCGCAACTGGTGCTGGCCTCCGGTAAGAATCTGGAACCCTATCTTCCCAAATTAAAAGACGCCCTGAACGGCAAGGCGCAGATTCTGGATCTTGGAGCAACCATTCCTGATGTCGCCGTGACGGAAGACACAGCCGAACACGAACATCACCACGATGGAGAATGCTGTTCCCACGGCCCTCACGATCCCCATTGGTGGCACACCCCGTCCAACATGAAACGAGCCGCCCGTGCCTTAACAGATCGCCTCATCAGCATGGATCCGCTACATCAGCAAGATTACAAAGCAGGAATGAACCGCTGGAACAGACACATGGACAAACTCTCTGCCTGGGCCAGAAAAGAACTGGCTGCCATCCCGGCAGACAAGCGCATCCTGGTTACAGGACACGCCGCCATGAACCATTTCTGCAAGGAATACGGCTTTCGTAGCATCAGCATCCAGGGCATCAGCCGTGAAGATGAGGGCAATTCCGCTCAGCTGGCCGCTACATTAAAAAAATTGCGGGCAACCCATGGTGACATCAAAGCTCTGTTCCCGGAATATTCCGCTAATCCCAAAAGCCTTACCGAAATAGCCAAAACCCTGAATCTCACCGTTGCTAAACCGCTCAACACCGACGGTCTGGCTCCGAACGGCCATACGTTTGAAACCATGTTCAAACAAAACGTGCGTATCATCAAAGAAGCCCTTACTCCCTCAGAACAACCATGACAGGCACACCATTAAGGACCTTCCTCCCCACGCTGATAGTCGTCATCCTGCTGGGAGGCCTTCTGTACAAGATAACCACACCCGCCACCACCTCCCATATATCCACTGATCTCACTCCAACAGCACCAACGGAGACCATCCGCACGCTTATCACCGTTAAGTGCGCTCATCAGCCGGAATCCCTCGTCATCTCCTGCGGCGGCACCCCACTTCATCAATTCTCTGCCCCGGCTCTGCTTGAAGAATTAGAATGCGATCTGCCGATCAGCTCCGTCCCCATCACACTAACCGTAGACGCCCATTGGCCAACATCCACACCGGACACCCCCGTCACCCTGGAACTGGAACCGCAGGGCAAGCCAACCATCTCCGTCACCCGCTGGTCCTTCGGTCCCGATTTGAATGACAGCTTCTCTTTCTCATGGAAATAACCCCTCCCTCCCATCACTGCACCCGGGATCACATCTGCTGGGGTGCACAGGCCAGCCATCCGGATCGCCACCGCCTGGATGTAAAAAATCTCAGTGTCTACTATGGTCGTCACCTTGCTCTGCATCGCATCAATTTCTCTATCACTTGCGGACACACCCTCGCTCTGATGGGCCCCAATGGAGCCGGTAAATCCACCCTGATCAAGGCACTGGCAGGCCTGCTTCATCCGGATTCTGGTGAAGTCCTGTGGAACGGCATCCCTCTGCACAACACACCGGGCGAAATTGCTTACCTGCCCCAACGCTCAGATGTGGACTGGTCCTTCCCCATCACTGTCCGAGCCATGGTGGAAATGGGCCGCTATCCGGCATTGGGTCTATGGAAAAATTTTGGGCAACATGATAAAGATATCGTAGACAAATCGTTGCACGTATTAGGTATGGAAGCTCTGGCTGACCGCCAAATATCCGAGCTTTCCGGAGGCCAACAACAACGGGCATTCTTAGCCAGAGCATTGGCTCAAGAAGCTCATGTCCTTTTACTGGACGAACCTTTCACCGGACTGGATGCCCCCTCCTGCCAATCGTTGGGGCACTTACTGACCTCTTTAGCGGCTGAAGGTCGGCTGGTCATCGCCTCCCACCACGACCTGAATACGGCAGCCGACATCTTCAATATGGCTCTCCTGATGAATAGGGACGTAACCGCCTTTGCCCCTCCGGCAGAAGCCCTCTCCCCTGAGCTCATCCGGAAAACATACGGAATGCACCCTCTCACAGCCAACCGGAATCCATAATGGACGACTTCCTGCAATTTCTAAGCGAACCTATCGCTCAACGCTCCCTGCTGGCCTGCATCATGATCGGCTTTGCCAACGGCTTTGTCAGCGGACTGGTTATCCTGAAAAAATCCGCCCTTCAGATAGGTACGCTCTCCTGCGCCCTTCTGCCGGGCATAGCGGCAGCCGTTCTGCTTTTCGGTCTCAATCGCTGGAGCCTGCTGACGGGAGCCATCGTCGCGGCCCTTATCGTGGGGTTGGGCTCCCTCTTCGTCTCCCGCACTTCTCGCCTCAACCAAGACACCGCCCTGTCCATCCTGCATACCACGGCATTTGCCGCCGGCTTCATCATTCTGGTCAGGCTGGGTCTACAGCAGAAAATAGATGACTGGCTATTCGGCTCCATCATGAGTCTCTCCAACTCAGACCTGTGGATTGCTTTTGCCATCAGTTCCATCAGCGTCTTAATCCTCCTGCTCTTCCGCCGTCCTATCCTGATTTACCTCTTCGATCCCCATATCGCCACCACGCTCGGTATCCCCTCTCGGCTCATCAATTACGGCATCTTCTCTCTCATCATTCTGGTTCTTGTCTCCTCCCTCCAGGCCGTCGGCTCATTCCTGACCCTGGGGCTACTGGTCGGTCCTGCCGCTACCATGTACCTTCTCACCAATAAACCATCCCACTTGTTCTGGGGCGGCGGCCTCATCGGCGGTCTGGGTTCTCTGCTGGCATTTTACATCTCCTTTCCGTTGGGCTGGCACCTCGGCGCCACTATCATTCTGGTGTTGGGTGTCATCTTCTGCCTGGCTTATTTATTCTCAACTCGATTCGGCCTCTTAAAACAACGCAGAAAAAACACCCCGTCAGACCAATAACGCTCCTGTCCGTCATGACAAATCCATGACACGCAGACTCCTAGTTCATCATCCGAACAAGCGGTATAATGCCGGTTGTGAAAAAATGTGAGATATGCTCAGCACCGGCAACGGTGTTCCTGACACAGATCATCAACGGCAAATCTACCAAGTTCTGCCTCTGCGCCAAATGCGCTCAAGAGCGGGGCTTACTGGATCCGGATGCCTTTGATCTGGCAGAGAAACTGTTCCCTAATCTGCAGGGGCAATTCAGCAAGGAGCAAAAGGAGGAAGAAGCCATCCCCATTACCGCACTGCTGCAATCTCTTCCTCTCACCACCTGCCCTGTCTGCTCTTTTACCCTTCAGGATTACAAAAATGTGGGGAGACTGGGATGCAGTGAATGCTACCATGTCTTCGAAGAAGAAATCCTTCCCTTGCTCTCTCAGATTCAGCCTGATTCCCACCATCACGGCAAAACGCCGGAACAGGCAGAAAAAAGGGAAGAGAAAAAACTCACCATCAGTGACCTGGAGCAACAACTATCTCTGGCTGTGGCAAAAGAAGATTATGAACGAGCAGCCAAGCTCCGCGACCAAATCAATCAATTGCGCACGCAGACCAACTAACATTCATGCTCTTTGAAGATTTACTCAACAACCCCGCCAAATGGATGGTGGAGTCTCAGGACAAGCATGACATTGTCCTCACCTCCAGAATCCGCTTAGCCCGCAATCTGACCGCTACACCATTCCCGGGCTGGGCTACGCGTCAGCAACGGGAAGAAATCCTAGCCCGCACATCGGCAGTCGCCCGCAAGCTTTCAGGCTTGAAAGGTAGCTATTATGCGGAACTATCGGAGCTCTCTCAGCATCAAAAACAACTGTTGGTGGAGCGCCACCTCATTTCCCGTGAACTGGCAGCACGCTCGGAAGGGTGCGCCGTCCTCATCTCTCGCCATCAAAACGCCAGCATCCTCTTTAACGAAGAGGATCACCTGCGCTTGCAGTACATCCTGCCCGGCATTCAACTGAAAAAAGCCTGGTCCGCCATCTCCAAATTAGACTCGGAGCTGGAATCCAAGCTCCCGTATGCCTACAACAAACGGCTGGGCTACCTCACCGCATGCCCGTCCAACCTGGGCACCGGCATGAGAGCCTCCGTCATGTTGCACCTGCCCGGACTGGTGATTGCCGAACAAATGCAACAGGTGGTACAGGCGGCAACTCAGCTCAACCTCACCATCCGCGGTCTGTACGGAGAAGGAACCGACGCCATCGGCAACCTGTTCCAAATCTCCAACCAGTCCACATTAGGCGATAGCGAGGAACAAATCGTGGAGCGCATGACCCGCTTCACCTCAGACCTGGCTCATCAGGAATGGAACGCCCGCAGACGCTTGCTCCAATCCTCTGAGCTGCAATTAAAAGACCGCATTTCCCGTGCTTACGGACTGCTGTCTCACGCCGTCCTGCTTTCCTCTCAGGAAGCTCTGGGCCTGCTCTCATTCCTGCGAATGGGGGCCTCCCTGGATATCTTCTCCAATCAGGCGTTAAAAACCGTCAATCGAACCATTATGAACATCCAGCCGGCTCATCTGACTCTGCAGCATGCGTCTGTTCAGTCCTCTCAGGAACACAGAGATCAGCTCCGTGCCGACATCATCCGGAAAGAACTTTCCGGCAACTAATACAACAACCCATAAACCATTTTACAATACATGAATAACTTCACGCCCAGAGCGCAACAAGTACTGGCGCACGCACGACGGGAAGCAGATCGCTTCAATCATCATTACATTGGCACGGAACACATCCTCCTGGGATTACTCAAACTGGGTCAGGGTGTGGCCGTCACCATTCTGGAAAATCTGGGAATAGAACTTACTGCCGTTCGCAAGCAAGTGGAAGAAAATATCGGCCGTGGCTCTGAAGAACCGGCAGAGGGGAACCTCCCTTACACCCCCAGAGTCCGCAAAATCCTGGCCATGGCTGCCAGTGAAGCCCAGAAGCTCAACCACTCCTACGTCGGCACGGAACACCTCCTCCTGGCTCTTATCCAAGACGGAGAGGGCGTCGCCGGACAGATTCTGCGCCACTTCGGGGCGAATCCGGAACAAATCCGCCGTGAACTCTTGGACATCCTCTCCCCCAAATACCAGATGGATGCGGATGGCGACAACGCAGATCAGGAAGGCGACGAGGACGACGATGAGGAGGAGGAAAACGAAGCCCCGCCCATGCCCAGAGGTGCCCACCATCGCTCTCAACGGGTCAAAACAAAAACTCCTGCTCTCCAGGCCTTTGGCAGAGACATGACCAAACTGGCCAAAGAAGGTAAAATGGATCCCGTCATCGGCCGTACCGCAGAAATTGAACGCGTCATTCAGATCCTCTGCCGCAGAAATAAGAATAACCCCGTCCTGCTGGGCGAAGCCGGTGTGGGAAAAACCGCTATCGTTGAAGGCCTTGCTCAGGAAATCGCTCAGGGGCACGTGCCGGAACTCCTGCGCAATAAAAAAGTCATTTCCCTGGATTTGGCTCTCATGGTGGCCGGTACCAAATACCGTGGCCAGTTCGAAGAACGCCTCAAAGCCGTCATGGATGAAATACGCCGGGAAGGCAACGTCATCCTTTTCATTGATGAGCTGCACACCATCGTGGGGGCAGGCTCTGCAGAAGGCTCCATGGATGCCTCCAACATCATCAAGCCGGCTCTTTCCCGCGGAGAACTCCAGGCCATTGGGGCCACAACCCTCAATGAATACAGAAAACACATTGAGAAAGACGCCGCTCTGGAACGCCGCTTCCAGCAGGTGCAGGTAGGGGAACCCTCCGTTCAGGATACCATTCAAATCCTGATCGGCATCCAGCCCAAGTACGAAGAACACCACAAAGTTCATTACACCAAAGAGGCCATAGAAGCCGCCGCCAAGCTCTCCCATCGGTATCTCACCGGCCGATTCCTGCCGGACAAAGCCATTGATATTCTGGATGAAGCCGGGGCTCGCAAACGCGTTTCTCAAATGACTCGTCCGGATCACTTCGGTGAAATGGAAGCCCGCATTGAGGACATCAAGAACCACAAAGAGCAGGCCGTCAACAACCAGCTCTTTGAAGAAGCCGCCAAACTGCGTGATCAGGAAAAACAAGCCCGAACAGAGCTTCAGCAAATGGTGGATACATGGCGTCAAGCTTACGAGACCAACTACGTCCCTGTCTCGGAAGAAGACGTCATGACCGTGCTCTCCAAATGGACCGGCATTCCGCTCTCCCGCATGGAAGAAAAGGAAGCCGCCAAGCTCCTGCGCATGGAAGACGAATTGAAGAGCAAGGTCATCGGTCAAGATGAAGCGGCCTCTGCCATTGCCCGCGCCCTGCGCCGCAGTCGTGCGGACATCAAAGACCCGCGCCGCCCCATCGGCTCTTTCCTATTCCTGGGGCCCACCGGAGTCGGGAAAACCTACTTGGCTCGTAATCTGGCAGAGATCATGTTCGGCACCGCCGATGCCCTCATCCAGGTCGATATGAGCGAGTACATGGAAAAACACACCACATCCCGTCTCATCGGTTCCCCTCCCGGCTACGTAGGCCATGACGAAGGGGGCCAGCTCACGGAGGCCGTCCGCCGCCGCCCCTACTCCGTCATCCTGTTTGACGAAGTGGAAAAAGCCCACCCGGACGTGATGAACCTGCTCCTTCAGATTCTGGAGGAAGGTTGCGTGACGGATTCTCTGGGCCGCAAGGTCAATTTCCGCAATACCATCATCATCTTAACTTCCAACGTTGGTGCGGCATCTGCCAAACGACAAAGTACCATGGGCTTCGGTGCCATGGCTTCCGATACGGCAGATTACGACTCCATGAAGGAAAAAATCCTGGAAACGGCTCGTAAACAATTCCGACCGGAGTTCTTGAACCGTTTTGATGAAATCTCCGTCTTCCGTATGCTGGAACGTCAGGATCTGGAACGCATCGTCCTGCTGGAAGCCGATAAGCTCATCACCCGCCTCAAGGCTAAGAACATCACCCTTTCCCTGAGCCGGGATGCCTTGACCCTCATCATCCAGAACGGCTACGATCCGCAATATGGCGCACGTCCCATGCGCCGTGCCATCGAACGCTTGATGGAAGACCCACTGGCTGAAGCTCTGCTTCGCGGGGACGTCAAACCCGGCGATTCCATCGAGGCCGTGAAAACCGACGGTTCAGACAAACTCTCCTTCATGCATATCAAGGAGAAGCCGGAGCCCAAGCCCAAGACGCCTCGTAAGAGGTCTCCTCGCAAGCCGAAGGCTGAATAAACCTCCTCATATTGGCTCACACGTACTTTCCATCCCTCTCCGGATTACCCGGAGGGGGCTTTTTTTGGGGAATATTCCACACCAAATCCCCCCTCTATTCCATCATAAATCAACGCACATCTTAAAGTTCCTCTTCGTTTTTATATAATCAACAATTCTCACCTTTGCCATTGACCTCATCATCCGTTGATATTAAGTTTTATCCATGAAAAAACCTCAACTCCTTTTATTACTGATAATTCATTGTTTTGTTATAGCTCTGTCACCGGCTTTTTCCGATATTATTCAGATTCCTTTGTCGAATCATGCCAATGGTATCATAAACATAATTCAAACTGATTTCTCTGATCATACTTCGGGGAAAAAACCAACTGTTGCTATTTTCGGAACGATCAGCGAACAATCTCAGCAGGAATCCATGTCCGTCACCGCTGATGCGGGAACTGCTTCGCTCCATTCCTCCGCCATACAGCAAGCACAAGGAATTGAAAATTACCGCCATGCTGATCTCCTCCAACAACAGGAAGAAAAGAAAGAGAGAACCGTTGATTCACTCTACGAAACCTACATTCAAGCCGGCAAGGACGGGGACTTTATATCGGAACAAAATGCTTCTAATGAACTCAAAAAATATGGCATTGATGCTCTCGCTCTGAAAAAAGCCAGAGAGAGGAAACAAGCCGTCATCTTCCTCCAGGAAATCTCCAGACAATATACAAGAGGTAATTGGGAAAATATCGATCTATTTATCAATCTGTTAGAGACGATATCTATGGATAGGTATGAAATCCTGAGTTCCGGCACCATGTCCGATAATTGGTACATGGCCGACAACAAGGCTAGAGAGAACATGGTTGTTCAGCTCATGAAAAGAGTCTTGCTTAAGGAGGAAGACTGGAACATAGACGATGCTCGTTTCAAGAATGATATGTCGGAACGCTACGGTGTCGACTCGTTTGACCGGGCCATGGACGCATTCATGCATGACCTGCAGAAAGATGCCGCTGACTGCTATCTCTACCGTCAAGCAGCCAAACAAATGAGTTCTTTTGTATTCAAAGCAAAAGGCGATGTGTCGAAAGGGATCGACTCCATGCCTCCTGAGCTCAGGATGAAGGCAAAGCAGATTTTGGCAGCCAATCCCTGGCTCTCGATGCAGTATCAGAAGGCGTATCAGATTGCCGAAGATATTAAAAAAAACCTCAAAAATTTCAGACCGGACTTCCCTCCCATTGCCGATCAACTCCTCTCTCTCGGAACTGACAGCCCAACCTTCCGACTTGCTCTGGACTTTGTTGCCCAATCGTTCTACAAGGATAAGCGCACATGGCTCTACCAGGCTGTAGAAGACCGAGTGTATGATATGGAAAAATGGGCACAGATAGTTACCATCCACGGAGCGAATGAAAAAAAAGCTTTCAAACTCACTCATACCCTCCAGGAGATATGGAAGGAAAAACGAAATCTTCCCACAACATGGTTGGGAAAGGCAATACACTATCTTGCTTCCCACATACCGCTGATAGTAGCCATAGTCGTAATACTCTTTGGGGTGGATCAATTGCCTTCCGGCTCAAATACGCAAAATATTCTTAAGGTTGTATTTGCGTTTCTTATCTTGATCACATACGGAGCAGGTGACGGTGTTGATGCCTATGCTACAGGCTCCAGCCAAGTAGGAGCTATGATCTATAGTATTGCCATTGGGAGCGTAAGATTATGCTTCGATTTTATGGGATTCTTTTGCATATCCCTCACACTGGGAGTTATACAAGCAGCAAGGAAAGATAGAAAAACGGAGCTCCGTTCGAAGTAAAAAACTCGGCATCCCCCCCTCTTAAAGTTCCGCATCGTTTTTATATAATCAACAATGCTCATCTTTGCCATTGGCGTTATCATACGTTAAATTCTGATTTATCCATGAAAAAGCTCCGGCTCCTTTTCTTGCTTAGCCCCCTGCCCACACGCACCATGGGCTTTTTATTTGGACGGGGATTGGAGAAATCTCTGGCATTGTTTTTTTAATAGAACGTCCCCTTACCGTGCGTATCTATGAATATGGCGTCTTTCTTGTCCAAGATTCTGATCGTTCTGTTGGCGACAGTGTGGCAAATCCCGGCTGAAACCGATGGAAAAACAGCTTAGACCGCCCACCAAACAAAGTGTGCTTAATGATCTCAAACAATTACAGGCTGAGAGCAAGCAGAATTATCAGCCGAAGCAGAGAAAGAAATCCCAAGACAGGGACAGATAATTACGACATACGAAATTGACACCGCAGGGCGACCTGCCTTGCGGTCTTACATATATATGAGCATAAGAAAACACCCTGCAAGATTTTGCCTTGCAGGGTGATATATTACTTAAGAGAATTTTTTATTGCGATTAGTTTTATCGATCCCACTCATATGCGAGCTTTGGTCCTCCATCAAAAGTAATTAGACCACAATATTCAAATCCTTCACGTACAAGAATATGCTGCATTACTTTGTTTTCGTCTTGAGTGTCTACACGAATTGATTCAATCCCATTCTCAATACAGAATTTTTTGATTAATGTAAACGCATTCTTGGACAATCCCTTCCCTCTGGCATTCTGAGAAAATGCCATTCTATGTACAACGGCATAAGGGCGGTTCGTTTTCCATTCGCCGTCAATAACACGGTAGGCTGGTTCATCGCCAATGATTATACAGCAGTATCCGTAAATTTCATTTCCTTCTTCAAACACATAACCAATACTCGCTTTAATATCATCTTCAATCGTAGAAAGTGTTGGGTATCCCGGATGCCATTGTACAAATCCCATGGAGTTGTGGTATGCTCTCGCATCTTCGATACATTGATAAGATGTTTTTGCTTCATCCATCTTTGCTTTTCTTAATAACATGGTTTTTCCTCCTTTTTGTTAGGTATTCATAAAATCCAACATCACAGATAAAATATTTTCAGTATGAAGAAAAGACATTGACCTTAGTTTATTTGTTTGATATAGTTAATATACTGTTAAAAAAATCCAATATCCCGTTTTTCCTTTTATATTATACTAATAGTCCGATATATTGTCAATAGAAGAAGGGCACATGGATATTCAAAAAAATGTGGGGAAAAACATTAAAACAATTAGAGAGCAAAAGAAAGTCACGTTAGACGTAGCGTCAA